>CADANT010000004.1:87450-123548 GCA_902789345.1 uncultured Ruminococcus sp.
ATGGAGCCAAGGTGTATTGTTCTTGACGAGCCTACCGCTATGCTTGACCCTAAGGGACGGCAGGAGGTTATGGATACCATAAGGCGCCTTAACAAAAGTATGGGAATTACCATAGTGCTTATTACCCACTATATGGACGAGGCGGTACTGGCTGACAGAGTAATTGTAATGGACAAGGGCAGTATTCTTACGCAGGGTACGCCACGGCAGGTTTTTAGTAAGGTTGAACTTTTAAAGGAACATTCTCTTGACGTTCCCCAGTCTGTTGAGCTTATGTATATGCTCAAAAATCAGTATGGCGCTGCAGTGAATGAAATGCCCCTTACACCTGCTGAGTGTGTGCAGGCTCTGTCTGAAATTTTACCGCAATGCTAATTGCAGCTTTATTTTATAAAGAGGATAATTCTATGAGTATTATTCAGGTTGAAAATTTATGCTATAAATACGGTATTGGCACACCCTTTGAAAAAACTGCCGTGAATGATGTTTCCTTTGAAATCAACAAAGGAGAGGTAGTAGGTGTTATAGGGCATACAGGCTCCGGAAAATCCACTATGGTGCAAATGCTGAACGGATTAATTAAGCCTACAAGCGGCAGAGTTTTGCTGGAGGGAAAGGACATTTGGAGCGAACCTAAAAAAATAAGGCAGGTACGCTTTAAGGTGGGTATGGTTTTTCAGTACCCGGAATATCAGCTTTTCGAAGAAACAGTAAGAAAGGATATTGCATATGGCCCAAGTAATATGGGGCTTAGCGATGATGAGATTGTTTCTTCTGTTGAGGCCGCCGCTAAGTTTGCAGGGCTTAAAGCTGAATTGCTGGATAAATCTCCCTTTGAGCTGTCCGGCGGTGAAAAACGCCGTGCCGCTATAGCAGGTGTAATAGCAATGAATCCGCAGGTACTTATTCTTGACGAACCTACGGCGGGTTTGGACCCAATGGGCAGAGAGCTTTTGCTGGGGCAGATAGAAAGCTACCACAAAAAGTCCGGCAATACAATTTTGCTGGTGTCTCACAGTATGGAGGACATAGCAAGAATATCCGACAGGGTGCTTGTTATGAACGGCGGAAAAATGGAAATGCTTGATACCCCTCATAATGTCTTTTCGCAGGGGGAAAGGCTGAAAAGTATGGGGCTGAAAATACCGCAGATAACCCAAATAGTAAACGCCCTAGCCGATAAGGGCTATGATGTTAAGAAAGGTGTACTTACAATAGAGGAGGCTGTAAAGCAGCTGCTGCCTCTGCTGAACGGAGGAAAACAGGCTTGATAAAGGATATTACGCTGGGACAGTTTTTTCCGGGCAATTCGGTTATACACAAAATTGACCCAAGAGTGAAAATATTGCTTATAATTGCATATATTGTTTTTTTGTTTGTAGCTAATAACTTTGTTTCTTTAGGCTTTATGGCACTGGTAACGGTGGCAATAGTGTTACTTACAAAGATTCCCGTAAAAATGTATTTTAAAGGTTTAAAGGCTATAATGTTTATTATCCTTTTTACTTCTGTATTAAATATGTTTTACGGCAGTGGCGAACCTATATGGCAGTGGGGATTTTTGAAAATAACATTAAACGGAATAAGCAATGCTGTTTTTATTTCAATAAGAATTGTTGCGCTTATTTTTATTAGCTGTGTACTAACCTACACAACCTCGCCTACCGACCTTACCGATGCACTTGAAAGACTTATGAAGCCCCTTACAGTGATTCATATTAAGGTACATGAAATAGCAATGATGATGACTATTGCACTGCGGTTTGTTCCTACCTTACTTGAGGAAACGGACAAAATTATGAGTGCACAAAAGGCCCGTGGTGCCAATATGGACAGCGGCGGCTTAATAAAAAGAGTAAAGGCTATGATGCCGGTGCTTGTACCGCTGTTGGTTTCTGCCTTTAACAGAGCCTATGAGCTTGCCGTAGCTATGGAGTGCCGCTGTTACCGTGGCGGAGGGGGAAGAACAAGAATGAAAGTCTTAAAAGCAGGGACAAAGGACGCTGTGGCTGTGGCAGTGTCGGTATTTGTTTTGGCAGGAGTAATAGTATGCAATGTAATGTTTGGAGCGATAGCCAGGTGAGAAATTTTTTAATTACAATTTCATATAACGGCAGTAAATATCACGGCTGGCAGATACAGAGCAATGCTTTGGCAGTGCAGGAGGTTTTTCAGAAGGCTCTTGAAAATGTTATTCAAAAAACGCCGTACGAGCTAAAGGGTTGTTCAAGAACAGACAGCGGAGTTCACGCCAATATGTACTGCATTAGTCTTAAAATGGAGCATAATATTCCTACCTACAGACTGCAAACGGCGCTTAACAGGTTTTTGCCCCTTGATATTTCTGTGCTTAATGTTGAGGAAAAGGAGCTTGACTTTCATGCCCGCTACAGCTGTAAAAGCAAGGAGTATGTTTATAAAATATGGAACAGTCAGGTAAGAAATCCGTTTTTAGAGGGCTTGGCGTATCATTATAAGTATCCCATTGATGTTGAGCTGTTAAACAGGGCTTGTAAGGCTTATGTGGGAAAACACGATTTTACTTCGTTTTGCACTATAGACAGCCGCAAAATGGAGGATATGACCAGAAATGTAATGAACTTTAAGGTTGAGCGACAAGGCGATATGGTACTGCTTACGGTAGAGGCAGACGGATTTTTGTACAATATGGTACGCATTATGGTGGGTACATTAATAAGAATAGCACAGGGTAAATTTTCGCCCGACTGCATAGAGGGTATTATAAAGGCAAAAAACAGGGCAAAAGCAGGGCCTACGGCGCCTGCCTGCGGACTTTATTTAAACAGGGTTAATTATTAATTAAAATTTATAGTTTAAAATTTACCGTAAATTCAGATACAGTTATTTTTACTGTACAGAACAGGAGATAAGTATGAAAAGGAGAAAAGGCAAAAAAGAGAGGGAAATGCTCAGCTATGAGGACAAGCCCATAGAGGAATATGAGCGTGACGAAAATAAAAAAAATAAGAAAAATCCGCTTAACGGCAGAGCAAAGGTTATTGTGGTTATTATAGCTGCGTTGGTGGTTATTGTAGGCGGTGTAAGCATATGGAATTACATTGGTCCTAACGCATTGCAGGGCAGTTTGGCATCTTCAAAAGCCAACGGAAAAGGCTTTCCTGTTGAAATTCAGGGCAAAACCATAAGCGAGGGCGACGCAAATATTGTTAATAATAACCTTGCGTATACCAGCGACACCGAATTTCAGATTATTAACTCCGGCGGCGGAATAGTGGTGGACCAAAGGGTTAAATATGCCTCTCCGGCAATGTCTGCAAACGGAGACTATGCCATTATTTACGACAAAAGCGGTAATCAGTTTCAAATAAGCAACGGTTCCGGAATAACATACGAGGGAAGTGTGGAGGATACAATTTACACTGCCACAATAAATAAAAACGGCGACTATGCTATTTTATCAAAAAAATCCGGTTACACTGCAAAGCTGACTGTGTTTAATAAAAATAATGAACAGCATTACGCTTATTATTTTTCTGAATGTTACACTACCGGTGTTTCAATAAACAACAGCTTAACCCAAGCGGTTGTATGCGGACTTGACGCTTCAAAGGGCAGTATAGTTTCAAAAATATATGTACTGGACTTTACAAAGGAAGAACCCATTGCCAAGCTGGATTTTAAGGATATTACCATATATGAAGCAAAGTTTATGAACAATGGCAACATTGCGGTAATTGGTGATACAACAGCGATGATAATAACCTCTGACTATAAAAATAAATATGACTTTACCTATAACGGATATAATTTAAGAAGCAGAAAAATTACAGACAACGGAATTTTCCTTTCACTGTCGCCTTTTGAGGACGGAAAAAGCTGTGAAATTTGGAATATATCCGAAAAAGGCATAACGACAACCACAAAAACAGATATGTCGGTAGATTCTATGGATGTTTGCGGTAATAATGCGGCAATATTAAGCAACAATAAAATAACCCTGTTTGATACCTCCACACAAACGACACTTAAGGACTATGACGCAGGACTGGACGCTCAAAGCATTGTTTACGCAAACAATAATACGGTATATGTTATTGGCATAACAGAAATAAGAAAGGTTGAGCTGTAAGGGCAAAGGCTTGTTGCCCGGTGTGATACTTGACATTTTGCGGACTTTACAGTTTGGCGTTTTTGGCAGTAAACTGTGGCAGTGCCACAATGTACAAGCACTGCTGTGGGTTAATTTGCATTTGTTCACAATTTGATAATTGTATTTTTACTTTCTATATGTTATATTATTTCAATATAGCATACATATGAGGTTTGTATATGTTTAATTGGTTTGACTTAATAATGATACTTATTATTGTACTTGTGGCTGTTTCAGGCTATATACGAGGTGCAATAAAGTCTATCCTTTCGCTGGTAGGCGGTATAGTTTCAATTATTGTTGCTTACACCTTTAGCAAGGCGGTGTCGCCGTATATATACGATATGTTTTTTAAACAATCGGTATCGGACAAGGTAAGCAACTCTGTAAGCAATTCCCTTGACAGCAGTTCAGGAAATTTAGGAGATGCGGTATATAATGCACTGCCCGATTTTTTAAGGGAAATAGTGGGCGAAAACACATTGTCAAATGCGGTTGGCGCAGTTGCAGACGGCTCGCAGCAGCAAATAACCGACGCCGCCGTAGATGCGGTACAGGAAATTGTTGCACCTATAATAACAGCTCTAATCGGCTTTATTGTTGTTATTATTGTGTTTGTATTGCTGAAAGTTGTTATAGCTGTGGTCATTCGTGCTGCAGATGTTGTAAATAAACTGCCTGTAATAGGTACAGCTAATAAGATTGTGGGTGCTGTAATAGGATGTATATATGGCGCTGTATTGGTTTTGACGGTATCGCTTATTATAGGTGTAATGCCAAGCTCCGAAAACAAGGACTTTAATGATGTGCGGCAAGGCTCGTTTTTTGTGAATATTTTTATGGATAAGGATAACGACGGTGAGTTGTATGATGCGCAATACGCTACAGAATATAGTACTGACCATTATATAGAGGGAGAGTAGGATTTGTATGTCAAATGTAGAGCAGGAAGGAATAGCGTCAGGTAAACAACAGTGTGATAAAAGTGAAATTTTTACTATTCCGAATGTTATTTCTTTTTTAAGAATAGTATTTATTGCGCCGTTTGTGCTTTTTTTCTTGAATGAACAGTATATTGCCGCCTTTAGCTTTATTGTGCTTTCAGGTTTAAGTGACTGTATAGACGGGTATTTAGCAAGACGGTTAAATCAGGTTACTGCGTTGGGTAAAATTTTGGACCCTATTGCAGACAAGCTTACATTGGTTGCCGTTATAATATGCTTAGGTACTTTAATGCCTCAAATAGTACCGCTGGTTATTGCACTGGTTGTAAAGGATTTGTCTATGCTGCTTGGCGGATATTATTTAATTCACAAGGGTATAACACCGCCGGCTGCAAAGTGGTATGGTAAGCTGGCTACAATTATTTTTTATGTGTCGGTTGTTGCCATTGTGTTTAGCAGAGCGTTTTTACACTACAATAACCCTCTTGTTGTACTTATTTTGCTTAGCATAACAATAGTAGCTATGATGTTTGCTTTGGTGAACTACGCAATTATATTTATTAAGCTGCTTAATGAAAATGAAAAGAAAAATAAAGAAAAAATTAAAGATGAAAACAAGTAAAATTTATCATAGATAACATAAGGAGATAAAACTATGCTTTGTAGTAAATGTAACAAAAGACCTGCTGTTGTTTTTGTTTCTGACAATGCAGGAAATCAGACTAAGGGTTACTGCCTTAGCTGTGCAAATGAACTTGGAATTAAGCCTGTAAAGGATTTAATGCAGAATATGGGAATTACGGACGAGCAGCTTGAAAGTATGCAGGACTCTATGGACAGCCTTATTGAAATGAGCAATAACGGTGAAATTCCTAATTTGCAGGAGCTTATGGGCGACCAAAATCTGGGCGAACTGCTTAACGGCGAAAATGACATTTTGCCGGGTGATGACAACGACCCTGACAAGTTTTCTGCCGGCGGTGCTCCTACCTTTCCGTTTAATCTTTTTGGCGGGGCTAACCAGGCTGACAAAACAACACAGTCCAAGAGAAAGGCCAAGAAAGAAAAGGACGCTAAAAGAAAGCACCTTGATGCCTACTGCACAAACCTGACAGAGAGAGCAAAGCAGGGCAAGCTGGACAGAGTTATCGGCAGAGATAAGGAAATAGCCCGTGTAATTCAGATTTTGTCCAGAAGAAGTAAAAATAACCCATGCTTGATTGGTGAGCCAGGTGTAGGTAAAACAGCGATTGCAGAGGGATTGGCACTGCGTATTGCAAAGGGCGATGTTCCTCAAAGATTAAAAAATAAAGAAATAGAACTGCTTGATTTAACAGCGCTTATTGCCGGTACACAGTTTAGAGGTCAGTTTGAAAGCCGTATTAAGGGCTTAACTGCCGAGGTTAAGGCTGCCGGAAATATTATATTGTTTATTGACGAGGTGCATAACCTGGTAGGTACAGGTGACGCTGAGGGCACTATGAATGCCGCAAATATTCTAAAGCCTGCACTTTCCCGTGGTGAAATACAGGTTATAGGCGCAACAACCTTTAACGAGTACAGAAAGTACATTGAAAAGGACGCAGCACTTGAAAGAAGATTCCAGCCGGTTACAATAAACGAGCCTTCAATTAAAGACGCTATAGAGGTGCTTGAGGGCGTTAAGGATTATTACGAAAGGCACCACCGTGTGGCTGTGCCGGAGCAGATTATCCGCCGTGCGGTTGTACTGTCTGAAAGATATATTACAGACAGATTTTTACCGGATAAGGCTATAGACCTGCTTGACGAAGCATGTGCCTGTGCCGCTTTGAATTGTAAAGCTATGGAGGAATACGACAAGCTTACAGATAATGTACGGTATTTGAAGCTGAGAGAGGACGAGCTTACAGAAAATCCTGACGCTATTGACTATGAGGCTGTTGCAAAGGTAAGGGAGGAGCTCGCCCAAACTGAGGAAAAAATTAAAAAGGTAGAACCTGAAGCATTGGGAGTAACTGTAAAGGACGCAGACCTTGCAAAGGTTATTGAGCTGTGGACAGGTATCCCGGCACAGCGTGTTGCCGAAAACGAGCTTAACAAGCTTGCTGACCTTGAAACAGCAATGAAAAAGCATATTATCGGTCAGGACGAGGCTGTTTCTGCCATTGCAAAGGCAGTACGCCGCAGCAGAGTGCAAATAAGCCCACGCCGCAGACCTGCTTCCTTTATATTTGTAGGCCCTACAGGCGTAGGTAAAACAGAGCTTGTAAAGGTGCTTGCTGAGGAGCTGTTTGATACTCCGGAAACTCTTATAAGACTGGATATGTCGGAGTATATGGAGAAGCACGCAGTGTCTAAGATTATTGGTTCACCTCCTGGATATGTGGGCTATGACGAGGCAGGACAGGTAACCGAAAAGGTACGCAGAAAGCCGTATTCCGTATTGCTGTTTGATGAAATTGAAAAGGCTCACCCTGATGTTTTGAATATTCTTTTACAGATTCTTGACGAGGGTAAGGTAACAGACGCTCACGGCAGAGTTGTAAACTTTGAAAATACCGTAATTGTAATGACCTCAAATGCCGGCAGTTCAAAGGCTGAGTTTGCTTTAGGCTTTGGTAAAACAGAGGACGAAGCAACAAAGGAGCGTGTAATGAAAGCTCTGAGAGAATTCTTAAGACCTGAATTTTTGGCAAGGGTAGACGACGTAATTGTATTTAGAAACCTTGATAAAAATGACTTTAAGGGCATTGCGGCTTTGGTGCTTGATGAATACATTGAATCATTGGCTGAAAAGGGAATTACATTTACTTATGACGATGCGTCTACTGCATATATTGCAGAGAAATCTGCCGGAGGTAAAAGCGGAGCAAGAGATATTCGCAGCTACATCAGACAAAATGTTGAAGATAAAATTGCGACTGAAATTATTAACCACGGCGAGGGCGTGCTAAAGAGCATAGCACTTTCTGTTAAGGACGATGACTTGCATTTAGATGTAATAATATAAATGCGGTAATGTGAAAATTAACTGAAAAAGTTAAATAAAAATCCCACAGGAGACACAGCTTAATAAACTGTGTTCCTGTGGGATTTGTTTTTTATTTATTTGTACGGGAGCAATATGTGCTTTGCGTAAGTTAAGAATTACTTTTCTTTTAATTTTTCACCAGGCTTTTTGGCAGTGTCACAATATTCGCACACCAGATAACCGCCTTTTTCTTTAAATTCCTTTGGCATATACGGTTCGGTGTGGGTAATACATTTTGGATTTACACAGCCGCTGTTATCTATAATAATCTTTCCCCTTGAGTAGGAGTATTTTGCCCCCTGCAGGGTTAGCAGTATAAGCGCCATTCTGGCATACATACCGTAAATTGCCTGTTTAAAATATACACAGCGTGGGTCGTCGTCAATATTTTCTGCTATTTCGTCAACTCTAGGCAGTGGGTGAAGAACCTTTAAATCCTCTTTACCTAACGAAAGCTTTTCTCTGTCAAGTACAAAAACGCCTTTTTGCGCCTCGTATTCTTCCATGCTTGCAAAGCGTTCGCGCTGTATTCTGGTCATATACAGAACATCAAGCTGAGGCATAGCCTCTTGAAGTGTAGGGACTTCTACATATTCGCAGTTTTGCTCCTGCATAATGTCTTTTATATATTTTGGTATGCCAAGCTCTTTTGTGGATATTAAAACAAACTTGTTGCCCTCAAAGTGCGACATGGTTTTGATGAGTGAATGTACCGTTCTGCCGTTTTTTAGGTCGCCGCACAGTCCAATAGTCAGGTGGTTTAGTCTGCCTTTTTCGTTGTGAAGTGTAACAATGTCTGTTAATGTTTGTGTAGGGTGTAGGTGGCCGCCGTCTCCAGCGTTTATAATAGGTACACTGCTGTATTTGGACGCACCCTTAGCGCTGCCCTCCAGCGGGTGGCGCATAGCTATAATATCAGCATAGCCGCTTACAATTTTAATGGTATCCTTTAGGCTTTCGCCCTTTGATACGGATGAATTGCTGGGGTTGTCAAAGCCTATAACAGAGCCGCCCAAACGAAGCATAGCTGTTTGAAAGCTCATTTTTGTTCTTGTGCTTGGTTCATAAAAAAGTGTACCCAGAATTTTTCCCTTGCAGGCTTCACTGTAGTTTTCGGGATTTTTCATTATTTTACCTGCCAGCTGTACAATTTCCTGTAGATCTGAAAATGAAAGCAGTTCAAGGTCAATAATATGGTTTAACAATTTAAACACCCTTTCTTTCAATACTCTTATAATTTTAACAGCTATTCGTTAAAATAACAATACTTGTTTAAAAACTTTATCGTATTTAGTAAAAATATGTTGGTGTATGTTTTCTGTACTAGCTTTGCCGGCGGTAAAGCTTAAATGAAAACATAACTATTAATAATCAGCACAGCCTTTGCTTTGGCAGGGGCTGTGTTTTTTTATTTGTAAGAAGTAAAAAGGGTACTGGATTTTAAAAATTGGGGATAAAAATAAAAAAATTTTTTTAGAACAATGCATTGTTGCATAAAAATAGGCAACTTTTATGCTTTTTTGACTATATGTTGCAAGGGTTAATTTACTGCAAAGCAACAGCAGAAAATCCTTAGCAATTTAAGGAGGATGTATGACAAGAAAGGAAGATAAATTTTGTTGCTTTTATTCTTCAAACGGAAATGTCCGCCTGTCGGCTGTAATGGCAGGGTATAGCAATAACCCGGAGCAAACAGGACAACAGCTGTTGACAAGAGGTGACATTGCCAGAAAAGTTAAGGAGTACCGTGACACCCGTATAAACGACCTTAAGCTTATGGCACTGCTTGGGTATGAACGCCTTGCTTTTGGAAGTATAGCCGACTGCATACAGCTTTTGTATATGGAAACTCCGTCACTGCAAAAGCTGGAGGCTATGGATTTATTTATGATTTCAGAAATAAAAAAGCCAAAGGACGGTGCTATGGAGATAAAATTCTTTGACAGAATAAAAGCACTGGAAAAATTAAGCGAAGCACAGGAGGACACTCACGAAAAGAGCCTGCCGTTTTATAAGGCTCTTGAAAGAAGTGCAGATATGCTTAGCAACAGTGGTGTTGAAAATGACGCTGAATAGCTTTTCAAAAAAGCAAATGCAGCTGCTTACATGGTGGTGCAGAGGAAGCAGATATTCTGACTGTGACGCCGTTATATGTGACGGGGCGGTCAGAAGCGGCAAAACAATGTGTATGAGCCTTTCGTTTATTTCGTGGGCGTTTTACAGGTTTAACGGCGGCAGCTTTGCAATGTGTGGTAAAACCATACGGTCACTGAAAAGAAATGTTGTTACGCCTATGGTTACTATGCTAAAGGAAATGGGCTTTAGCTGTACCGAAAAGCTGTCTCAAAATTTACTTGAGATAGAATTTGACGGCAAAAGTAATCGTTTTTATCTCTTTGGCGGAAAGGACGAATCCTCTGCATCCCTTATTCAGGGTATGACATTGTGCGGCGTGTTGTTTGACGAGGTGGCGTTAATGCCAAAGTCCTTTGTAGAGCAGGCAATAGCCAGATGTTCTGTAAACGGCAGTAAATTTTGGTTTAACTGTAACCCGGAATATCCACAGCATTGGTTTAGGGTGGAATGGATATTGGGCAGAAAACGAAAAAACGCACTTTATATGCACTTTACAATGGACGACAACCCGTCCCTTTCCGAAAAGATGAAACAGCGTTACAGGTCGCTGTACAGCGGCGCTTTTTACGAGCGGTTTATTCTTGGCAAATGGGTAGGAGTAGAGGGCTGTGTTTATCCTTTTATGAAGGACAATATGTTTGTAGATGTGCCGGAGGGTGTATGCGAACGCTACGCTGTAAGCTGTGACTATGGCACGGTAAACCCTGCGTCCTTTGGACTGTGGGGGCTGCAAAAGGGTGTGTGGTACAGAATAGACGAGTACTATTACGACTCAAAAAGAGTTGGCATACAGCGCACCGATGAGGAGCATTACAAGGCATTGGAAAAGCTGACAGAGGGTAAAAAAATAGACACCGTTGTTGTTGACCCGTCTGCCGCCAGCTTTATTCAGACTATACGCCGACACGAAAAACTTGCGGTAACACCGGCAAAAAATAATGTGGTTGACGGTATACGCAAGGTGTCTACGGCACTAAAGGAGAAGAAAATAAAAATATGTAATTGTTGTAGTGACAGTATAAGAGAGTTTGGGTTGTACAGGTGGAACAGCGGCGGGGCAGACGCTCCCATAAAGGAGAACGACCATGCAATGGATGACATAAGATATTTTGTAACAACGGTTCTGTATAAACCGCAAAATGAATTTGTAGCCTTTGCAAGAAAAAGGATATAGGAGGTGTTTGTATGAAGCTATTTAAGAATAAAAAAACGCCTAAACAAAAAATTGCCCAAACCGTAACAGGAAACGGCTTTAGTAATCCGTTTAATGCTTTTAACAGCTATGTGCCTTTGAATAATACACAGCATTTGCTGTATGCAAGCCTTAGAGAGGCTATACCTATTATTGACTCAGCTATAAGCAAGCTGGTGCGTTTGATTGGTACATTTGAGGTTGTATGTGCCGATAAAACAGCAGAAAGGAAACTTAAATATTTTCTTGATAATGTAAAAACCGGCGGAAACAATGTGGGCTTTAAGTGCTTTTTGGGTACATATTTTGACAGACTGCTTACCTACGGAACAGCTGTGGCAGAGATTATTCCCTACAGTGACTACAGCAGTATTTACGGTTTGTACAATGCCGCCAACAGTGACATATTGCTGAAGAATAATAAAAATAATCCGCTTAAGCTAGATGTGTATGTACAGCAGGATAACGGTGAGGTTGTGCCTGTAAAAAATCAGGAGCTTATTATGATAACCTCCCTTAACCCACAGCCGGAAAAGGTAGGCGGAACATCAATTTTACAGGGACTGCCGTTTGTAAGCAATATACTTTTAAAGATTTTTACGGCTATTGGGCAGAACTGGGACAGGGTAGGCAATGTACGCTTTGCCGTTACCTACAAGCCGCCTAATGACGGTACAGATGGAATATACACACAGCAAAGAGCCGAGCTTATTGCAGACGAGTGGAGTAAGGCAATGCAGGACAAGGGACTGTCTGATTTTGTGGCTGTAGGTGATGTGGATATTAAGGTAATTGGTGCAGATAACCAGATTTTAGATTGCCAAACGCCGGGGCGACTGCTTTTGGAGCAAATAGTTTCAAAGCTGAGTATTCCTCCGTTTATATTGGGACTTTCGTGGAGCAGTACGGAGAGAATGTCGTCACAGCAGGCAGATATTTTAACAAGTGAGCTGGAGCATTACCGAGATTTGCTTAATCCTATGATAAACAAGGTGTGCTCTATGTGGCTGGCTATGAACGGTTACAGTACCGAACACGAGCTTGTTTGGAGCAACATTAACCTACAGGATGAGGTAGAGCTTGCAAATGCAAGGTTAATTAATACACAGGCAGATCAGCTTGAAAACAAAAAGGAGTGATAATTTGGCAAGGCTGGAGAAGACAAATAAACATACAGTAGAAAGCAACAGCCCTACTAAAGAGGAGCTGGAGCTTATTAACAGCTACACAAGGCGTGAATACACACAGCAAGAGTTGTACACCTTTAGTGTTGTGCTGTGTGACAACGACATTGACAGGGACTATGAGGCGTTTTCCGTAAATGCCCTTAAACAGATGGCAAGTCTGTTTGTAGGTAAAACGGGAATTTCAGACCACAACCCTACGGCGCAAAACCAAACAGCAAGAATTTATAGCTGTAATGTTGAGTATGTTCAAGGAAGAAAAACTCTTTACGGTGAGCCGTACTGTAAGCTGACGGCAAAGGCGTATATACCTATTTTGCAGTCAACGCAGGAAACTATACAGCTTATTGAAAGCGGTATAAAGAAAGAGGTAAGTGTAGGGTGCAGTGCCGACAGAGTATTGTGCAGTGTATGCGGAGCGGATGTTCATACGGCACAGTGCGGTCATTACAAAGGCAAACAAAACGGCGACATATGCTACCACATTATTGATAATGTTACAGACGCCTACGAGTGGTCCTTTGTTGCCGTACCAAGTCAGAAAAACGCAGGCGTTATAAAGTCTTATTACAAGGAGGGTAATATGAGCAATATTATTGAAGAAGTTAAAAAGGGTAATTACTCTGTTATAAATAACGGTAATGCCAACGAAATAGGCGAATATATCAAGGAGCTTCAACAGCTTGCCGAGTACGGTGCACAGTACAGAAAAGAGCTTGAGGACGAGTATGTAAGATTTAGCTCATTGTGCTTGGACTGCAGCAGCAGTGTATTAAGGTCAGTTGCAAAAAAGCTGAATATACAGGAGCTTGCACAGCTAAAAACACTTTACAAAAGCGCTGTAGAGGGCGGCAGCTTTTTAAAGCCACAGCTTGTTAAAAGCGAAGCAGTGCCAACAGCAAATGACAGACAGTATAACATTTGATACTGAATTAACTATAAATTTTTGACAGATACAGAAAGGAAGATTATATGAATATTGATTTTAACGGTTTTAATGAGAAGGTTATAACAATGCAGGCCGACAGTACAGTTACAAAGCCAAACCAGTGGATAAAGGTGGTATCCAATGGTACAGCCGCACAGGCAGACGCCAACGGTAAGCTTGTAGGTGTTACTGTAAATGTTCGCAGTGGTTACTGCGGAGTAATGGTAAATGGTGTGGTTACGGCTAAAAAGTCGGGGGATATTGCCTTGGGCTACACAAAGCTTGTTTATACAGCGGCAGGCATTGCACAGGGCACAACAGGAAGAGAGCATTTGGTTTTAAGCGTTACCGATGACGCAGTAACATTTATTCTTTAATATACAGGAGGGTTTAATTTATGGAGCTTTATAAAACTATTAATATTGACAAAAGTATGTATAACCGAAAGGGAAAGACATTTTCGCAGGTACTTGAGGAGCTTGACCCAAGCACAAACTATAAAAACACATCTCTTGAAAAGCTGGACGCCTTTGGCAGACAGCTAAAGAGATTCGACATAAAGGTAAGCGGCGCACAGTCGGATATGGTGGAAAAGTTTTTTCAAACCTCATCTTCGGCGGCATTGTTTCCTGAATATGTCAGCAGGGCTATTAAGCTGGGTATGGAATATGCCGATGCTTTGCCGGATATTACGGCTACTGTAACAAAAATTGACGGTATGGACTACAGAAGCATTGTTTCTGACCCTGATGACGATACAAAGTCTTTAAAAGTTGTAAGCGAGGGTGCATTTTTGCCGCAAACAACAATAAAAACACAGGAAAACCTTGTTAAGCTGCTTAAAAGAGGAAGAATGTTGGTTTCTACATATGAGGCATTGCGCTTTCAGAGACTTGACCTGTTTACAGTAACCTTAAAGCAGATTGGTGCGTATATTGCCCGTACACAGCTTGCCGATGCTGTAAATGTACTTGTAAAGGGTGACGGCAACTCTAATGCTGCAAAGGTTATTGATGCTGCAACTTCTGGTACGCTGAAATATACAGATCTTGTAAAGCTTTGGACAGAGCTTACACCTTATGAGCTAAATACACTGCTTGTGCCTACTGCACTTATGGAAAAAATTCTTGCAATGCCGGAAATGCAGGACTCACAGGCTACGCTGGATTTTCACGGCACAGGCAGAATGATAACGCCAATGGGTGCAAAGCTTATTCATGTGCCTACTTTGGACAGTGATAAGATTGTAGGTATTGACAAAACCTGTGCACTGGAAATGGTGCAGGCAGGTGATGTGCTTGTTGATTATGACAAGCTTATTGACAGACAGCTTGAAAGGGCGACTGTAAGCGTTATAAGCGGTTTTGCAAAGCTGTTTAACGATGCAAGCGTTGTGCTAAAGGTGTAATAGTATGAACTATCAACAGGTATTTCAAAGATTTTGTGAGCTTAGCAGGTTAAGCGAAAAGGAAGCACAGCAGTACAAGTGGCTTTGTAACAATGCTGCCGACGAGCTTAGTGAAATGCTTGTTAGCAACATAGACAAAACAAAATGCGGCGGCAGATTATCTGCCGCTGCTGCGGCTATGGCGTACTACAGGTACATTATTATTGCGGAAAACGGCGGCGTAACCAGCTTTAAAGCAGGGGATATATCGGTAGATTGTTCAAAAGCAAGAGAATATGCAAAGGAGTATTTACAGCAGTGCTTAAAAGGAATATCCGGCTATATTTCTGACGGCGGCTTTGTTTTCAGAGGTGTATTAATTGATAGAAAAGACGATTATAGATACTATTGAAAAATTCGGGACAGACTGTGTTTTAACCGAATACGAAACCGGTAATAAACACATTGTACGAGGCTTTTTGCAGCCTATAAACAGCAGTTTAAAGCAATATACTCCTACAGAATATACAGAGGCAGGTACAGTGGACAACGACAGCTATCTGTTTTTATTTAATGTTTCTAAAGAAAGTATTAATTATGAAAATGCGATGCTGTGGGTATATGACAGCTGTTATTGGATAAAGGACTGCAAGGTGTGCAGGTTTGTTAATAAGCCTCTGTATATGCGTGGAGTTTTAAGTCCATACAAAAAGGAGTGAAAGCTTGAAGAATGTTAATGAAATTTTGAATAATACCATTGAAATGTTAAAGGCGAAGCTGCCCAAGACGGAGTTTTATTTTTATTATCCTAACATAACCTTGTCGTTGCCTGTTAAGGACAAGCAGTACGGCGTTATAAAGGCAAGTGAAAGCTGTAGTATGGCAGAAAACGCAGGCAACAGCAGGGTAAAGGTTGAAGTGCAGCTAATGTCACCAATGAATTACACCGGCAGAAAAATTCTTGAGTGTGCCGAAGAGGTTTTGCAGGTATTGCTTGAAACAGAGCATGGTCAAAACACAACAAACGGCAGTATTAGTGACATTGAGTATAAAGCGTCTTTACGATGCTATGTAATAAAAATTGCAGTTGAGTATGTAAGTGAATTGTCAAAGGCTGTAACTGTAAAAGCAAATAACAGTAGTATTAATGGCTTGCTGATTAGTGAAAAAGCAAGCTGTACATATACGGATGTAATGGTTTACGGTGAGTCTAAGCCCTATGACAGTGTGCTTTGTAAAATGCGTTATACTTTAAAACTGCAAATTGACGGTCTTTGTGAAACGCTGACGGGCAGTAAAATTACTGTTGAATACCAATATAACAAGCACATAGTAAGGTATACGGGCTGTTGCGTAGTTGAGTGCATAAGTAATATTTTAAGTAAGGTACAAACATATACCTTAAGCACAGTTAGCAAGGAGGTAGTTAAGGTTGAATGAGAGCAACGGTTATGAATTGGAGCTGTACAGCTCTAAAAATACTGCAGAGGCAATTTCCGAACAGTTAATTCTTGATAAAAGAAGATATATAAAGGCACTTAACGAGGAAGAGGAGCTAAGCTAATGAAGCAGGGCGTTATGAGATTTATGGGTAAAACTCTTCATCATAACCCACACACAATACAGATTACCGATACTCAGTCGATTTCACAGCAGAAAATACCGTTTTTGCACAGCATTGCAAGGCATACGGGTACAAAAGCGGCTGTAGTAAGCGGTGACGGCACATTTTACGGAGCAGACGCTTATTTGCAGTATCTACAACTAAAGAAGCTATACCAAAGCGGTAAAAGCGGAGTGCTTTCTATAGGCGGTGTTCCACCTATAAAGGCATATTTACAGCAGCTTAGGCTTAAATATACACCTGTTGATGATTGTGTAGAGTATAGCTTTACTTTTGTAGAGGCACTTGACGGCATTTGTAATGAAAACAGTACATCACCAACAGATTATAAAGTTGGTGAGGATGAAGAACTTTGGGATATTTCGGCTAAGCTTAATATATCCATAGACAGGCTTATGGAGCTTAACCCTGCTGTAAAAGACCCTACAGCAGTAGCTAAGGGAGAAAGGGTGAAAATAAGTGATTTTTGAGTTTACTAAAACAAACGGAGATAAAGTTATAAAAAACGACCCTGTGTATGTTTACATAAACAGCCGTGTGTCTGTTCCGGCCGACAGCTTGACGGCGGTTTTTCCCTCCAATGACAATAATGATTATAAGTTTGTAAGGGTAATATATGACGAAAAGGTGATATTCACCGGTATAGTTGATTCAAATAAAACAGTTATAAACAGTAAGGGTGTGTCGCAAACATACCAATGCAGAAGCTTGGCGGGATGTTTGTTGGACACACAGCTTATACCCCAAAATATACAAAATATAACCGACACTATTATATACCACAGGTATCTAAGGCCGTACGGCATTTCAGTAAAAGAACTAAGCAACAAGCCCATTAACGGAGTATTAAATGTGGGTAGGGGTAAGAGTGTATATACGCTTTTAAGCACATACTGCAAAAAGCTATTTGACGCTGAGCCACGCGTTAACCAATGGGGTGAGGCTGTGCTGGACGGTAAAATAAACAGCGGCAGTTTTGTTTTTACAAACGGATATAACAATCTAAGTAAAAACTGCTACAGCTGTTCTGAAATAAATATTGAAAACAACCGTTACGGTATTATCGGTAAGGTATATGTCCGTACCGGAGCGGAAGAGCTTGGCTATAGCTTGCCTGTTATAAATAAAAAAGCTGATGAGAGAGCTGTTGATACAGTTAGATATTTAGACGCATCACCCGACAGTGGAAACTGCATATACGACGCACAAAGGATAATTGAAAGCTCTAACAATAACGCAGTGAATCTGTCGGTTGTTTGCCCATGCTTGGTTTATAACCCTTTAGGGGGTAAAGCAACGGTAATTGCAAACGGCAATACATACAACGACCTTTTTATTAACGGCGTAAGCTATACATATACAACTGCCGGTATATTTACAAAAATTACAATGAATGAAAGGGGTTAATATATGTTTGGCAACAAAAACGAAAACCTTGAAGTTAAACCGCAATTTGCAATAGTAGCCGACAGTGGCGGCAGTACCGTTAATACCCAAGGGGGCATACCGTATTTAAACGCCAATGTTGCAGCCCCTTATGGGATTACATCTGTACCTCCCAAGAGTACACGAACTGTAACCCTTCCATTGGGCGGCGGTGCTGTGTGCCTGGGTGCAATAGTTGAAAACGGCAGTTTGCTGCAGCCGGGTGAAATAATGCTGCGCTCCCAAGGCGGTGCAGAAATTATACTGAAAAACAACGGCAAAGTATATATTAACGGAAAAGAGGTGTAGCTGTGGATACTGCTTTAGAAAACGGCGATTTTGCAAAAAATTCATCGGGGAAAATTTACGGCATAAATGCTATGGCGGAAACACTCCAGCGTTGCAGAATATTACTTACTGTCAGGCAGGGGAGCTTTGTGTATAATCCACAGCTGGGGCACAGACTGCATTTGCTTAGGGCTGATGACGAAAGATTGCAGGGAAACGCCCTTGTGCTTGTGCAGGAGGCGTTATATTCAGTGCCACAGGTTACGGTGGAAAGTGTAACGGCAAAGGTTGAAAATAATGTAATAAAGTTAGTGGTTAATATAAGTGCATATAACCAAACAGAAACATTGGAGGTGAATATAAATAATGAAGAGCTATGAGGAATTTGTGTCGGCTATGTCAAAGACATTTACTTCAAGGGCAGGGTATTCGCCTGACGAAGCGTCGGACATAGGCATAAGAATAAGAGTTTTAGCAGGTGAGCTTTATAATCTGCAGTCAAATATTCAGTGGCTGAAACAACAGGTTTTTCCGCAGACGGCACAGGGAGAATATTTAGACTACCACGCACAGCTAAGAGGCTTACAGCGAAAAGAGGCTGTAAAGGCTAAGGGTACTGTGTATTTTTCACTTACCGAAAATGCTGTGGCGAAGGTTGAAATACCCAAAGGAACTATTGTTTCTACAACAGGCTCGTCACCGGTAAGCTTTGAGACAACAGAGTACTGCTGTATTGATGTGGGTAAAAAAATTGTATCTGTATCTGCCCAAGCGTTGGAGGGAGGAACAAACGGCAATGTTACCTCCGGCTCTGTTACGGTTATTGTTACAATGACGGTTGAAAATTTGTCGGTAACAAATATGAGCGGCTTTCAGCTGGGGGCAGACGCCGAAACAGACAGTGCACTTCGTATTCGCATAATTAACAGTTTAAAATATATTGATAACGGTACAAATATAGCCTACTATAAGAATTTAGCTAAAACCGTCAGCGGTGTGGAATGTGTAAATGTAGTACCAAAGCGTGACGGAAGCAATATTGTTAATATTTACATATGCGGGCGTGAACAAAAGGTTTCACAGCCGGTTGTTAATGAGGTTTCTCAATTAATATCTAAACAAAGGGAAATTAATGTTGATGTAAGAGTTAAAGCGGCAGAGCTGTGCCAATGTGTAATTGAGGTTAGTGTAAAATTAGCTGACGGATACAGCATAAATGATGTTAAGCTTCAGCTTACAGAAAAAATAAAGGAGCTGTTATCTATGTACGAGGTGGGTCAGTCGCTTAAAACCGATGTTTTGTCAGATTTGCTGTACCATCAGGAGGGAATACTGCAGTATCAAATTTTACCTGCTTCAACAGGGCTAACAGTAAAAGAAAATGAAAAAATAGTACTTAACGGTATTTCTTTAAGGGAGGCAAGCTAATGTCGCATATGGGGAATATGACTGCAAGGCTAAAGCCTTTAGGGTTATACAGCTTGGAAAGCTCTACAGTAGTATATAAGGAGCTGCTATGCTATGCACAGCAGTTGGAGGCTGTGGCTGATGAAATAAGCAATTTGCTAAAGGAATCTATAGTTACAAGTGCCGAGGATTACGGAATAGAAATGTGGGAGCTGCTTTGGGGTGTAAAAAGAAGTGATATGGATATAGCCAAAAGACGGCAGGCAATATCTGAAAGGCTTGCCCTTACCGGCAGAAGCTGTACTGTAGACGATGTAAAAAATTTCTTTTTATCCCTAGGAGCTAAAGCAGAAATTTCTGAGGATTATATAAAAAACAGACTTTACATACACATTACAAACGGCAGTGAGATTTCTATGAATCTTAGAAAGTATATTTCGGCACAGGCACTGGAATTTTTGCCGGCACATTTGGCGGTGTTTTTGGACTACCGCTTAGGAAATTGGAACACACTGGATCAAAAAAATAACACATTTAATACCTATGACGCAATGAATTATACATGGGATAAATTAGAGCATTACGAATAAGGAGCTGATAATATGAGTTCAAGTCAGAAAACAGAATATATGGGACTTAATAATTGGTTAGGCACTGACAGGCCGCAGAGAATTGATTTTGTAGATGATAATCAAAAAATTGATTCAACTATGAAAAGTCACGCTACAAATACTACCTTACACTGTACCAGTACAGAAAAAGCCAGGTTTAACAATCCTTTTACTTTTGTAAGCTATGTAGGTACCGGAACAGCCAGCAAAACGGTGGCAATCGGCTATGTGCCTAAAATGGTTATTGTTTTTCAAAAGGATAAACCGGCTGTTGAGGTTGACTCCGACGGTACAATGCTGAACAATATGTCTGTAGTTGCCAAAAGCAGCGGCAACACAGGCGGCGCAATAATAAGCGACAGCAATGTGGTGGTTTACCAGTCCAGTTCTGCTTCAAATAATATTAAGCAAAATTTAAACAAGCAAAATGGTCAATATTGCATTATTGCTTTTAAGTAATATAATAAATTAATATCGAAAAAAAATAAACCATAAAAAATATCGGTCAAAATCAGCCTTATTGGTGCTTGATTTTGACCGAATTTATTTTTATAAAATTTGTATGGATATTTACCTTAACAATGAAAAATTGTTTATTAAAATCTGCCCGGAGTAATATTAATTAATATAAATAATATAAAATAGAGAACAGAAGCGTACATTTTCAACAAGGAAATGTACGCTTCTGTCTTGGAAGGTATATATGAAAAAAGGTATCAGCAAAATTGAACTGTTTAATCAACAACTAAATAATAACATTAACTTGCTAATCTGTCAACACTTTTTTTGAAAAAAATGAATTTTTTTGACCGAATTTATTACAAAATCCTATAAGAACACTTGGATTGTCGAATAGCAATAAAAAAGTATATTACATTTTGACAAAATAAGGCACCGGTGGTATTATAGGCTGTGGGAAAGACGGTTTTTTGTTCGTTTTAAGTTCGGATAAGAATTAAAAGGGAAGCAGGTGCAAGTCCTGCACAACAGCCATTACTGTAATTAAGGTGAATGTCTGCAAGTGCCATTGGTTTTTAGCTGAGAAGGTGCAGTGCAAAAGTATTTTGGGAAAATCCCGGTTACTTGCCTTATAAGTCAGGAGACCTGCCTCTTTCTATGGTTTTTTCTCACTTGGGTAATGGAGTGTGGTACCATACGCCGCCTGCGGTTTTGTTATTTAATTTTTGTGTGGCGGCAGAATAATTGTGGTTTAAGTCATTCTGATTATCCTTAAAATTATTTTGAAAGGATGGTAGTAATGAAGAAAAAGCTAACCTCCGCCTTGGCAGTGCTGATGGCGGTACTAACAGTAGTTTCGTTTTCATCTCTTCCGGTATTTGCCGAAAACGAAGAAACAAGCGAAGTTACTGTAACATTCTCGGTTATGGGTGATACTGCCCATGGCTCAAACGGAACTCACTATAATTTCTACAACTGGATTTCTCCGGAAAGCGTAACAGTTGCGGAGGGTACATCTGTTGCTAAGATTTTAACAGATGTATTGGACAAAAAGGGCTTTACCTATAATATGAAGAGCGGTTATTTGTCCGGCATAACATCTCCGGGCGGCTGTAAATTGGCTGAATTTACAAACGGCGGTGGATCCGGCTGGATGTATGCGGTAAACGGTTCAACTCCTATGGTTGGTGCCAGTGCTTATCGTCCAAAGGACGGCGACACAGTTACTTGGTTCTATGTAGATAGTTATTCAAACGATCCTCGCATATCAAGCGGAAAATTTGAGCCTGAAATAACTCTAAACAACATTGAATCACAGTGGGACAGCTACCACGCAAACAACGGTGTTGTAAAGGACAGTGAAGCAGATTGTCGCAGTACATCAGAAAACTTTACATTCCAGCTGAAAAATGCCAATGAGTGGGGCAAGGGTGTTTCTGACCCACTTATTGTAGGTAATAATGTATATGCAGTTGCAGGTGATTTGCTTTATGTGCTTGACTCAAACGGCGAGCCTGTAAACGGCGTGGCTTTGGAAAAATCTATAGGCTACACTTCACGCCTGCTTTATGCAGACGGTGTAATAGTTGTTCCGTTTGCAAACGGAGGACTTCAGGCATTGTCAGCCGAAACTCTACAGACTTTGTGGGTAACTGACGATGTTTCATATACCGACAACGACGGTAATTCTAAAACTCAGCAGGCACTTACTACTCTTACATACGACGACGGATATATTTATTACGGAACAGGCTGTGCGGATATTTCTTCAACTTCTTGCGGCGTATACAAATGCGTTGAGCTGCTTACAGGTAAAGATGTATGGCAGTACACAAACGATGCTTCCGGCTACTACTGGAGCGGTGCGGTTGTTTCAGGTGACGCTCTGATTTTTGCCGGTGATGACGGAATAATTACATCTCTTAATAAGAAAACCGGCGAAGCTATTGACAGCCTTTCTACAGGACTAAACGGCGTTAGATCAACTGTTGTTATGTCAGGCAATACAGCTTACTGTACAACTCGTGACGGATATATAGTATCCTTTAGTGTTGACAGCGAGGGTAAGCTGGGCGATTTAAAATCTGCCAACTTTGCAAAAAGCTCTACCTGCACACCAACTGTTGTAAATGACACAGACGGTAACGCTGTTGTTGTAGTAGGCGGTGCAACAGCAGACTACAAGGGCATTCTTGCTGAAATTGACGGTGCTACACTGGAAGTTAAGAGAACAGTTTCAGCTATTGCAGATGTAAAGAGTGCTCCGGTAGCAGATGTTGTAAACGGACATACCTACATATTCTATACTGCCAACAAAACACCGGGAAGCTTGTATATGCATGAGCTTGGTTCTGACACCTCAGAGGAAATATATACACCGGATTCAAGTGCACAAAACTACTGTATGGCAAGCCCTGTAATGGACAACAATGGCCATATTTATTACACTAACGATTCTGGTTGCCTAATGAGCGTAAACTTTGTTGCGCCTTATTTGCTGGGTGACGCTGACGGCGACGGTAAAGTAAAAGTAGCTGATGTAGTTATTATTCAGAGATTAATTTTGTCTCCTGACGGATTAACACCTGCTTTGCTGGCTCGTTGTGATGTAAACGGTGACGGCAAAGTATCAGTAGTTGATGCAGTAATGGTGCTAAGACATATTATGGGTTATCAAGAACTGCAAAAGTAATTTAAAAATCAGTTAGATTTATTAAGGCTGCTCTGTTTTATACAGGGCAGCCTTTTGCGTAATAAGAGCATTTATTTTTTGGGGTTATTGGTACGATTTTTACCGATTAATCCTGTCAATTTACCCGAAGTAAGGTTTTGATTTAACGAAAGCGTTACAGTAATGTAATTTTAAATACTATATTTTTGTTGAAATAAGCACCCATTGTGTGTTATAATAAAACACATAATCGGAAAGTAGGTGTTTTAATGGCTAATTTATGTTACGGTTGTATGAAAGATACACATGGTGAGCATGAGTGTCCACACTGTGGTTTTTCGCAGGACACTGTACAGGCTTCTCCGTTTCTTCCTTTAGGAACAAAGCTGGAAAATGGCAGGTATACTGTTGGAAAGGTACTGGATAACAGATCAGACAGTGCCAGATATATTGGCTATGATAATAAAAAAGAAAAGGCAGTTTCAATTAGAGAATTTTTACCGAAGGACTTGTTTTCCCGTTCCGAAAACAGCTTGGTTGTTACAGTTGAAAAGGCTAATATAAAAAAGTTTAACGAGCTTAAGCAGCAATTTATAGATGTTGGCAACCAAATTAAAGAGATTGGCAGCTATGACAACTTAGTTGAGGTTGAAGGTGTTTTCCAGGACAATAATACCGCATATATTGTAAGCGACTATCACGAGGTTATACCTTTTGGTGAGTATGTACAGCGCAGCGGCGGTAAGCTTGAGTGGGAGGTAGCAAGACCACTTATTAAGCCTCTATTGGAAAGCCTTATTAATCTTACAGAAAAGGGCATTAACCATTTTGCTATTTGCCCGGCTAACCTTGTTGTTACACCGGACGGCAAAATAAAGCTTACAGGCTTTGCACCTGCAAACATTCGCCAGGTAGGCAAAGAGCTTCCTCCACAGCTGTTTTCAGGCTGCAGTGCTCCCGAGCAGTATGAAGAGGACGGCGTGCTTGACACATCAACAGACATTTACGGCTTTTGTGCAACGCTGTTTTTTGCCCTTACAGGCAAGCTGCCTGCCGACGCCGCAAAGAGACTGGATGACGGTCGCTTATTGATGAGCGCCAGTGTAGCCAAAAAATTGCCGCCGTTTGTGATTACAACCTTGGCAAAGGGCTTGCAGGTTAACAAAGAGGAGAGAATTGCCAGCTTCAGCAGTCTTGCAGAACAGCTGTCAGCTACTCCAACAGTTCAGGCAATGCAGAATGAAATTTCCAAAACAATAGAGGTTGAAACCCCTGAAACTCAGGAAAACGGCAAACGCAAGCTAAGCAATTTTAAAATGGGCGTTATATCTATGGTGGTTGCCCTTGTTGTGTTTGGCGGACTGGGTTATTTATGGTATTCAAATTATCCGTTGGACGGAATGTTCAATGTAAATGACCAGGCTACCGAAAATGCTTCAAGTCCGTCTGAAAATTTGTCAGATGATTTTACTTACCCGGCTGACAGTGAGTATTTCAGAGTACCTGATTTTATAGGCAAAACCTGGGATCAGGCTAAAGAAATTGCGGCTAACAGCACCGAGTATGCTATATATAAAAATGTTGAAACCGAGTTTAGCGACACTGTTCCTCAGGGCCAGATTTGTAAGCAAACCCCTGACGCAAAGAAAACGGTTATGCGTGGTAACGACGGTGTGTCTATTACCTGTACTATAAGTAAGGGTGCACAGTACCGTACATTACCTAAGGTTCAGAATATAAATAAGGACACTGCTACAAGCACCTTGGTAAAAGAAGGCTTTGTAGTTAATTCTACTCTTTCTTATAACGATACTGTTCCTGCAGGCTCTGTAATATCCTACTCGGGTAATACAAAGGAAGGGGACAAGCTTGAGTACGGCTCTACCGTTACAATTAATGTAAGCCTTGGCAAAAAGCCTGAAAGTGCTACTGACAAGAGCTTCTACTACAGTGACCCTACAAGACCTCAAACTTAAAAAGAAAAATTATAGAATTGCAACAACAGCCGCCAACAGTTGAAATAATTGTTGGCGGCTGTTATAATTGTGTAGAAAAGTAAATAGTTAAATTGTGCTAAGAGGTTAAGTTGTGTTTTTATTGCTTTTCCTGCTTAATATTGTTTTCTACGATCTTAATTAAATTAAGTATGGAGGTGCTGTACAGGGGCAGTTCACTGGTCATTATTTCCGGCGGAACAAATGGTGCGCTTGCAGAGTCAGAGCTGTGTACGCCCTTTCCGTAAATTATCTCCATAGCCGAAAGTTCCTTGGAGCTTTGGTAAGTGGAGGTGTAGCCGTTGTAAAGCGATGACGGTATAGAGAAAAGTGCCTGTGGATTTTTAGGGTTTGATGAATAAATAAGCCTAAACATTCTGTATATAGACGCCATTAGGTAGTCTGAAACATTGTTTTCTATGTCCTTGTTGTTCATTTTACTCATAACCTCAAAAACAAGGTCAACAGAATTATGTATTAGCCTTTTGTTCATTTGCAGAAGCATATTTCCGTAGTTTACAGAGCTTTCATTGCTTTCGGGCTGGTCTACCGTAAGGGTTCCGGCAATGTTCCGCTCGGTGGTGCGGCCTAAAAGGTAATCGCAGGACACATTGTAGTAGTCTGCAAATTTTATTATAAGCTCAAGCTTGCACTCCCGCTTACCTTTTTCGTAATGGGAAAGCAGTGACTGAGAAATATCCATATCGGTTGCTACTTGCTTTTGGCTAAGCCGCTTTTCTTTTCTCAACAATGTTATAATTCTAGGAAACTCGTTGTTCATACAAATACCCCTCTGCTCATAAGTGAACAATCATATATAAATTAAATGCAATAAACATTATATTATATAATTAATTATATGTAAAGCAAATTGTATTTGTAAATAACCATAATTTGTAAAGGAGGATACTATGAAATCTTACCAAATTCATTTTATAAGACACGGTGCTACCGTTGAAGATAACAAGGGCAAGTACATAGGTAGAAGCAATGTACAGCTTTCACAGCAGGGTATAGAGGATTTAAAAAAATACGACAGCCTTTACTCCTACCCAGGTACACCGCTTTTATATACCAGTCCGCTATTAAGGTGTGTTCAAACCTGCAATGTGTTGTACCCGGCAATAAAGCCTATTATAGTTGACGGTTTACAGGAATGTTCCTTTGGCGACTGGGAGGGCAAAACAGCCGCCCAGCTTGAAAAAGACCCTCAGTTTACAGCCTGGCTTGCAAATTCAAAGGACAATGCACCGCCAAACGGTGAAAGCGGTGCCGACTTTACAAGGCGTATCTGCAAAACCTTTGAAAGACTTGTAGCACAGCTTATTGATTCCGGCGAAACAACTGCTGTAATTGTTACCCACGGTGGTGTAATAACAACCCTGCTTTCTATTTACGGCTTGCCGCAGGCGGAATCCTACCGTTGGCAAATGGATAACGGCTTTGGCTATTCTATGAGGATAACACCTATGCTTTGGATGCGTGACAAGGTTGCAGAAATATACGACTATTGTCCGCCTAACAATGAAGAAGAAAATTAAAAGCAGCATACAAAAGTAATTGTAAGCTACTTTACATTTGCGTATGGCGTTGTGTGCTATAATAAATTTATTAGTGAAATATGGAGGTAGTCTAAAATGACAACATATAAAATTGCCTTGCTAAAAGGCGACGGCATTGGTCCTGAAATTGTTGACCAGGCTGTAAAGGTTCTTGATAAAACAGCAGATAAGTTTGGTTTTGCCGTAGAATATGACCCGGCAGATATTGGCGGTATTGCCATTGACAATTACGGCGAGCCTTTGCCACAGGTTACTGTAGACAAGTGCAAGGCGGCTGATTCTGTAATTCTTGGTGCTGTAGGCGGTCCTAAGTGGGATTCTCAGCCTGCAAATAACCGTCCTGAAAAGGGCCTGCTTAAAATTAGAGAGGCATTGGGCTTGTTTGCAAATCTCCGCCCGGCGGTTATCTTTGAGCCGCTGAAAAAAGCGTCTCCTATTAAGGACGAAATTATAGGTGACAATTTGGATATTATGATAGTTCGTGAGCTTACAGGCGGTATTTACTTTGGCGAGCGTGGCAGACTTGAAGAAAACGGTGTGCCTGCCGCATACGATACAGAAAAATATTCAGTACCTGAAATTGAAAGAATTGTAAAGGTTGCCTTTGATATGGCAATGAAGAGAAATAAAAAGCTGACAAGCGTTGATAAAGCAAATGTTTTGGAATCCTCAAGACTGTGGAGAGAAACCGTAAACAGAATTTCAGCAGATTACCCTGAGGTACAGGTTAACCATATGTATGTTGACAACTGCGCTATGCAGCTTGTTCGTAATCCGGGCCAGTTTGATGTTATAGTTACATCAAACATATTCGGTGACATTTTGTCTGACGAGGCTTCAATGATAAGCGGTTCTATAGGTATGCTTGCTTCTGCCAGCCTAAGCGGCGGCAAAAGAGGCTTGTATGAGCCTATTCACGGCAGTGCACCTGACATTGCAGGACAGGATATTGCTAACCCGTTGGCTACAATTTTGTCTGTTGCAATGATGCTTAGATATTCACTAGACCAGCCACAGGCTGCACAGGCTATAGAGGACGCTGTTGCTAAGGCACTTACAACACACAGAACACCTGATATTTACGAAGAGGGCAAAACAAAGGTTACTTGCTCACAAATGGGCGACTATGTTTGCACATTGATTTAATGCTTTTAGCTGCAAATAAATGTTATACAGGCTTGGCTATGGTTTTCTTTAGTCAAGCCTGTGCCGATAAATACGAACAGTTACAGCAGCCTGTTAATGTGTATCTACAGCTGTTTTCGGACTGCTGTAAGTGTTCATAAAGGAAATTTTAAAATGAATAAATATGACATTCACACACATATACTTCCGGCTATAGATGACGGTTCGCAGGATATAGACATATCTGTTGTACTGCTTGAGGAGCTTGAAAGCCAGGGCGTTACACACTTGGCACTTACACCTCACTTTTATACACAGTATTCCCCTGTTACTAACCACGATGTTAAAGAGTTTGTGGCTAAAAGGCAAAACGCCTATAATTTGGTAAAGAGTGAATATAGCGGTAGTATTAGGTTAATACTTGGTTGTGAGCTTCATCTTACGCAAAACCTTATGTGCCTTGAGGATATTACTCCCTTTTGCTACGAAAACGGCAGGTATATGCTTACAGAAATGCCTTATAATTGTACTTTTAAAAGCGATGACATTAAATTGCTTGAATCTGTAATAAATAAGTACGGTGTAACACCCATACTGGCACATATAGAGCGTTATCCGGTTTTGCTTAAAAACCAACAGCTTCTTGAGAAATTAATCTCTATGGGCTGTATGGCGCAGGTAAATACAGAAAGCCTTTGCAAAATGTTTGTAGGGCAAAAGTTAATTAAGTATTTGAACAGCGGTTTGGTGCAGTTTATAGGTACAGACACCCACTCCACTGTGCGTGGCTGTGACTTTGCAAAGGGCTACAAGGTTATAAGTAAAAAATGTACACCGAATGTTATAGAAAATCTGTCAAATTACGGCAAAAAGCTGTTTGGGCTTTAATTGCTTGCTATAAAAAATGTTTATAATATTGGAAGGAGAAATTTAATGTTAAAAAAACTAACAGCCTTAGGACTTACAATTTTAATGCTTTTGTCAGCGGCTGCCTGTACAAATGCAAATGATAATGCAGCTACAAAGGACGAAATAAAAGCTACCGAAAAAGCCACAGAAGCGGCTACACAGTATGAACCCGTACGAACAAAAGAAACTGTTAATAAGCAGGGCTTGGCTGCAAATATAAGCGACGGTGCTATTTTGCACACATGGTGTTGGTCTTTTAAAACTATAACAGATAATCTTGACGATATAGCAGACGCTGGCTTTTCTGCTATTCAAACTTCACCGATAATGCAGTGCAAGGTTGGCGAAGACGGCGGTATGCAGCTGCAGGATAAGGGCGACAGCACCAACAAGGGTAAGTGGTACTATCATTATCAGCCTACAGACTATGTAATCGGCAATTACCAGCTTGGCACAAAGGAAGAGTTTACAAAAATGTGCCAAGAGGCTCACAAGCGTGGCATACAGGTAATAGTAGATGCAGTGCTTAATCACACAACAGGCGACAAGTCGGTTATAAGTGAAAATATTACCAACATTAAAAATGCCTTTCACAATAAGGGCGATATAAGCGATTATTCTGACCGAAAGGAAGTAACACAGGGCAATTTGCTGGGCTTGCAGGACCTTAACACACAAAATAAGGAAATTCAGCAGTATCTTTTAAGCTATCTAAAGGATTGCGTTGCTTGCGGTGCAGACGGCTTTAGATTTGACGCTACAAAGCACATAGAACTTAGCACAGACGACAAGGAGTATGCGTCTGACTTTTGGAATGTTGTTTTAAATAACGGTTCAAAATTCCAGTATGGCGAGGTGCTTCAGGGCGGCTCTGATAAAATTACTTCATATGCAAAAATTATGAATGTTACAGCCTCTGAATACGGCAGTATGTTGCGAGATTCAGTTATAAATCAAGATGTTTCAGTTGGTGGACTGCGTGATTACGCAGTAAACGGCATCGACGAAAGCAGTCTTGTAACTTGGGTAGAATCTCATGACAACTACTGTAACGACGGCAACTGGTCGGCAATGAACGAAAAGCAGATTAAGCAGGCTTGGGCTATTCTATGTGCAAGGTCAGGCGGTACGCCTCTTTTCTTTGACAGACCAAGCGGAGCTTCAACAGAGGACCAATGGGGCGACAATAAAATAGGAAAAGCAGGTAGCAGCTTCTACAAGGACAAAGAGGTTGTTCAGGTAAATAAATTCAGAACAGCTATGATTGGTCAAGAGGAAAAGCTGACTAATCCTGAGGACGACCCAGGTGTTATTATGATAGAGCGTGGCAGTAAGGGCGCAGTAATCGTTAATGTAACCGGGGAAGAAATAAAGCTTACAGAGGCCGATACCAATTTGGCAGACGGAACCTACAAGGATAAAGTAGGCGGCAAGGAATTTAAGGTTAAGGATGGCAAGCTTAAGGGTACCGTAAAGAAAAATGCGGTTGTTGTACTGTATAAATAACAATTAAAGGGGTGGTGCTAAAAATGGCACTGCCCCTTAGGTTTATTAACCATATAGCTGTTTAACATTACTTGCATAAAAAAATCTATATATTAAAAATAAAAATATAAATAATAACTAAATCACTGTTGACAAATAATATAGCTTGTGTTATCATAATGTTGTAATAAGTGTACAAATTCTATAATTTGTTTATAACTTTTTTCATAATACTCCTGAAAGCAGGTGGCTGTTCTGCCACCTGTTTTTGCATACACGGCACATTACCGTATAAACAGCAGGCGGTGTTGTGAATAGGCATTATAAACACATAAAACCAGTATATTTGGGGGTGCAGCTAAATGAATTTTAGTCTTTTTTATCCGGATAATTATGTAAAGTCCCCTCTTACAATGAATGCAGAGGCAATTAACGACCTGTCTATCGACTACATAGTTACTGTCCTTACAGAGGATTCTTACGAGCAAAACAGCATAAAACAGCTTATGACGCAGATTGAATGCAGTCAGGAGCTTATTAAATACAGATGTGATGTTTTTGAGGATTTTCTGCGCTTGCCGGAGCTTAGAGAAAAATTAACCGATTTGCTCGGTATGCTTGGAGAGCTGCGTGAGCTTGAAAAGTTTAAGAAAGACAGCGACGCATCTTCGCTTTGGCAGTTGATAAACCGTTTGCGTGAAATTAACCGTTACATAGACTGTATAAAAAGCTTAAAATATACTTTGGAAAAGCTGGATCTTCATTCGGCAGGTCTTCAAAGGCTTAGAAAGTTGGTTACGGATATTTACAACGACGGCTCTTTTGAACCTCTCCAGCAGGATATTGCCGATGCCTTTAAACAGGCAAGGCAGCTAAAAAGCGTAACAATAGGCGTTAATTTGGACAATATGCTGCGCCCTATGCGTGCAGGTATCTTGTCCCTAAACAGCAAGGAGTTTACAGACAGCGGAGTTTTAAAAAGATTTATGGCCATTTCCGCCAAAAAGGATGGGGGAGTATTGCCGGGAAATGACTATGCCCATTTAAAATCTTTCCACCCGGCATCGTCTAAGGAGTTTAAGCTTGCATTTGATGATGTTCCTACCGGTCAGGACAGGCTTTCAGACAGTATGAAGCAGGTAGTAACTGAAATAATGGCACGAATTGTAGGAAATATTAAGGATGTACTCAGAAAGCATGTTAATGTAAACGGTTATACCTTTATATCCCTAATGCCGGAAATTATCTTCTACATAAGGTGGGCAGAGCTTGTAGATAAAATACAGGCCAAAGGACTTCCTATGTGCAAGGCGGAAATACTTCCTGTAGAAAACAGAGAAATTGAGGCAACAGACCTTTACAATTTAAAACTTGCTATTAAGGTTGTAAATGGTGAGGATATAAATATAATTACAAATAAGATAGAATTTAACGATGATGTAGGCAGAATATTTATTCTTACAGGGCCTAACCGTGGCGGTAAAACAACCGTTACACAGGCGTTAGGCTTGGCGGTTTTAATGGCGCAGTGCGGTATATATGTTCCTTGCAGTAGCTTTCGCCTTAGTCCTTGTGACAATATATACACTCATTTCCCTGCTGATGAAAACGAAACTGTAGACTTGGGCAGACTGGGTGAAGAATCCTCAAGACTTGCCGATATTTTTAACAATGCTACCGAAAAGAGCTTGCTTTTGCTAAACGAGAGCCTTGCCACAACAAATGTTACCGAGGGCGTTTATATTGCTACCGATGTTGTAAAATCTATGCGCTACTTAGGCGTTAGGTGCATATTCAACACCCATATGCACGAGCTTGCCGCAAATGTTTCTAAAATGAACAGTGCGGTAGATGGCAGCTCCAAAATTGAAAGTATGGTTACAGGCGTTGACAAGGGTGAAAGGTCCTTTAAGGTGTATATAAATCCGCCGCAGGGTTTAAGCTATGCAAAGGACATTGCCGAAAAATACGGAGTAACCTTTGACAAAATAAAAAGCACCATTGACAGCAAACGAAAACAAACCACATAGAATACAAATTACCTGTAATAAGGCAAAAATTAATAAATATCACCGAGAATTATTCAAGTATACAAGGCTTGTTTATTGCTCGGTGTTTATTTTTTATATAAAATTTTGGAATATTTTCGGCAAAGGCGGCACAATATATTATAGATATTGTACGGAAAATTTATGTTGGAAAATGTAGGGTAAGGGTAATTCCTACTAATTCAGTAGAAATTTTACAAAACCTATTGAAATTCTGTATTTAAGGGTATATAATAGCCTTAAAGTAATTACTGGTAAGGAACATATTAATATGAAAAATGTTGAAATATTTACCGACGGTGCCTGCTCAGGCAATCCCGGCCCTGGGGGCTGGGGCGCTATACTTAGGTACAACGGTAATGAAAAAGAGTTGTCCGGCGGTGCGGCCGATACCACCAACAACAGAATGGAAATGACAGCAGTTTTGCAGGCACTTACCGCTTTAAAAGAGGCCTGCAATGTTACCCTTTACAGCGACTCTCAGTATGTTTGCAATGCTTTAAAGCTGGGATGGGCAAAAAAGTGGAAAGCAAATAATTGGATGCGCAACAAAAAAGAACCTGCCCTTAACCCGGACCTTTGGGAAAAGCTTTTAGAGCAGTACGACAGGCATAATGTAACTGTGGTGTGGGTAAAAGGTCACGCAGGGCATCCCGAAAATGAGCGCTGTGACAGGCTGGCTGTTGAACAGGCAAAAAAATACGCCTAACTATATATAATATTTACAGTAGGGAAGTGTTTTGATAAATGAATAGAATATACGCAGACAATGCTGCAACAACAGCATTATCACCGGAGGTACTGCAGGATATGATGCCATACCTTACTACAGTGTATGGTAATCCGTCAAGTATGTATTCCATAGGTTCAGAGGCACAAAAGGCCGTAGAGCTTGCCAGAGTTGATGTTGCAGAGGCAATTAACGCCCTGCCAAGAGAAATATTCTTTACATCAGGCGGCAGTGAGTCTGACAACTGGGCTATTAAGGGTGTTGCCAGAGCGCTAAAGGCAAAGGGCAAAAACCATATTATTACATCTGCCTTTGAGCACCACGCAGTTTTGCACACCTGTGACGCCCTAAAAAAAGAGGGCTTTGAAATTACTCTGCTTGATGTTCACAGCGACGGCTTGGTTCGTCCTGAAGAGCTGGAGGCAGCCATTAAGGATACCACAGCACTGGTAAGCATTATGTATGCAAATAACGAAATCGGCACTATACAACCTATTGAAGAGCTTGGTGCAATTTGCCGCAAGCACGGCGTTTTATTCCATACCGATGCAGTTCAGGCTATGGGCAATGTTCCTATAGATGTTAAAAAGCAAAATATTGATTTGCTGTCTATGACAGCGCATAAGTTGCACGGACCAAAGGGCTGCGGTGCTTTGTATATAAGACAGGGTGTAAGACCGCAGATTCTAATTGACGGCGGCGCACAGGAAAGAGGAATGCGTGCCGGTACAGAAAATGTTGCCGGTATTGTTGGTTTGGCAAGTGCCGTTAAGCGTGCCAAGGCAACAATGGAACAGCGCACAGAAAAGCTTACAAGATTAAGAAACAAGCTTATTGACAGCTTGTCTAAAATAGAAAGAAGCCGACTAAACGGCGACAGAGAAAAACGACTGCCGGGCAATATAAATATGTGCTTTGAGGGGATCGAGGGCGAGGCTCTGCTTTTAAGACTTGACCTAATGGGCATTTGTGCTTCGTCAGGTTCGGCTTGTACATCAGGCTCATTGGACCCAAGCCATGTGCTTTTGGCTATCGGCTTGCCTCACGAAATTGCTCACGGCTCTTTAAGACTTTCCTTTAGTGACGAAACAACCGAAGAGGATATTGACTATATAGCTAAGTGTGTTCCGCAGGTAGTAAATACGCTTAGGTCTATGTCACCGGTTTGGGAAAGAATTAAACAACAGGAACAGGGAAAGTAATTTTATTACAGAAAGGATAATGAAAAATGGCATATAGTGAAAAGGTTATGGATCATTTTGCAAATCCACGCAATGTAGGCGAAATTGAAGACGCCGACGGTATAGGCGAGGTAGGCAACGCAAAGTGCGGTGACATAATGAAAATGTACATTAAGGTTGATAACGATGTTATTACAGATGTTAAGTTTAAAACCTTTGGCTGCGGTGCGGCAATAGCTACAAGCTCTATGGCTACTGAGCTTATAAAGGGCAAGTCTATTAATGACGCACTAAAGCTTACAAACAAAGCAGTTATGGAAGCTTTGGACGGTTTGCCGCCGGTGAAAGTTCACTGTTCGGTTCTTGCAGAACAGGCTATTAAAGCAGCAGTAAGCGACTACTACAAAAAGCGTGGCGTTGACCCTACTCTTATAGTAGGAGAAATTAAAGAGTGCGACCACGACCACGGCTGTGGCTGTCAGCTGTAATTTGGTTTGTTTGTGACATTTTAATAATAATACACGGACTTTGGGAGCGTTTTTACGCTCCTTTTCTTTTTGTACCATAGCACAAAATTGTGCTGAAAATTAAAGTTCTTTAATTACTACAGCACATTGGTAAATGAAATGTTGCAAAAATTTGCAATTTATTAATAAATTTATTGCAAAAAACAGAAAAATAAGGTTGCACATTGAAAATAACTGTGCTATAATTGAGTCGTTCAGCAACGGGGCTGTTATTTGGTAATGTAGTACATCTGCAGCAGTGTTCCTGTTGTGGATGTAATTTTTTTATTTTAATTAATAATGTGTTTAAGGAGGTAGTATTTCAATGTCATATGTTAGTGAACAACTAGAAATACTAAAGGCAAAAAATTCAAACGAGCCTGAGTTTATTCAGGCAGCAACAGAGGTTCTGGAGTCTTTGGAGCCTGTATTTGAGCAAAATCCTAAGTATCAGGAGAACAGCATTCTTGAGAGAATTACTGAGCCTGAAAGAGTTATTATGTTTAGAGTACCTTGGGTAGACGATAACGGCAAAACTCAGGTAAACCGTGGTTTCCGTGTACAGTTTAACAGCGCTATCGGACCTTACAAGGGCGGTCTAAGACTTCACCCATCTGTAAACCTAGGCGTTATTAAGTTCCTGGGCTTTGAGCAGATTTTCAAAAATTCACTAACAGGACTGCCAATCGGCGGCGGTAAGGGCGGCTCTGACTTTGACCCTAAGGGCAAGAGTGACAGAGAAGTTATGGCTTTCTGCCAGAGCTTTATGACAGAGTTATGCAGACACATTGGTGCAGACACAGATGTTCCTGCAGGTGACATTGGTACAGGCGCTCGTGAAATTGGCTATATGTTTGGTCAGTATAAGAGAATTAAGAATGTTTACGAGGGCGTTCTTACAGGTAAGGGCCTATCTTACGGCGGTTCTCTTGCCAGAACAGAGGCTACAGGCTATGGTCTGCTATACCTAACAGAGGAAATGCTAAAGCAGAACGGTCACGACATTGCAGGTAAGACTGTATGTATCTCCGGTGCGGGTAATGTTGCTATTTACGCTACACAGAAGGCTACACAGCTTGGTGCAAAGGTTGTTACATTGTCTGATTCAACAGGTTGGATTTACGATGCTGAGGGTATTGACCTTGACGCAATTAAGG
>CADANT010000005.1 GCA_902789345.1 uncultured Ruminococcus sp.
AAAATTAATTGGTTGTGCTGTATGTGGCAGACCTGTGAGCAGATATTATGACAATGGCGAAATATGCGAAATTAACAGGGTTTGCGTACTTGATGGATACAAGAATGGGTGCAGTATGCTATACGGTGCGTGTTGTAGAATTGCAAAAAATATGGGCTATAAAAAGATAATAACTTACACATTGCAATCGGAGAGTGGTGTGAGTTTACGAGCAAGCAATTTTGTCTGTGAAGGTAGTGCGGGAGGAGAGATATGGAGCGGAAACAGATGTCGTGATAACGGTGTACCGAGAGAGATAAAAATTAGATGGAAAAGAGACTTGATGAAACAAATAACGAATCAGCCAGCCCGAGGAGAGTGAAAGTAAATGAGAGAAATATTATTTAGAGGTCAAACTCGTAAATACGGCGAAAAAGTAAAAATGAATGGTGAGAAAATAAAAAGTAATTGGGTTTACGGCGGTATTTTTCCGCAAAATGAAGGTGGCGATTTTGCAATAATTTATCAGCAAAAACCTACGGTGGAAAAATATCCCGTTTACGCAGATACAGTTGGTCAGTATACAGGTATGCTCGATAAGAACGGTATAAAAATCTTTGAAGGAGATATTGTTGATTTTTTAGACCGCTCAGACGGTGACGGCTACGGAGTTGTGAGATACGCTGAAAACGAAACTGAATTTGAGATTGAGTACGACAATATCTGCGAAAGCCTCGGAAGGCATTACTATCCTAAAGATATTGAGGTTATCGGTAACATATACGACAACCCAGAACTTTTAAAGGAGGTATTAAAATGACAGCAGAACATAAATTAATGTGTAGTAAAATCTTGCAACACTACGGTGTATCTCCTCAGTTAAGAAAATTAGCTGAGGAATGTGGTGAAGCTGTACAAGCTGCCCTTAAGTACGATTACAAGGCAAACGAAATCACAAAGCAGGCACTAATTACAGAAATCGCTGACTTGGAAATTATGGTGCAGCAGATTAAAATCGCAGTCGGATACGAAACGGTCAATAAGGAAATCGACTTTAAGCTAAACAGACAGTTAGAGAGGATTAAAAATGGCGGATAATTTTAAATTTGACGACAACAAGCCGCACGTAAGGGTATTAATTCAGCAAGATTAAAAAGGGGGCGTTAAAGTGATTATTGTCTCAAATCACTCACCAAGTGTAATAAAATCAACTTTTCACGATAAGTATAATAAGAGGGATGCTCAATTAATCTATTTGAAAAAAGTTGGAAACTACGTGAAAAGTTATTGTAATTCAAATGTTGAATCAGTTATCGCTGAACTTTCCGGTGAAGTTATTCAAAAAAAGACCAATTCTGCTAAAATAGAAGTCTACTGTGAAGATATTGTTGCCAGACATATATTGAAAAATTGGTTGTTACCTTTTAAAAACAATATCAAGATTCAATCCTGTTCTCTCGGTGCTGAAGCATATTTGGAGTTAATAAGAGTTAAAATGACATCAATAAAAAACTCTATAATTGTTTTAGATGGAGATAAAAACAAACAATCAGTTCATAATAAAATAGAAAAATATGAAGCTAATAATGTTATTTTTTTACCATCAACTGATTGCCCAGAAAAAATGATATATAGTTTCTTGTTTTCACTAGAAGAAACAGATTCTTTTTGGGACAATAGACCAGGAAGATTTGACAAGGAAAAGTGCTTTATAGGATATAATAACTTGCTAACCACAGGTGCACAAACTGATCGATACAAAAAGTGGTTTGAAACTGTAAAATCATATTTCGGTCGTGGTTATACTAAACTGTTAAACCATTGGAAATTAGTTCAGAAAGACGAATATCAAGCTTTTCTGCAATCATTTGTCAACGCATATAATGGCATAGCTGAGAATTGTGGATATACTACTATTTCAATGGAGTGAAAACATATAATATAATACACATATCTATAAATGCTTAAATTAAAAGCGCAAAGCGTGTAAGCAAAATCAACTCCTGCTTACACGCTATTTTTACTTTATCTCCTGTTCTGTTTCGTCAAACAGCGGACTATCAAAGAATTGCCGGACGGCATAGACGATGAGAGCGGACTGCCACACTTATGGCATATAGCTTGCAATGTGGCGTTTTTAATAGCACTTAGTAAGGAGTGATTTTATGCGAGCAAGAGTACCGTTTAAAAATTCGGTCAGTAAAAAAAGACTTGCCGAAGCTGAGGAGTTTATACATAGCGAACTAAAAAAGGGCAAGCAAGAGGAAATTACACGCACACTAAAAATTATTGCATTTAGTTTATATATGTTTTTAGGTTTTGGCGAAAAGCGTGTTAAACATTTTTTAGACAATCTATCAGCTTTAATGGATGAGAGTGACGAGCTATTTTGGGACAGGGTTGACAATGTGTTGTTTGATAAGCTGCATCTCGACGATTATTTTAGCCGTGAGGATTATGACGAGCGGGAGGACTTGTTGAAATGAAATACAAAAAGTGTAGTAGGTTAAGCTGCCTATATCATGCGTTGCCTAATCAGCCTAATGGTTGCGATTATTGTTATCTCACCGGACAGCCAAGAGGCTGTCGTACGGGCAGCGAGTGTACAAAATACACCAGGGTAAGCTATAAAACCAAAACAAAATACAGGAGGAAACAAATTAGAATACAGGAGAAAACAAATTAATGCGTTTAACAGATAAAAAATAAAAAACATTTAACAAAACAGCCACTGTGTTTTTATTATCACAGTGGCTGGAAAATATTAGGAGATGATTTAAATAAATTTGCTTGAAATATTCGGCGTATCTGAAAGTTATAAACTTCCTGACGCAATAATGACAGAACTTTTGTCAAATTGTCCTGAAAACATTTTACAAAAAATAAAAGATAACGAGATATCAGATCTACGCGATTATTATCAAAATGAACAAGGGGATAGAAAAAATCTTAAACAAGATTTTACTCCGAACTGCATTTGTGAATTAATAGGGAAAATCACGCTAGATGGTGAATGTTTAGATATGTGTGCCGGAACAGGAGCGCTTACCAAAGTCGTTTGCAAAAACAAAATTTATGAACAGGAATTTAGTGAAAGAACAATAGCATTTAATTTACTAGATGCTTGTTTAAATGGCCTTGAGGGAATAATTGAACAAGCTGATTGTTTGCGTGGAACTGTAGAAAAAAGATATATACTTAAACGATTTGGAAGTTTTAGCAAAATAATACAGGTTGATGACAAGCCTAAAAAAACAGAACAAAAATTCAAAAACGTTATAATGAATCCACCGTATTCAATGACATTTCCGGACGCAAAAGATTTTAGGTTTTATGATTTTGAAGTACCTAAAAGTAAAGCTGATTATGCCTTTGTATTAAACGGATTAAAACATCTTGATGAAAAAGGACAACTTGTCGCTGTTCTTCCACATGGGGTTCTTTTTCGTGGCCAAAAGGAAGGGAAAATTAGAGAATGGCTCGTTAAACAAAATTTAATTTATGCAATTATCGGATTGCCTAACAATATGTTTTTAAATACGGGTATACCAGTTTTTTTGATGATATTACGGCACAATTCAGATGGTGTATTATTTATTGACGGTTCAAAAAAATGTATTAAAAACGGCAAATTAAATATAATGCAAAAGCAACATATTGTTGATGTCGTTCAAACTTTTAACAAACGTTCGGAAATAGAAAAATTTGCACACTTAGCAACAAAAGCTGAAATACAAGATAATAATTATAATCTAAATATCCCTCGCTATGTAAATACATTTGAAGCGGAACCGTTACCGGATATGGATGTCACATTAAAAGAATTGAATGATATAGAACATCAAATACAGAAATGTAAACAAGAATTAGCTTTAATGTTATCAGAACTAACTGCCAGCAGTGCGAAAGATAGACAAGTTATTGAAACCACGAAACATTTTTTGATGGAGGAGTTTTGATGGAGAAAAAACAAAAGTGGGAATATAAAAACATAACCGAAATATGTGATATAGAGAAAGCAATAGTGGGAAAAATCTATAAAGAGGGAACTTGTTATGTAAAGCTTAGTGCAGTTGATGAGTTTGTCGGACAAATTAATAAACCTCAGGAGATAAATAACCGTTTTGCTGTTATGGAGCCGATTGTTCCGGTAAATCACAAATATTTATATATCATCATTTGCAAAGCATTTCCGGAATTTTTACATAAATACCGCACAACTATTAATTTACAGTTTGAAACGTTAAAGCAACTTAAGGTACAGTATCACTCGGACCGGGAAATGCAAGAAAAAACTGTTAAACTTATTAGCACGATAGATACCGAAATAAATTCGGTAAAAGCAGAAATTGAGGGCATTAAGAAAATAAAAAAATGGTATACGGGTAAAATGTTTTTATAAAAATACAACTAAGTTTTAATCTGTTATTGACTTAGTTTTAAAAAATGATATAATAATAAGTGAGGGGCACGGTTGTGGTCACTTCCTAAAATCAACTCTGCTCCTGTTTTACTGTGAGGGCGTGAGCTGTGTAGTGACGAGCTACACACCACGTCGCACGATGTTCTCTTTTTTTCTTTTACTTCAGTTTGTGACTGTAACAACAGTCACGCTATGCGGTACCAAGTCGGAGCGGTTTTTTCTTTGATTTGCTGAAATGTTACCTCCTTTGCACATATAATATAATAATGCCGCCGCAAGTGCAATCCTTGCATACCGCACCACTAAAAATATTCATATCATCATAATCCTTTCTGCTAAACGCCCCTAGTTTGTTTTTTTTATTTTAATATTTAAAGCAAGCTGAGGCGTTTTGCACTTTAAAACATTGGAGGTGAGGCATATGGCTAATGCGGACAATTTAATACCAAATGAGGAGCGCACACCCGAAGAGCGCCGAGAAAATGCTCGTAAAGCTGGCATTGCCTCAGGCGCTGCAAGGCGTGAGCGAAAGCTTTTAAAAGACATTGCAGAAACTGTCCTTGCAATGCCGCTAACCGGCAGCAAGAAAGAAAACCTTGAAGCTATACAGAACTATGCAGAGCTTAAAGGCAAAAATTTGACAGTCAAAGAAGCGATGTTACTGGCACAGCTTAAAAACGCTTTAGACGGTGACCTTAAAGCCTTTGAGGCGATAAGGGACCTCATCGGCGAGAAACCGCCGGAGTGGTAAAGTTTATGAATGATAATTTCTATTCTTCAAAAAAATGGTGTGCTTTAATAACGGCATTAAAGCTTGAAAGGGCAAAGGACGGTATCGTGTACTGCGAGCACTGTGGAAAACCTATCGAGCACAATTATGACATTATTGCACATCATATCATCCAACTAACCGCAACCAATGTTAAAGACGCAAATATTGCACTTAATCCTAACAACATAATGCTTGTACACCATCGATGTCACAACCTTATACACGGACGTATAGGATATGTAAAACCGGTTGTGTATATCGTGTATGGAGCACCTTGCTCGGGTAAGTCAACATATGTGCAATCGCAATTACACGAGGGCGATTTGCTCATTGACATTGACCGGCTCTGGTGGGCTGTGTCGGGCTTAGATATGTATGCAAAGCCCGGACGGCTTACAACAAACGTTATGGGACTTTACAATAAGCTTATTGATGATGTCCGTATGCGCAACGGCAAGTGGCAGTGTTGTTACATTGTCGGAGGTTTTAAAAATAAAATTCAGCGTGAGAGGTTGACAGATAAACTTGGCGCAAAACTTATTTTTATAGACACGCCAAAGGCAGAGTGCCTATACCGGCTTGAGCATTGTCGAGACGGACGCAGTAAGGCAGACTGGCGTCGATACATTGACGAGTGGTTTGCTTTTAACGGCGGGTGACTGATTTTCACGGTCTGCCCTGCCCCCCCAGGGGTCGAATTTTAGGGGTGAATAAAAGGTGGGAAAGGGGTCACATCTTAACCCGCACAAGAAAAATCGAGATTTTTTAAAAAAATCGGAGGTGATACAACGTGAATGCAAGAGAAAAAACGATATATGAGTACATCGACGAAAATCCAATTTATAGACCTTTAGTGCAAGAAATGGTTGCGCTGGAAAAAGAATTGGTTAGGCTGCGTAAAGAACCAACAGTGCTGCAACATCCGCTTTACCCTGAAAAAGTAAAGCCGAATCCGTTGGCGAAAATGCGTAAGGAATTTTTACAGCAGTACATAAATATCGTAAAAGCGCTTGAACACATTGCAAAAAAGGATGTGGGCACAGAAGTATCGCCACTGAGAGTGTTTTTAGAAAAATACAATGAATAGTTATTTGCTTGAATACCTGGCAGAAATCGAAGCTGGCAGAATAACTGTAGGTCAAGAGTTATACCAAGAATTAAAAAATCTCGAGGACGATATAAAGCACGACGACGAATATGTGTTTATCCCACAGAGGGCAGAAAAACGAATTAAGTTTATTGAGGGAATATGTCGGATGACCAAGGCACCGTTTTATGGCCAACCTCTCTCCCTCCTACTGTGGGAAAAGGCGTTTATAGAAACGATGTACGGCTTTGTTGATAGCCGCACACAGAAGTTTGACCGTTTTAAAAAGGTGCTTATGATGATAGGCAGAAAAAACGGTAAAACAGAATTTATGTCAGCTATTGCTTGTGCAGAATGGGTGTGTGGTGCTAGAGGGTCGCAGATTGTATGTGCGTCGATGAACGATGAAAATGCGGGAATTGCGTATGATACGATAGATGAAATGCGAATGCAGTTTGACCCACAAAACACTGACACCTGGCGAAATCGCAAGGGTTTAAAAAACCTTGTCACAGGTTCGTCGATATTTAAGATGTCTGATGAGCAAAAACACATCGACGGAAAAAATATTGACTTTGCGATTATTGACGAGGAGCACGAGCTTAAAGATAACAGATTGTATATGGCAATAAGCCAGTCACAGTCGGTTAAGGAAAATCCGAAAATTGTCAGTATAACCACAAACGGTTTTATTACTGACGGCTTTTTGGACAGTGAATTAGAAAAGGCACGAGCTGTTATTAACGGCGAAGATACAAGCCTGGCTGGGCGGCGTTTTTTACCTTGGCTGTACACCCAGGACAGTGAAGAGGAAATTTGGCAGGACGAAAGCTCCTGGATAAAAAGTAATCCCTCCCTTGGTGTGGTTAAAAGGGTTGATTATCTGCGTGAGCAGGTTGACCTTGCGAAAAAGTCTAAAACCGACAGGGTGTTTGTTTTGGCCAAAGACTTTAACATACATCAAAACACCGCAGAGAGCTGGCTAAACCAAGAGGACTACGATTATCCGGCGACATTTGACCTTGAAGAATTTAGGGGATGTCAATGCTTAGCCGCTGTGGACCTTGCAGAAACAACAGACCTTTGCTCGGTTAAGATTTTGTTAATGCGTAAAGGCAGCAGGGTTAAATATGTTTATTCACATTATTTTATACCTGCAACCAAAATCGGAACAGATGTTTCAGCAGGGGCTAAATACGAACAGTGGGTAGCTGATGGATACGTTACTGTTGCCGGTGATAATATGGTCGATGAAAGCTTTATTGCAAATTGGTTTTATGAAACGCTGTACCAGCAGTATGGCATAATGTTGTACAAGCTAGGTTACGACCAAAAATTTGCATTGTCATTTATAAATCAAATGGTCAATTATGGCTGGCAAAAAAACACTGATTTAATAATGCTGCAGCAAGGTACAGCATTAGGTGGAGCGTTAAAAAAAGCTGAAACTGATTTTAGTTGCAAATATATCAATTACAACGAAAACCCTGTTGACCGTTGGTGCTTTGAAAACGCAAAGTTGAAAGTAAATAGTTACCAAGTCGGAATGCTTGTGAAATCTGAAAGTCAAAAAAGAATAGACGGCGCTGTAACCCTTGTAATGCTTGAAGAGATGTACAGCCGCTATGCTAACGATTTTCAAAATTTATTAAATTGAGAAAGGTGGTGAGAAACATTAATGTTTTTAAAAAGCTGTTACAAAGATTTAGCAAAAACTACACTTATGTAAAGCTGCTTAACGGCAGCACTCCAGCTTTCTCAAACTTTGGCTCGGATATTCTTGCGTCGGATGTGGTTATGCAGTGTATTTCTTGTATCGCAAGTGAGGTTTCTAAACTTCGTCCACAGCACACAAGGGATATTGGTTATGACACCATACCAATATCAGACGATTTTCAGAAACTCCTTGAAAATCCTAATCCGAGGATGACTTCGGCGGATTTTTTGGAAAAAATTTGTTTTATGCTTTTGAGTACAGATAACTGCTATGTTATTCCGATTTTTGACGAATTTACAAATGCAGTTACTGGCGAAACAAGGCGAGTGTATAAGGCACTCTATCCAATCAACCCTCGACTTGTTGAACTGATTGAAGATAGTGCCGGTACAGAATATTTAAGATTTAGTTTTGCAAACGGCGACCGAATTGTTGTCAACTATGATGATGTTATCCACATTAGGATGAATTTTTCGGCTAATGAATTTGCCGGCGGTGATTATGCCGGCAGGAAAAACAATACTGCGCTGCTGAAAATTTTACAGGTCAACGAAACATTGGTTGAGGGCGTCGCAAATGCTGTAAAAGCAAATTACGGTATTACAGGCATTGTAAAAACGAATACAATGCTTGCTGACGAAAAACGTACAAAGGTTGTAAATGAGTTTGTTGATACTATTGAAAGCAACTCACGAAAAATCGGCGTGCTTGACTTACAGCAAGAATTCCAACAGTTAAACGCTGAGACAAAGTTTGTTGATAAAGATACACTGGAATTTATTGATAAGAAAATTTGCAGGAGTTTTAAAATGTGTTTGCCGGTGCTAGAGGCAAACTATACGACGGCCCAGTATACAGCGTTTTATCAAACTTGTATTGAGCCGATAGTCATACGGCTATCGCAGGCATTTACGAAAGCGTTGTTTAACGGAAATCAGAGGTCACGAGGAAATAAAATACAGTTTTACCCAAAAGACCTTGTATTTTTAGATATGCAACAAACTATTGAGGTTATGCGTATTTTAGGTGACGCCGGAAGTGTCTTTGAAAACGAGAAAAGGCAAGCTTTTGGTTTACCTCCTCTCGCTGAGCTAGAAGGCGTGAGAATGCAGAGTTTGAATTATGTTAATGTAAACGACGCAAGACAATACCAAGTAGGACAGACAGGAGGTGAAAACGGTGCAGAAACAGGTCAAACTTAAAAACGGCACAATTACATTTAAAGCACAGGATAACAGCGATTCAGCAGAGCTGACATTCTATGGCGACATCTGTATGGATGTTTACAGCAAATGGAGCAACACTGACAGGTGCCCCGTAGATGTTGCTAATTTGCTTAGTAATTTAGATAATTACAAGTCAGTAAATATCCACATTAATTCGGGTGGTGGCGACGCTTTTGGTGGTATTGCAATTTACAACCTGCTTAAATCTTACGCAGGACATAAAACGGTTTATATTGACGGTTTAGCAGCAAGTGCTGCGTCTATTATTGCAATGGCGGGCGACAAAATCGTAATGCCAACATCAGCACAGTTTATGATCCATAGTCCGTCTGCGTGTGGTTATGGTAACGCAGATGATATGAGAAAATTAGCTGAAGCTTTGGATAATTGCGAAGAAAGCATTTTAAATGTATATTACGAAAATCTTGCCGACGGTGTGAATAAGGAAACTATCGCGGAAATGGTTGCAGCAGAAACTTGGCTTACAGCTGATAAAGCACAGCAATATTTTAAAAATATTGAGGTTGAGCGCAGAAATATAAGTCCGCAGAATTGCGGTTCGCAGTTTTATAATTTTTATAAAAATGCACCGACGCAGGCTAAAGATGATGTAACCGAGGAGCTAAAAAAGCTTTTAATTATTTACTAGGAGGATATATAAAAATGAAAATGAAAAAGTATTTTGAAAACAGAATTGAAACTTTGCAGAATAAGCGCACAGAGCTTAAAAACGGTATTGAAAACTTGTCAGCTGAGGAAATCAAGGATAGATTTTCACAGATAGACAATATCGATACAGAAATTGCTGACTGTAAGGCACAGCTTACAGAAATTGAGAACGCTTGGCAGGCACAGCAGAATCCACAGCCACAGGGTGGTGTGAATGTTAAGGGCACAGCAGGTGGCACAGTTGTAACAGATAAGTTTAACACAGCTGAGTATAAAAATAAGTTTATGGACTTTTTCTGCCGCGGTACAAAAATCAAGAACGAAGCCGGCACAACAACTACAACAGAGGCGTCAGCTGTTATTCCTACAGAGCTGTCAACCGAGATTATTCAAAAGGTTGAGAGCTATGGCAACCTTTATGCTAAGGTTACCAAGACAAATATTAAGGTCGGCTACTCTATTCCGGTACTGTCACTGAAGCCAACAGCGACTTGGTTTGGTGAGAGTTCGGCAACAACTAGCGCACAGAAGCTTAAGGCTGACGAAAAGATTACCTTTAGTGCATACGGCCTTGAGGTTAAGGTTAGCCGCTCGTTATTTGTTGAAGTAATGGCATACGACCAGTTTAAGGCATTGTTTGTGCCTCTGATGACCGAGGCAATAGTCAAGGCTATTGAGGGTGCTATTGTAAATGGTAGTGGTACAGATAAGCCGCTGGGTATTACTAAGGACACAAGAGTACCAACTGGCAATGTTATCTCACTAACCGAGGCAGAGTTTAAGTCCTGGGAGGCTTGGCAGAAAAAGGTTGTTGCTAAGATTAAGAAATCTTATCAGCACGGCGAATTTATTATGGAGCAGAGCACATATAGCGGTTACATCAACGGTATGGTAGACGCTGACGGTCAGCCGATTGCACGCACAAACTACGGCATTGACAATGGTGAGACTTACTACTTTGCAGGTAAGCATGTTGAGACAACCGAGGACGATATTATTAAGTCATTTGACAGCGCTGCTGTTGGTGATGTTGTGGCAATTTTCTGCGACCTTAAAAATTATGTCCTAAACAGCAACCTACAGATTACTGCAGGTGAGTGGTACGACCACGATACCCACGAAACTAAAAATAATATGTTGCTTGTTTGCGACGGTAAGCTTGCTGACGCAAATGGCGTTTACTTGATTAAAAAGGCCGCAACTCCTAGCTCAGGTGAATAAGGGTGATGTTTTATGACGATTGACGAAATCGCAGTTAAAGTGTCACTATTACTGCAACGCTCAACCGACGAAAGTTTCCTTTCTGTTCTGCCTCTGTATTGCACAGAGGCACAGCAGATTATAAAAAACGCTGGTGTTAAAGATACCGTAGCCGAGAGTGCAAAAGCTGTCGGAGTTATTGCTCGTGGTGTGCTTGACCTGTGGAATTTTGGTGCTGGTGAGGGTAAGTTTTCACCGCTGTTTTTTCAACTTGTCGAGCAGCTAAAATATGACGACGGTACCAACGGCAAGTTAATCCTTGATGTGGAGCAAGGTGACGGCTGGTTTAAGCTAAAATATACTGACGGCACCGAGAGCGAGGAAATCCCTTGTGTAGGTAAGCCTGGGCCTCAAGGGGAACAAGGTCCCCAAGGTGAAAAAGGCGACCCTGGCCCTGCTGGTCCTGTTGGCCCGCAAGGTGCACAGGGCGAACAGGGAGAACAAGGATTGCAAGGTCCAGCGGGACCACAGGGCGAGCCTGGCAATGACTATGTGCTCACAGATAATGACAAGCAAGACATCGCTCAACTTATACAAAACGAAGTACGCACGGAAACAGACACTCCACTAGTTACTAATGTCGAATATTACCTTGGTACTCGAGATAAGGTAACTCTAATTTTTGATCCAAATAATCGTAAAATAAAACCGGGTGATACTATTTATGTAAACTTCACATCAGGCGATACACCAACGATACTTTCGTCTTCGGCTTGCAAGGGTTTAAAAAGTTTTGTGCCGAATGCTAACTCTATATGCGAAATACACGCACAGTACGACGGCTCACGCTGGGTTTGTCTGACTGCTCAAACAGAGGTGTAAGTGATGATTAGCAGAAGAAGATTTATGGGACGATCACAGCAGAGCCTATATACCGAACTCGAATATATTGAAAGCACAGGAACACAGTACATTGATACTAAATATGTATGCAGTAATGATACAAAAATTGAAATTGATTTTACTGTAGTCAATTTCGATACAAGACTAAATGCTTTGTTTGGTATTATTGATGTTAGTGTCGGGGCTAATTCGTATTTCTACAGCTGGATAAATAATAAAAAACTACAACTCCGTTTTGGTCCAGTCGGCAAAACTACGTCAACTGAACTTGAAATAGGACAGAGATATGTTTTAATTCAAGGTAAGCAAACGGCGAATGTGAATGATGTTGAACTAGGCGGTTGGTCTAATGGCTTAACTAAAGCAACAAACAGTATATTTTTGATGGCGTTAAGAAATAACACAATTGCGAGTTATCAATTTAAAGGCAGGATATATGGTTTTAAAATTTATGAAAACGATATATTGGCTATGGATTTGATACCTGTTTTTGATAATAAAATAGGAGTTGCTTGTATGTATGACAAAATCAGTAATGAGTTTTTATATAACAAAGGAACTGGGGATTTTTCATACGCATACAAACAGTAGTAAAGGAGCGATTAAATGTACGGTAAGATAATAGATAACAGATTACAGATAGCGCCCAATCCAGTTGTTATAGATGATAAGACTATTGCCAATCCATCCGGTGATATTTTGACGCAGTTGGGCTATCTACCAGTAGTCACAAAAAACGAACCAGCTTTTGCTGACGGATATTACTATAAATCTGTATATACTGAAAATGAGGGTAAGATATATCAGGACTGGGAAAAACACAAACTCGAAGAAGAAAACGACGAGATGGCTCAAATCAAGAAGCAAGTAAATGGAAACACAGAACAGATAACCGCCACTCAAGAGGCTCTATGTGAACTTTATGAGGCAGTTGTATGATGTAATTATATTTTTGTTAAACGAAAAGGAGGTGAAAACCGTGGCAGTTATATACGCTACTCTTATCATAAAGGGTAAGAGAACCTTTAAATCTGTACCAAACAGACTTAAAGATGAAGTTAAGGAAATATTGACATCTCTTGAATGTGAAAATCTAGTAGAGGAGTGATTTTAAATGTCGAAAATTAAAGATATGACAAACCTTGCGTTAAAGCAGCTCGGAAATGGTTACTCCAAATACTGTGCATACACAGGCACTTACTCAGAATGGTGTGCGTCGTTTGTATCCTGGCTTGCAGGTCAAAATGATTTAATAGGCAAGTGCTTTATTGAGACAACAGGTGCCGGCTCAATGCCGAGGGGTTGTGTACCGCTTGGTTACGGTGAGTTTTTTATTAAGGGTGCAAAACCTCCGCAGGAGGGTGACTGTATACTGTTTAGGTACGGCGGCACATACAGCGACCGGTACCACAGTGACCATATCGGCTATGTTTACAAAGTGGTCGGTAACTATGTATACACCGTGGAGGGTAATGTTGATTGCAGCTCTTATAATTGGAGTTACCAAAACACGAGGGTTAGTGCAAAATGTCGTACGCTGTCAACCGATAGTGTGTATGCATTTTACAGACCAAAATACCCTGACACAGCAACAGGAGGCGAGGACGAAATGAATTTTAAAAAAGGCGACAAGTCAGACGGCGTATTGGCGCTAAAAGCACTGATACAGCAGGCTTATAATCTTGGCGTTATAAAAAATACTTGTGACAATACTAACAGTTTTGGCGGTGGCACATACAAAGCTGTGCTTGAGGTACAAAAAAAGTACAAGCTTGAGCAGGACGGCATTGCAGGTACTAAGACTATTACTGCTCTGCGCAACGCTATAAACAGTGCTATCAGCAGCTCAAAGCGTTTTAAAGAAATGCACACAGGCGATTGGAATGTAGGCGTGCAAAGCTATAAAGCTGTATGTGATGTTGCAAGACGCCTTAAATTAATTAATGCAAAGACTGACACTAAGCTGGGCTTTGGCGACGGTACTGCAAAGGCTACAAAGCAGATACAGGCGCTCATCGGCGAAAAGCAGACAGGAATTGCTACTGAATATACAATTTCTCACGCCCGTGTAGCCATTAACAATGCGCTTGATAAGCAGCTGAAATGAGTGTGGTAAGCTTGGAGGCAATAATCGTAGCACTAATCAGTCTTGCAGGCTCTGCAGTCGGTAGTTTATTTGGCATTGTGGTAAACTCTAAACTAACAAATTACCGCCTAGAGCAGCTAGAAAACCGTGTTAATAAACACAACAATTTAATCGAGCGCACGTATGACCTCGAAAAGGTCACTCGTGTGCAGGCAGAAAAAATTGCAGTGGCAAACCACCGCATTGACGACCTCGAAAGGAAGTGCGAAAAATGATAAATTGGCGAGTGAGATTTAAAAACAAAAATTTTTGGTTAAGCTTTATCCCAGCTATCTTGCTGTTGGTGCAGGTAACAGCAAATGTTTTTGACTTTAATTTTGATTTTGGCGACCTTGGCAATAAACTTATTGCGGTAGTCAATGCTGTTTTTGTTGTCCTCTCCCTCCTCGGTGTCGTTACAGACCCAACAACTGCCGGGGTAAGCGACAGCGAGCGTGCATTGACTTACACGCAGCCAAAGGAGTGAGGGAAAAATGGCGTATAGTTTTCCACAGCGCTTGAACACACTGTTTTTGCTGATGTTGCCGACAACCAAACGCACTGAATATGGTACGCTTGAAGTCGGTTATACACAAGGCAATGGCTTTTGGGCTTGCAAGCGCACCTTCGGCGGCACCGAAGAGGTCGTTAATGGCGTCACTGTAATTAAAAATACAGCTGTAGTCGACTGTTATTTTAATGATAAAATAACAGCAAACTGCAGGCTCAAAGACAAAGAGGGGCGCTTGTGGCGAATAATTACAGAGCCTGAAAACATCAACGGCGAAAACAAGTATATGCAGTTTAAAATCGAAATTATCGAGGGCGTGAATAAGTAATATGTCAAAAAAATGGGGCATTGAGTATGGTGCACTGCAGGGATTTTTGGAGGAATTACGGCGTCTGGAAGCTGACACAAAAGGCACTGTCGAAAAAGCGCTAGTTGCAACACAAGACTACATAGCTGACCAAGCGGACAAGCACACCGAAGATAAATACTTGCCTGCTAAAGGTGAGTTTAAAAGTAATCCATCACAGATTAAATCGGCAATAATTAGAGACCACAAGGTCGAGTGGGAATTGTCAAAAGCACAAATTTCCGCAGGTTTTGATTTTGCGAAAGCTCCACACTCTATTTACCTGTTAAACGGCACGCAAACAATGGAGCCTGCTAAGGGCTTAAAAAATGCTGTGCAAGGCGCAAGAGCGAAAAAAGCCGTTGCTGAAATCCAAAAAGACATATTTTTTAAAGCTTGTGAGGAGGCGCACAAAAATGATTGATAATCCAATAAAATGGCTAATAAAATTTTTAAACAATAAGGGCTACGAGGTTTACCGGCAAGGCTCGTTGTCTGAGGGGGTGCCTTACCCTGCGAGCTTTTTTACTTATTACAATACATACACTGAGTATGACGCTTATTTTGATAACAGTGCAACGACGCTGGAGTATGCTGTCAGCTTGTATTTTTACAGCACAGATATATCACAGCTGTACACAGTGTTTGAGCAAATGCGTAAAGAGCTTAAAGCGTACGGCTGGCTTTGTCCCGACGCTGGTGCAGATACACCGAGTGCGGATAAAGAACATTATGGAAGAGTATTTGAAATTTATTTTAAAGAAACGAGGTAAATTTTTATGGCAAACGAAATTGAAAGAGTAAGATTTAGAGGTATCGAGGGTGCCGTAATTGCAGAAGTAACCAAGGACGATGATAGCGGTATAACTTTTGGCGATGTAACTCTCCTTATGGGTACAAGTGAGATAAGCAAGGCTGTAGATAGCAAGTCTGATACTTATTATTGCGACAACATCGCCGCTGAAACCCTAACCTCCAAGGGTCCGACAACCTTAAAGCTAAAGGGTACAGTGCTAGGCAATAAGGTTAAGGCGCTTATTACCGGTAATTCATACGATAGCACAAACGATAGTGTCGTTGAGGTGGCGTCACCCGATATTAAGTATTTCGCCCTGGGCTATCTATATAAGCTAACTAACGGTCAGAGGATGCTTGTGTGGAACTACAAAGGCACTTTTGCAATCGGTGACGAAACATACGACACAGAAACAGACGGCACAGAAGCCACAGAGCAGGAGCTGACTTACACAAGTATTGACACGACACATAAGTTTACACTTAAAGCACCGTCCGGCACAGGTAATATCACTAAGAGTATCAGAAACTACATTGTGCCAGAAAGTACAACATTTACTGCGGCAACATTTTTTGAAAATGTTGCACTACCTACGGAGGCTAATGCGTAATGATTACATTAAGGCGACTAACTTTTAAAAAAGTGCTGCGTCTTTTTGAATTGTGCGAATTTGACGAAACATCCAATGTTGACAATTTTGCGTTAAAGCTCTCTGAAAATTACCAAGAGCTTATGTCAATGCTCGAGGTTGAGAGCAGCGAGCTAATGACTGCAGTTTTAAAAATACAAAAACAAATTTTTGAATATTGCGGTAAGTTAAGCAAAAATTCTTCAAAGGGCGGTACAGACGACAGTGCTGTGCCGTCCTTTTACATAAGCTTGTGCAACATCAAATTTAGCTCAACTGTTAATTTTAATTGCACAGCTTTTGACATTGACAACGCCTTATTTGTTGATGTTATCGACAATGTAGCACAATTTTTACAAGTTAAGCACACAGCACAAGCAAGCAACCGGGTACGCGCAACAGACGATGATTTATTTTAAGGCAGGTGGGCTAAAATGGCAAGAAAAGGCGAAGCGTCATATAAGTATAGCATTGATATTTCAGAGCTGAAAAAGGGCATTACAGACGCCAACAGGAAGATTAAAGAAGCGCAGTCTGAATTTAAGGCTGCAAGTGCCGCAATGGAAGATTGGGAAAACACCACGGACGGCTTGGAGGCAAAGTTAAAATCCCTGGATAAAGTCCAGGAAGAAGAAAGGAACAAACTTGTCCTTGTAGAAAAACAGCTACAGCTGACTAATGAGCGGTATGGTGAGAGTAGTGCGCAAGCAACAAATATGCGCATTAAGCTTAATAACCAGCAAGCAGCATTAAACAAGGTTGTTAATGAATACAACAAATATTCGCAGCGCCTTGACGATGTAAGGGCGGCGGAAAAAGAAACAACAAATGCAGCTGATGATTTAGCCGACGGGCTGGAAGAAGCAAACGACGCAGCAGGCAAGACCGACGGCTATACTATGGCTAAAGATGTAATGTCAAATTTAATGTCGGACGGCATAGAAAAAGTCACGGAAAAAGTCAAAGATATGGTGCTTGAACTATCAGGAGCACAGACGGCTTATAACAATTTTTCTGCAAAAACGGGTGCTGTAGGACAAGAGTATAACGACGCTATAGACAGTTTGTATAACAATGCGTATGGCAGCGACCGCACGGCTATTGCTGAGGCAATGGCCGAGGTACAACAGCAAACAAATGAGATGGATAGCTCTAAACTTGAGGACTACACTGCAAAAGCAATGTTGCTCGAGGAGACATTTGGTTACGACGTACAAGAGAGTATGCGTGCGGTCAATATGCTTATGGAGCAGTTTGGTGTGACGAGTGATGAGGCATTTAATATGCTTACACAAGCCTCACAAGCTGGACTTAACAAAAACGGCGACCTGTTAGACACGGTAAACGAATACTCGGTGCATTACAAGCAGCTGGGCTACAGTGCGGAAGAAATGTTTAACAGCTTACAAAACGGTACAGCTGAGGGAACATTTAGCGTTGATAAGCTAGGCGACGCTATGAAAGAGTTTGGTATAAGGACCAAAGACACAGCTACCACCACGCAAGAGGGATTTGGCTTGTTAGGCTACTCTGCCGGGGTGTCAGCGGAGCAGATACAAAAAGCCGAGGAAGAAATTGCAAAACTTGAAAAAAATTTATCTTACGCACAAGCAGAGCAAGCTGGATTTAATGAAAAGACCAGCGACCTCACAAGGCAGAAAAACGCCGACAAAATCGCTGAATATTCTGACGCTTTGAAAGCTGCAAAGCGTAACCTTAACAGTTTAAAAAACGAGGGCAAAGGTGCAAGCGGTAGTATTGCAGATTTACAGGCGAGATTTGCAAAGGGCGGCGATACTGCAAAAAAAGCAACCGCCGAAGTGCTAAAAAAGCTATTTAGCATGGATGATAAAGTTAAGCAAAATCAAGTAGGCGTCGATTTGTTCGGCACGATGTGGGAAGACCTCGGTGTGGACGCTATTAAGGCGTTGACTGACACCCAGGGGGAAATCAGCAAAACCACCGACGCAATGGAAGAAATCAAGGATTTAAAATATGATGATGTAAACACCCAGCTGACGCAAATGTGGAGGGAAATAGAAACAGAATTCGTGAAACCTGTTGTCGAAAAAGCTATCCCCGAAATTAAAAACGGCGTAACCTGGGTTAAATCTAATTTGCCAACCATTGTGCCGGTACTGTCAACGATAGCCGGTATTATTGCGGGTATGTGGACTATAACAAAAGTCGGTAACTTTATCTCAGCTATAACATCCATAGCTACGCCCGTAGGCGCAGTTACAGCTGTAGTTGGTGCACTTGCTACTGCTATTGGTGGAGTAGCCCTCGCCTTACAGCAAAATAACTTTTCCCTCCCCTCTGATGTGCAGGAGCATATCGATAAAGTAAATGAGCTTAGCGACGCTTATAATACTACCCACGACAACATAAAAAAAGCTGCTGACGATAACACAAGCAAATACAGCTACTACGAGGGCTTGTGGGATGAGTTGCAGAAAATCGTTGATCAAAACGGTAAAATAAAAGACGGCTATAAAGAGCACGCTGAATTTATATCAAACGAACTCAGCAAAGCAATGGGTAAAGACGGCGAAATTAAAATTGTTGACGGAGTTGTGCAAAAGTGGAAAGAGTTAAAAAACACTGTTGACGAAACACTGAAGTTACAGCAAGCTAAGTCGATGTTAAGCTCATACGAGGATAGCTATAGCGAGGCAGTAACAAAACAAGGCTCTGCGCAAGACAATTACAACAAAATCTTATCAGACATTAATGCCTACGAAAGCCAGAAAAAGCAAAAAGAACAGGACGTTGAGAATTTAACTGCGCAAATTTTAAAAACTAGCGAGCTTGATGTTTATAAGCGCAATAATTTAATTGCGCAAAAAGCACAAGCACAGAATGATATACGCAGGCTTAATGAAGTGTTAAGCAGCGGTGATAATGCACTTTACACGAAGTTAAGCGAGGCGGAAAAAGTCTTAACGGGATATAATGCAATCATTGAAAACTACGGAAGGACACAGGAAGCAATTATCAATGGCGACGCTAACAAAGTGCAAGAGGCATTAACAAGGTTAAAAAACGAATTTGTTACAGCTGATACCGGTACAAAGCAAACCCTTGAAGCACAAATACAGACTTTAACAAACAAGTACAACGAAATGAAATCAGCAAGCCAGGTCGAGGGCGCTAAAGTCAATGAGCAAGAACTATCAAATATGAAATCACTTATCGACTTAGCAAAACAAGAACTTGAAAAATACAAAAAAGCCACGCAAGAGAAAACCAACGCTACTAATAAAAGTGCAAAAAAAGCCGGCGAAGAACTTACCGAAAGTATAAAAAAAGGTATACAAAACGGCATAAAAGACGGAAAAATAAAGGCTGGCGCGGATGAACTAAAAAACGCTATTGACAACGAATTAAACCAACAAGAGTATTTTAAAAATATCGGCAAAAAAGCCGGCGAAGATATTATTAATGCCGCCATTGAAGAACTCGCCAACCGTGGTGGCGCAAAGAACATTTTTAGCCCCCAGGAATTTAGTAGCATAGCCGAAGAAAACAACTCTCAAAACCCTTTAACCTCAAATTACTACAACACCGAAATACATCAAAACTTTACAAACCAGGCATTGTCACCGTTTGAAATTTACCGTAACACTAAAAATATTTTTAATAAATAAGGAGCTGTTTTTTTATGATTAAATTTGGAGTAACCGCCCCAGGCGGCCAGTATAAATGGCTGACACAAGAGGGGCATAAGGTTGTTTACGCAAGCGGTTTTGATAGTGTAACTAACTTAGTTACCACCGCTTGTGCTGATGGTGTGGGAGTAAATACCGAAGGGTCAAATAAGCCGTCAAGACTAATGCAACTAAAAATTGTGCCTGGCGGTACTGACGCCGAGGGCGGACGATATAAGTTGTTTAATTTGCTCCCTGTGGGTACAAAACAGCGTTATTTGATAAGCACAGACAACGAGGATTATTACATTTATGCAACGGCAACGGCATTTGAGGTTAATCCGTTTTCAGAGCAGTTACAACGGCAAACAGTAACAGTTACCTTGACTGCCGAAGACCCAAATTTTTATTTACTGACACCAAACTCAATTACAAAAAACATCTCGGAAGCCTCGCCTGCTGTTTTTACAATAAGCAACGACGGTGAGACTGTTGGCTTTAAATTGACAGTAAAAACAGACGCACAAAATACAAATTCGCTGCGTAATGTAACTGTAAAAGTCGGCGACAAGACATTAAGTTTTACAAATAACATTAACGCCCTGGGCAGCTATATGGTTATTAGCACTGTAAAAAATAGCAAGTCAGCGACATTGTACACAAAAACGGGTAATACATCATTTACAGCACAAGATGTAATGGGACTAAGGGTTGATGGCTCGACATTTCCACAGCTTACCGCCCGCAGCAGTACAACCGTCACCGTGAGCGTAAACGGTACAGGTGCCGGCACAGCTAAACTTGATTTTAGGCGTGGTTATGATTTTATTTAATTGAGGTGTAAAAAATGGAATTGTATGTTTATGACTTAAATTTTAATTATTGCGGAATGCTAGAAGATAGCAAATGTTCAAGTATTATTTGGACTAGCAGCTATTACGATTGTGACGAATTTGAAATCCGTATGCCTTATTTTGATGGCTTATTTGACCTCATTAAACAAGATAGATTTTTGAGAAAAAACAACTCTGACCGGGCGATGATTATCGAAAAAATCTATATTACTTGTCAATACGACAATGCCGAGAAAGTCCCTGTTGTAAAAATCGCAGGTCGGGGAGCTGAAAGCTTGCTCGACCGTCGTGTGTGTGCCAGCACGAAAACTTACTCCGAAACCGTCGGCAACAATGCCAGGGAAATAATTATTGATAATGTGCTAAGCACTGGCAACGCCGCAAGGAACATAGGTATTATCGAGTTGGGAAGTTATCCTCCAACCGAAAGTGGAGAGCAGCTGACGCAGGGGCAAAATGTCGGTGAATTAACACGGTCAATGCTCAAAGAGCAAAAAATGGGTACATATTTAAAAACGGATTTTACAAAAAAGAAATTTTTGTATACGATTTACGAGGGTGTCGACAGAACAAAAGCAAATATGAACAAGGTCGAATTTTCGCCCGACCTTGACAATTTTTCACAGGTCGAGTATTACTCCGACGCCACAACTCAATATAATTTTTGTGTGGCGAGGTCGGGTGTTGACGGCACAGGAAACATACATATTTTTAGTGTTGCCAGCGACGGCGCCGGCACCGGAACAGCTAGGCGCGAGATATACGCAGATATAAGCAGTTTTGACATATCTGGTGCTGGTTCGGCAGGTGCTTTAAAGCTATTAGAGCCAGTGGCAGAACAAGAGCTCAAAAAGAAGCAAACTATGGAAACTATCACGGGCACAATTATTGATGGTATACTGTACGAGTACGGCATAGACTATAAAGTGGGTGATATAGTTGTTTTAAATGACGGCTATGGCCACAAGCTCAATAAAAGGCTAGTGCAGATGATAGAGTATTATCAAGGTGGCCAAAAAACAATGGCACCAACCTTTGAGGATATATAAATAAAGCCCCTCATTTGAGGGGCTTAGTTTTTTATATTTTAGTATCAGGTATTTTTATTGTTATCGAGTGTTCATCGTTGTCTTCATTATATAGCCTAAACTGTCCGCCTGCTGAGGTTACAGATAATTCGGCGTCAACAAAATCATCGTTTACTTGCGGGTCAATAAGTGACTGCGTGTTTCCTTGTATATAATTTGACAAAATAATAAAATTATAGGTCTTTTTGTTTAAGGTTATATAATCGCACTGTATTAAGTAAGTATCTTTTGTTTTGTTTTCGACAGTAAAATAAGCATTCAAATCTCCGAGGCCGTTCGGTGCTACCCTTACAAAATAAAAAGTAAATTTATCGTCCTCGTAAATTTTTGTTCCTGCTGGTTCCTCTGTGGGAGCTTCTGTTGGCTCCTCTGTTGGGACTTCTGTAGGTGCTTGTGTAGGCTTCTCTGTAGGTGCTTGTGTAGTTGGCTCGTCAAATTGCGTGTCCGGCGTAATTTCCCTGCCCTGAAAAACCACACTGGTACACTGTAAGTAATTTTTGGCTGCACGTGTGCTGCGCTGCGTGTCAAAAGTGCCGTAAAACGACGCCGTATTGCCGGATATACTGTCAAAATAATTTTCTACAGCTTGTGGACTGCTCACCTCTGATTTAAACATTGCATACCAGTCCTGCCCGTTACCTGTAAAGCTGATTTTAATATAGCCATTCTTGTCCTGTGTTGCTCCTGTAATGCCGCCTTTAGTACACACTGTGCCCTCATAACCGATTAGCTCACTCCGTGTCATTTGCGTAACATCCGAGTACATATTACTACCGCAGCTACAACAAGACACACAGATAAGTGCAGCTGTAAACACTGCTAATAATTTTTTCATAAAATTTAACCCCTCCTAAAAATTATATTTTGTTAAATTATACCACAACAAAAATGCCTTAGTCAAACAACTAAGACATTTTTTTAGGTTATTTATTATTTGTTAATTTAATAAATCATTTGATTATTCATTAATCCATTGGTAAGTTTCATCATTCGCATAATATTCATCACAATTAATGCCAAGACTTTCAAATATTTTATTTATAATTTTTGGGTCTGACGGAAATTGACGAATAACAGATGAATAATTACGATTTCTAATATCATTCAATAATTCTTTTTTATTGTATGAATAAATATAACTTTTTCCCGTGTATGTAAGCTGATTGGTATTATAACAATACAGCTTAATGGCATCGCCAGTGTCAAAATAGTAATTAGTACCGCCATAAGCCCCCTGATACAAAGCGTCGTCAAAATCTTCCTCTACTATCAATGGATATTTGTTTTTTAAAATTTCTAATGTTGTCATATTAATTCCTCCTTATTAATTTAAATTTATTTAAGTTAAGTTTTTTTCTTAACCTTTATTACATCTATATTATATCATTGCTTTTATTGTTTGTCAACATTTTTAAAAAAATATTTTTAAAATTTTTTCGGACTTTTTTCGGACTTTTTTTAATTTTACAAAATAAAAAACCGCTTAAACAAGCGGTTTTTTACGAAAACAAAGAAATTAACGATATTTCTCCCCTTACCGGCATTGCATTGGAGCTTGAAAAGCTTAATCAAATGCTTGTTGCAGAAAAAATAAGGCGTAAAAGTTTACATAAAAAGATTATTACCGCAGGGGCGATTGTAATTTTGGTTATTCTTATTATTGCAGTTTACCCCCAGTGGAATCAGATGTTTTATGAGTTTGGACGAAACCTTTACGGATGTGTAGGCTAAGGTGTATTCTCACCGTGAGCTTATGTACCCGGGCTTTTCTTAATTACTTTATGCTGTAACAAGTGTGCTGAATTTCCACCCGGAGCTAAAGGGCGTGGTTTCCCTTTCCAGGTTTAACAAATGCTCCGAACTTTGGTACCTTTGATGTTTCGCCGGATGAAAAGAAAGAATACATCAATAAAAATCTTGACAGAAAAGTTTGGAATGACTTGCTTGACAAAAAGCTGTTTAAGGATATTGTCTTATTTTACGATTCCTGTATATAAAATTTATTTAAAAGCTAAAAATGATTATAATAAAACCAGACACTGCAAAGTGCCTGGTTTTTTTGATACTATTTATTTGTAAATATAAAAAGCGGTGAAGGTTATTTTGCACTGCTTTTACTGCATTTGCGCTTTGGGCAGTTGCCGGTAACATCGTCAGAGCCACACTTGTAGCATATTTCGTTGGTAAGAGGCTTATCGTTAAAATATGCCTGTAAATTGTCAATGGTGGTTTGTGCAATGTTGCGCAGGGCCTCATTTGTTAAAAAAGCCTGGTGAGAGGTAACAATAACATTGGGCATAGAAACCAAAAGTGACAAAACATCATCATTAATTATATCCTCGGAATAGTCCTCATAGAAAAAGGCAGTTTCCTCCTCGTAAACATCCAGTGCGGCACCGCCTATTTTTTTATCCTTTAGCCCTTGCAAAAGTGCCTGACTTTCTATAATAGCACCTCTTGAGGTGTTTAAAATAATAACTCCGTCTTTCATTTGCTTAATGGAATCTTTATTTATAAGGTGGTAGCTCTCTTTTGTAAGGGGGCAGTGCAGTGATATTATATGGCTCTCCTTAAAAATTGTTTCAAGGTCGGCGTAGGTTATGTCGCTGTTTTGCACAGGGTAGGGGTCGTATGCCAGTATATTCATTTTAAAGCCCCGACAAATATCAATAAATTCCCTTCCGATTTTGCCTGTTCCTATTACGCCTATTGTTTTTCCCTTTAGGTCAAAGCCTGTAAGACGAACAAGTGAGAAGTTATAATCTCTGGTTCGGTTATATGCTTTGTGGGTTTTTCTGTTAAGTGTAAGCAACAGTGCCATTGTATATTCGGCAACAGCATTCGGGGAATAACCCGGCACACGCATTACTGTTATTTTTTCATAAGCAGCCTTAAAATCTATGTTGTTGTAGCCGGCACAGCGCATGGCTATTACCTCTACATTCATATCGCAAAGCTTTTTTATGGTGTTGCAGTCTATGGTGTCGTTTACAAAGGCCACCACACCGTCGCAGCCCAGGGCAAGCTTTGCCGTTTCGCTGTTTAGCTTATTTTCAAAATATTTAAACCGTATGCCCGGGTGAGGCAGTTTATTAAACCATTCTTTGTCATATGGCTTAGTATCAAAAAAAGCAACTATATGCTCCATATTAACACATCCTTTTTAATATGGTTAGCCGCCGGGAAGCTTTTTATACTTTGCTAAATTTTGTACATTGTTTTTGTTCGGTGATAATAAATCACATACGATAAAACAATATGCCGGCATAACAGGAAAAATATGTGATGTTTTTTCAAAGTTATTTTACTGAAATTGACATTTATATTACCGATGTTATAATGTAAATGTTTATGAAATGGGTAACAGCCCAAGTTTGATGATTCCTTTTTGGGAAAATTAATTAGTAAATATGGTTTTTAATAGCCGGACATATTGTGTCGGGTGTGTTAAATAAGGCATTTCTCGCTTTGTGTCGTGTTTAACAGAGCAAATATTTGATATTCTGTCAATAGAAAGGAGGTAACAACATTGGACCAAAAGAAAATAGGCTCTTTTCTAAAAAATTTGAGAAAGGGAAAGGGGCTTACACAAGAACAGCTTGCCGAGCAGTTCAATGTTTCGGCAAGGACAATTTCCAGATGGGAAACAGGTAGCAATATGCCTGATTTAAGTTTACTGGTTGAGCTTGCAGATTTTTATGATGTTGACATCCGAGAAATTATTGACGGAGAGAGGAAAGGCGAGATTATGAATATGGAAGAAAAAGAAACCCTGACAAAAGTTGCAGACTATGCGGACAACGAGAAAAATGTTCTGTTAAAAAGACTTAGAATATTCAGCATTATAGGTTTATGCTCATTGGTTGGCGGGCTTATTATGCTGGCGGTGGGGGAGAATGACAACCTTCCGGTGTATGACTATATTATGGGAATTATGTTCGGTTTAGTAGGAGGTGCTTTAATTACAACTATTTTCTATTCAACGGGAATACTGACTGCAGTAAGGAAAAATGAATCTGCAAAGCGTCTAAGCAAAATTATTGCCACAATTGCAATTGCTATAGGTGTAATAATGCTTATAGTGTCTATTGTATTTCCAACATAATTATTTTGGACAAAAAAATAATATGTGATGAACCTTCACAACAACATAGCCCTTTGAGAGAGGAATAATGCCTTTCTCAAAGGGCTTTTAGTTTTGTATAAAACAGGCTGTAGGTGGTGATTAAAAAATATTTTGTAATTAAAAACTTAAAGCTTTAAGTCGCCGTTTGCAGGGTTATCAAGAACCTTTCCTTTTTCTGAAAAGCGAGAACCGTGACACGGGCAGTCCCACGAATGTTCGGCACTGTTCCATTTTAATGCACAGCCAAGGTGAGGGCACCTCTTTTCTGAAATTGTAAGAAGGTTTTTGGTTGCCTCAAACCCATTGACTAACAGCTGTGGCGTAAGAATATTTCGTGAAGGGTTAAAAACATCTGCAAAATCGTTTGCTCCCAAAGTCAGCAAATCACTTATAATAATTGCCGACACCATGGAGCCTGTCATTCCCCATTTATTAAATCCGCTTGCTACATAAAAATTTGGGGTATGCTTTGAGTATTTTCCTATATAGGGTATGTCGTCAAGGCTCATACAGTCCTGCGCCGCCCAATGAAACTTTTCGTTGGCGTAGGGGTAAAATCTTTTTGCAAGGGTACGCAGTTCGTTATAATTACCGCCACTTTTTCCTGTACGGTGGCCTCCTCCCTCAAACAACAGAAAGTTTTTGTAATTTCTAAAGGAATTTCCCTTTCTGTTTTCATCAACATACATTCCGTTAAGCTGTTGTGCATTATCAAGTGCTATAACATAAGAACGGTGCTGGTATAATTTTAAAAAATAACTGCCGTGCTTGTTTATAAATGGAAAATGGGTTGCCGCAACAATTTTTTTGGCGTGGATTTTGCCGCAGTCGGTAATTGCAGAGCTTTCTGTCATTTCACGCACAAAGGTATTTTCGTATATGTTTAGTCCATTTGCTATTATCGCCACAAATTTTAGAGGGTTAAATTGTGCCTGGTGTGGAAACTTCACCGCACCCACGGTTTTTATCGGAATAGAAACATCTTCGCAAAATTCAGCGTTATATCCGATTTTCATTAGCGCATTCATTTCGTTTTCAAGCTTAAGTCGGTTGTCTGCAGAATATACAAAGTTATCTTTTCTTTCGTAATCGCATTCTGCATTTTTACACAGCTCTTCATACTTCTTTAGTGCACGCTTATTAATTTCCAAATATTTTTGTGCGGGTTCAAGCCCTTTGGTTTTTAAAATTTTCTGATAAACCAAACCGTGCTGAAAGGTTATTTTTGCAGTGGTGTTTTGGGTTGTTCCCGAGCAAATTCTGTCCTTTTCCACAAGAACATACTTTACACCCTTTTGGTGTAAAAAATATGCCGTAAGAATTCCTGCCATACCGCCGCCTATAATAAGCACATCTGTGTTAATATCACCCTTTAGTCGGGGGAACTCCGGAATATTAACTGTTTCTTGCCATACTGATTTCATAAATTCCTCCTATTGCAAAAACACCATTTGAAAACAACTTCAAATGGTGTTTAAAATTATAAATCCTGTAAATCTGCCGCTGTAATATCGTTTTCAAGGTTATCTCTTGCAAGGTCGTTGTCAATAGCGGCATAAACCGAAGATATAGGTTTCTCTTTTGAAGTAGGCACTGAATGATATACCTTTAGTGAAGGTGCTTCTGTACCTGCAATAATCGGATTCGCACGCTTTTTTCCGTGCTTTGCTTTCCCTTGAATTTCAGGTACAGGCGGCACTTCATTACGCGGCTGAGTATGCGTACGGTCTATACGGTTCATTCCCTGTTTTGCCATTTAATCACCCCGCATTTAGTGTTTACAGCAAAAACATCTTTATACAGAGGTGAGTTTTTAAGTTGCGCTTGTCAGTAAAAAATATAACCTGCCGGATTAATATGTTTTTTCGTGAAGATTTAAGATAAAAATTGTTTTTTTATAAATTTAACATTTATATAATTTGTTAAATTATAAATAGATTTTTATTTATGAAAGTCAAATCAAGTTAAGTAATGTTATAATAGGTATAATGTATTTATTCGGTAAAGGCGGTGCACAAAGTGAAAGAGTGGCATAGAAGTATACAAAGTATTGTACTTGAAATTGACAAATGTATAAAAAGTCAAAACGACGAGGCTCTAACGCTTGCTTATTTGGCAGAATTTCTTGGGTATTCCGAGTATTATGTTTCCAGAAAGTTTAAAAAAATATCCGGAATGCAGCTGCGGGACTATCTGCGCTACAGAAAGCTTGCTTTTGCACTTAAGGAAATTCGGGATACAAAAAGCGGGATTCTAGACATAGCTGTAAAATACGGCTTTTCATCTCACGAAGCATTTACCCGTGCTTTTAAAGAGGCGTATGGCACTACGCCAAGTGAGTATCGCAGTAATCCAAAACCGGTTGTGCTTCGTACGGCAATTAAGCCTTTTGACTGTTATTTATTAGGAATAGGGGGAACAGGTATGGCAAAATCATCAGAAGACATTAAAATTTACTTTGTAACAATTCCGGCACATAAGTTTTTGCATATCAGAAATTACGAAAGTATAGGTTACTTTGATTTTTGGCAAAAGCAAAGTAAAATTCCGGGGCAAGACTGTGAAACCATTTGCGGCTTGTTGGACAGCATTAAGGGTAAGTTAGACGATATAGGTGGCAGTGAGGCAGATGCCGCAGCCGGTCAGCTTATGGCGTTTATAAATGAACCTGAGGGCAGAATATGCAGCTGGGGCATTCCACTTGCCGAAAGCTACGGTGTTCGTTTACCTGTAGATTACAACGGAGAAGTGCCGCCGCAAATGCAGATAATGGATGTTCCCGCAGGCGAATACATTGTGTTTGAACACGGGCCTTTTAATTTTGAAAAGGAAAATGCTGTTGTAGAGGCAAAAATAGAAAAAGCAATGAAGGAGTTTGATTACTCAAAAAGCGGTTATGAATTAGATACTGCTCAAGGCAGAGTGTTTTATTTTTATCACGATTGTAAACGCTTTTGGAAGTATGTCAGACCGGTAAAGAAAATAAAATAATATTTTGTAAATCCCCGGTGGCGTAACAGCTTCCGGGGGCTTTTTGTCTGATAAGCTAAAGTGTGTTTAAAAGCACACAATATATTTAGTTATAATTCTACATATTTTTCTGATAAAGATTTTGTTTGTATATTTCTTTTGCCTAGTGCTTGTGTTATAATACAAAAAAGGGGATGAAATTATGAATATTACAGTATATCTTGGAGCTTTTCAGGGGAACGACCCGTTGTTGGGTGACGCTGTAAGAGAGCTTGGCACTTGGATAGGGGAAAGTGGAAAATCCCTTGTTTACGGCGGTTCAAAATCGGGGCTTATGGGAGAGATAGCAAAAAGTGTTCTTAATGCCGGCGGCAAGGTTACCGGTGTTGAGCCAGAATTTTTTATTGAGAAAAACCTGCAGTATGAAGCCCTTACAAACATTATTATAACTAAGGATATTCCTCAGCGTAAGAAAAAGATGATTGAACTGGGGGACGCCTTTATTGCTTTCCCCGGTGGTACAGGTACCCTGGAGGAAATAACAGAAGTAATGTCGATGGTATCCTTAAAGCGTATAAATGCACCATGTATTTTGTATAATCTTAACGGATATTACAACGGACTGAAAACTTTGCTTAATCATATGATAGAAATGGGCCTGTCTACAGAAAACAGACAGCAGGGAATATATTTTGCTGAAAACCTTAGCCAAATAAAAGAACTGCTTGCCCAAATTGGTTAATATACATAGGAGTTAGTTACAGATAAACTGGGGGGAATTATAATGTGGTTTCAGGTAGCCGGTATTGCCATTTTGCTTGTTTTTTACGGGTGCTACTTTATTAAAATGATAAGTCAGCATAAAAAGGGTATAAAAACCGATCAAATAGGTAAAGGAAAGGTTGGCTTTGTAAAGTTTGTAGAGATAACAATGAAAGTTGTTACATATTTGGTTCCTGCTGTGGAGATAGTCAGCATTATTTTAAATATCTCGTTTTTTGCTGTGCCTGTAAGGATTGTTGGTGTGTTGGTAGCCATTGTTGGCGTGGCTGTGTTTATAATATCGGTACTGACAATGAGGGACAGCTGGAGAGCCGGAGTATCCAAAACAGATAAAACCGAGCTTGTAACAAAGGGAATATACAAAATCAGCCGAAACCCTGCGTTTTTGGGCTTCGACCTTATGTATTTAGGGATTTTATTAATGTTCTTTAATTTGGTATTGTTTGAAGTTTCCCTGTTTGCAATGCTTATGTTTCACCTACAGATTGTTAATGTTGAAGAGGAATTTTTGCTTGAGGCCTTTGGCGATGAATATCTGCGTTATAAGAAGAAGGTATGCAGATACATAGGAAGAAAAAGATAAACACAATGTTAAAATGTGGAAAAGCCCCTAAGGGATTAACTCTCCCTTGGGGGCTTTGTGTGTATATGAAAGTTGTTTATTAATTGTTATTTACAAAGAATTACAGCTCCTTGTAGTTGCCCAAGAATGAAAACTCCGGCATTTCCTCCGACAGGGCACACAGTAGGTTTACCACCTTTGGGTTGTTGTGTACGCTGCCCTGAAAATCAAGGTAGAACAGATACTCAAAGGCTCTGCCGTCTCGTGGGCGTGACTCAAGCTTTGTAAGGTTCATTCCGTTGGAGCTAAAGCGGCCAAGCACATTGTACAGTGAACCTGTAACATGCGGCAGTGAAAAGCAAAGGCTTATTTTGTCGGCGTCCTTAGGTATAATAAGCTCCTTTGATATTACTATAAAGCGTGTGCTGTTGTCCTTGTTATTTTGGCAGCCCTCAACAAGCACCTTTAGCCCATATTCCTGGGCAGCTTTTTTAGTGCATATTGCTGCACAGTTTAAACGCTTTTCTTTGGCTATGTCCTGTGCGGCAATGGCTGTGTTTGGTGACGGTACAGTGGTAAAATTGTGTGCCGTTGTAAAGTCGGTACACTGAGCCAATGCCTGTGGGTGTGACCACACCTGCTCTATGTCTGACAGTTGGCTTTGTTTTATTGCACACAAGCAGTGCTGAATAGGTAAGTCCAGTGCCTTTACTATGTAAAAACGGTATTTTAAAATAAGGTCGTAAACATCGGCTACAGAGCCGGCAGATGAATTTTCTACAGGCAGTACGCCGTATTTTGCTTCACCGTTGTTTACTGCCTCAAATACCTGCGAAAAACTTCTGTAAAACACAGGTGTACCGTCAGGAAACAGCTGTGTAGCCGCTTCGTGTGAATTTGCACCCTTTACACCCTGTAGGGCAATTTTTACGCCATGAGTTTTGTCTAAGTCACCCTTTGAGGTTTCAATAAGACTGCGTATTTTTTTGCCTGAGCCTATAATGTCGTGCTGAAGTCCGCGGCTAAGCTCCATAATGTTAGAAAAAAGCAGCTGTGCGGCATAGCCGTACTCTCCGCCCTCTTTTTCCACTTTATCAAGAATCTCCTGTTCACGCTTTACATTTAAAACAGGAGTGTTGTTTTCTTTTTTGTAAAGAGCCACCTGCTTACTGCATTCCATACGCTTTGTAAACAGCTTTATAAGCTCCTTGTCAATGCTGTCAATTTCTGTTCTAATGTCCTTTAAGTCCATTTTCCGGCCCCCTTACAGTAAATTAATAAGTGCAATAGCCAGTGCGGATTCCGCCACAACTGTTGCCCGTGGTACTATGCAAGGGTCGTGTCTGCCGTGAATAACAAGCTCTGTGTTTTCGTGCTTTGTCAAGTCTACGGTTTGCTGTGGCTTTGAAATAGACGGTGTAGGTTTTACGGCTATTCTGAACAAAATAGGCATACCGTTTGTAATGCCGCCTGTAATACCGCCGTTGTTGTTGCTTAGGGTTACTACCTTGCCGTTTTCGTCATATGCGTACTGGTCGTTTGCTTGGCTTCCCAACATTTCTGTTATGGCAAAGCCTGCGCCAAACTCTATACCCTTTACCGCCGGTATGCCAAACATAATAGAGGATATAAGGTTTTCTACCCCACCAAACATAGGGCTTCCTATGCCGGCCGGTACTCCTGTGGCAACACACTCTATTACGCCGCCGGTGCTGTCCTGTGACATTCTGGCGTTTTCAATGTATTCTCTCATTTTTGGCTCTGAACTAGGGTCAATTACAGGAAAGCTCTGTTTGTTAAGGCTGTCAATAAGACTTTCGTCAACCTTTAAAGGATTAAACTTGCTGTCACACACCTTGCCTACAGACTGAATATGAGAGGCAATTTTTATGCCCTTTTTCTCTAAAATTTGTCGGCATACAGAACCTGCAAATACAATAGGAGCAGTAAGTCTGCCGGAGAAATGACCGCCGCCACGAATGTCGTTAAACCCGTTGTAGCGTATAAAACCCGGATAGTCGCCGTGCCCCGGCCTTGGAGCTGTTAATAAATTGCCATAGTCCCCTGAACGGGTGTTGGTGTTTTCTATAACAGCACACATAGGCGTACCTGTGGTGGTGTCGTTAAGCATACCGCTTAGTATTTGCGGCAAATCCTTTTCAAGCCTTGGTGTAGCTGTTTTGTCCTTACCGGGAGCACGCCTGCCCATATGCATAAGCACCTGCTCCATATCTATTTTTTCACCGGCAGGCAAATTGTCTACAACCACGCCTATACCCTTACCGTGGCTTTCGCCGAATATTGATATTTTTACTTTGTTGCCCCAACAAGATGACATTGGCACAGCCTCCTACTTTATATATTACTGTTTATATTTCCTCAACCTTGCCCTTTACTTTTTTATAATCCTCAAAAAAGCTTGGGTAAGACTTGTTTATACTTTCTTTGTCGCTTATTTCTATTGGTGCTGTGGATTTTTCAGCACATATTGCCATAGACATAACAATTCTGTGGTCGTTATAGCCCTCTACACTTCCGCCTGCGGCATTTTTAACGCCCTCAATAATCAACCCGTCAGGCTTTTCCGTTACCTTTGCACCTACCTTATTTAAACAGGTAGATATTGCGTTTAGGCGGTCGCTTTCTTTTATTCTAAGCCTTTCCGCCCCATAAATATTTGTACTGCCCTCTGCAAATGCGGCAGTAACTGCCAAAATAGGCACTAAGTCGGGAATTTGTGTGGCGTCTATGCTAATGCCCTTTAAATCTCCGCCTGTAACGGTAATACCATTTGGAGTTACTGTTACATTAGCGCCAAACTCCTTAAAAATTTCCAGGCACTGCATATCCCCTTGTATTGAGTCGGTATGCAAGCCCTTTAATGTAAGTTGTCCGCCCAGTGCACCGGCTGCCATAAAGAAAGCCGCCTGGGACCAGTCGCCCTCACAGGTGTAGCGGCATGGCTTGTAGCTTTGACCACCTTTAATAAAGTAGCCATTTTCCGTTGCTTCTACCTTTACACCAAACACGCCCATAGTGCGTATTGTCATATTAATGTATCCAACAGATTGCAGCGGTGATGTTAAGGTTATAGTACAGTCCTTGCCTGTAAGTGGCAGGGCAAGCAAAAGCCCTGTAATAAACTGCGAGCTTACATTGCCCGGCACTTCAAAGTTGCCCGGCTGTAGCTCGCCGCTTATATCAAGAGGTAAACCGCCCTCTGTATTACATTTTACACCGAATTTCGGCAGGCAGTCAAGGTAAATGCCTATAGGACGCTGAGGCAGTCTGCCCTTGCCTGTAAAGGTAGCCGCCACGCCGCCTACAGCCGCTACAGGAATGAAAAAACGCAGGGTAGAGCCGGATTCCCTACAGTTAAGCTCTGCAGTTTTGCTGCCAAACAAATTTGTACCGTCTATATATACGGTGTTGCCTTCAACGGTAATATCTGCTCCCAAGGCTTTGGCACAGTCAATGGTTGCCAAAATATCCTGGGACATATCTACAGGGGATATTACACTTTTGCCCCTTGCAAGTGACGCACAAAGTATAGCACGGTGAACATCGCTTTTAGAGGGAGGAAGTGTTACCTCTCCGTTAAAAACAGAGGGAAATACTCTAACCTTACTCATATTTTTTCATCTCCTTGTTGTGTATCTATATATTATTTGCCTGTTACAAAGCCAAGCATATCGGTCTTTTTAACAGGGTAGATTTTGCTTTCACCTATTTTATCCAGCACAACTAAGCCAATGCTGTCGCCACTGCTCTTTTTATCGGAGAAAGAGCTTTTCACAATTTTCTCTATAGGTGTTGTGTCACAGGTTGGCAGGTTGTACTTCTTGCAAAGCTGTGCAATTCTGTCGGCTGTACCTGCAGGGGTAATGCCGGCTTTTTCACTTGCCTTTGTTATCATAACCATACCAATGGCTACAGCCTCACCGTGAGATACGCCTTTAAAATTGTGCTCCTTTTCAATAGCATGACCTAATGTATGGCCAAAGTTAAGCAATGCCCGTTCGCCGTGGTCACGCTCGTCCTTTTGCACTACATCACGCTTTATTTCTACACATTGGTAAATAATGTCGTCTATAATTTCAGGTGCGTTTTCCTTTTCAAGTGTTTCAAAAAGCTTTTCGCTCTTTATACAGCCGTACTTAACAACCTCGCCCATACCGTCTGCAAAAAAGTGCGGTGTAAGGGTGTTTAAAGTGTCCGGATCTATAAGCACTGTGTTTGGCTGCCAAAAAGCACCTACCAAATTTTTACCCTGTGGAATATCTACGCCTGTTTTGCCGCCTACAGATGAATCCACCTGTGCCAGCAGTGAAGTTGGTATTTGAACAAAGTCTATACCACGCAAATATGTAGCGGCGGCAAACCCGCTCATATCGCCTACAACTCCGCCGCCTAGGGCTACAATAATGTCACTTCTTGTAAAGCCGTTTTCTATAAGTGCAGTGTACATTTGTGCAATGGTTTCAAGTCTTTTGCTTTCTTCACCGGCAGTAAAGACAAACTGCGATGTTTCAAATCCGGCCTGCTTTAAAGAAGCTTCTGCTCTGCCGCCGTAAATAGGAAAAACATTGCTGTCAGAAATAATCATTGCCTTTTTTGCCTTTGATACCCCTCGCAGATATGTACCGCATTGGTCAATAATACCACGCTCTATTATAATATCGTAGGGTTTTCCCGTTGCAATATGCAGTGTTTTCATTCCTTTAGCTCCTCCTTAACCTGTCTGCTCATTTGCAGCTGCTTACACAGCCCTTGGTCATCGTTATTCGCAATGCTGTTGCGTATTTGTGTTAAATTGTCAATAAGTGTGTCAAGCTCCGCTGTAAGAGGCTCTTTGTTTTCCAAAAACAGTTCCGTCCACAGCTTTGCGTTTATCTTAGCCACTCTCGATACATCACGGTAGCTGCCTGCCGAAAAACCCTTGTGGTTTTTGCATACAGGACTTAATACATAGGCACAAGCCATAACATGAGGTACCTGTGAGGTAAAGGCTATCATTCGGTCGTGTACCTGTGGGGTAACCACAGGGGTTTGCGTAAAGCCTATAGTACGCACAAAGTCGCTTACGAAGGTTACTGCGGTGTTGTCGGCTTTGCAGGGTACTATTATGCAAGAGGCGTTCACAAACAGGTCTGCGTCGGCTGACTCAAAGCCGTTTGTTTCCTTGCCGGCCATAGGGTGGGTACCTACAAAGGTAAAGCCGTATTTTTCGGACAGCCTAACCATTTCGGGGCATATTTTACCCTTTATTCCGCAGGTGTCGGTAACAATGCAGTTTTTGTTAATGTAATCGCCGTTTTTTTCTATAAATTCTACAGCTGCCATAGGGAAAGTACCCAGTATAAGCATATCGGCTGTTTTTAAATCCTCTTTAGTGCCTATTTTGTCAATAGCACCGCACTCCAGTGCCATTTTTAACGGCCTTTCACTGCGGTTAATTCCTATAACCGTGTGGTCTGTGTATTTTTTTATGGCTTTAGCATATGAACCGCCGATTATGCCTAGGCCGGATATAACTATATTCATAAACAAACTTCCTAATCAACTAAGCAACAGGCAACAGCCTGTACTACCTTAATAAACGCCATTTATATGCGTTTTAATTTTATTCGTTAATGCTGTTTAAAGCATTTTTTAGTGCAAACAGCTTTTTAGCTGTAGCGTCAAACTGCTGTGGTGTAAGTGACTGTGCACCGTCTGACAAAGCGTGCGCAGGGTCATTGTGTACCTCAATAATCAGGCCGTCAGCTCCTGCCGCAACAGCCGCCATAGACAGCGACTCTACCATCCAAGCTTTGCCGGCAGCGTGGCTTGGGTCAATAATAACAGGCAAATGCGAAAGCTTTTTAAGCGCCGGTATAGCAGAAATGTCAAGAGTGTTGCGAGTGTAGGTTTCGTAAGTACGAATGCCTCTTTCGCAGAACATTACCCTTTCGTTGCCGCCTGCCATAATGTATTCTGCACTCATCAAAAGCTCCTCGATAGTGCAGGCAAGACCACGCTTTAAAAGTATAGGCTTGTCAATTTTGCCCAGCTCCTTTAAAAGTTCAAAGTTCTGCATATTTCTTGCGCCTACCTGAATAATATCTACATTTTCAAACAAAGGCAAATGCTCAGCCGCCATAATTTCAGTAACTATAGGCAAGCCTGTTCTTTTCTTTGCCTCTTCCATATATTTTAGGCCCTCGCCCTTTAAACCCTGGAAAGAGTATGGCGAGGTACGAGGCTTAAACGCACCGCCACGCAAAATAACAGCGCCGCTGTCTTTTACAGATTGTGCTATACCGCAAATTTGCTCCTCACCCTCTATAGAGCAAGGGCCGGCCATAATAGCCAAACTGCCGTCGCCTATTTTTGTGCCGTTGTCAAGGGTGATAACAGTGTTGTCCGGGTGGAACTTACGGTTCGCCTTTTTATAAGGCTCCTGTACACGCTGAACATTGGCTACAAGTGACTGTGCGTTAATAGCGTCAATATCTATAGAGGTTGTGTCGCCTATCAGGCCCAGTACAGAGCTTTGCACACCCTCCCAAAGATTTACCTTTACATTGTAGCTTTTTTCAAGCTGTTTGCCAAATTCTTCGGCCTGCTGTGGTGTTGTTCCCTTTTGTAATACAATAATCATATTAAAACCTCCGAAAATAAAAATAACGGAGCTTGCAGTAAGCTCCGTTTAAAACCAAGAATATAAAATCAATTAGGCTTCATAAGGTAACTTACTGTTAAGATTTTACACAAGCAAAATAAGCTCCAACAGAATAACTGCTGAAGTAACCAAAAAATGTAAAATTTTTTGATTTAAGCTGTGCCATAATAAACCTCTTAACACCGTTGGCAAAATGCCTATGATGTCCCTATGAAATCTTACAACTTTATTATATTGCACAATGTGCATATTGTCAATAGGTAAGGCAGGGTTAAATTATATTGCAAATATGGGGTGGTGTATAATTTTTACAGTTATCGCAAGTAAAAAATATTTTATTAATACTGTTGACATTGGCGGTTTAAGGTGCTAAAATACAAGTGAAGTTAAATATTAACAATATTTTTAAATGATAGTTGTGTTTTTTAGGGTTAATTACGGTAAATAGAACGAATTGCCGTTGGGTTATACAATCAAGACTTATACAGACCGGTTTCTGACGGATTATTTTTTAAAATACCTTTACTCCTATAAACGCAGTTGTTGTGGTTGTAGGGAGTGGAGGTATTTTTTTATGAAAATAAGCAACAATTTATTTTTAGCCAAAGCAAATCTAAAAGGCTCTGCCAAGAAAAACACTGTGCAGGCTATGATGATACTTTCTGTAATATCAATTACATTATTGGTAGGATTTTTGGGCGTGGTAAATACTGTGCTTGAGCAAAATAAAAATGCAAAGGTTTATAGGCAAGCCGTTATTTTTCCGAAGACTGAGCATGAAGAAGTGGAGAGCGTTGGTGTAACAAATAAAAATATAAATGAAATACTATCGATAGACCATGTCATCTCCTGTGAAAAAGAGGATCTGCCATATACTGCATACCAAAGTGTCACGGTAACCCAAATATTAGATGAAAACAGTAAAAATATATCTGACACAACGAATGAAACAAGTCTAAAAAAAATCAATGAGGATATGTGTTCCCAAATATATGACGAGGATTCGGTGACTAAGGTTGTAAAAGGAACAAATCTTGATAAATCGCCTGTGATGAGTTGTATTTTGCCAGATACTTTTATATACGTAGAATATGATTATAAAAAAGATGAATTTACTGGCAAAAAGGAACGAATTGCTACCGAAAGCTTGCTCGGAAAAACTCTTAGTGTTGATTTAGAGTATAATATAAATTTATTTAAAAAGAGTGGTGTAGGTTATTCAGGTGACTGGGTTAATCTGCCTAAAATAAGCTACCAACTAAAGGTGGTTGGTATTTATCATTATTCTCAATCTAAGGCCCTAGACGGAAGTCCTGATATAGTAATATCAAAAGCAACAGCTAAAAAAATAGATGAAATGGCAATTGATAATGCCGTTAAAAACGGTATGAAGGATGATCTTGAAGATTATATAAACGATGAACAGGCAAGAGAATATATAGTAACGGCTGACAGTATAGAAAATATAAATGAGGTTATCGATACCCTATTTGAGAAAGGGGTTAATGTAGTGGGTTCGGTAGGTGTACTCGATGAATCTATGATTGCCTTTACCGGTGTATTTAATGGTGTAGGTACATTTTTAACGGTGGCTATACTTTTGCTTACGGTTATAAATATATTTTTAAGCGTGCATAACAACATAGCCGAGCGAAAGGCGGAAATAGGACTTATGAAAGCCGTAGGTTACAAAACAAGTCAAATTTTCTTCAGTATGTACCTTGAAAATATTATACTGGCTGTTAAGGCACTGTTAATAGGAGGTGCATTGTCGGCGGTAGCGGTGCTGATAATAAACTTTGTTAATTCATCAGGAGACACAGCACAGCAAATGTATGTAATGCCATGGTTAAGCTTTTTAATACTGCTTGCCGTAGCCTTTGGGATTATACTGGTTATACCGCTTGCCTGCCTGCTTATAATGGTGTACAATATAGCAAAAATACAACCTCAGGAGGCTATGAACGCTTAAGGGAGAAAATATATGAGAATAAATAACAATTTATTTCTAGCTAAGGCAAATCTGAAAGGGTCAAAAAGAAAAGATACTGTAATGGTTATGATGATACTGTCAGTAGTGGCAGTTACGCTTCTTGTGGGCTTTTTAAGCATTGTAAACACTACCTGTGATGAGTATAAAAATATGAAAATATGCAGGCAAGGGTATATAATGCCGGAAACTTGCTATCCAAATGGAGCAAAGGGAGTAACAGATAAAACAATAGGTAATGTTCTTTCGCTTGAACATGTTGTTTCTTGTGAAAGGGCGGCGCTTCCTACTGTGCCGGAAGTGATAACAATAACTAAAATTACGGATGAAAATAATAAGGATGTAAGCAACACAACAAACGAAACCAATTTAGATAAGCTTACTGTAGGTTTAGTAGATCAATTTTATGACAGTGATTACATAAACAAGGTAATAAAAGGAACCGGGCTGGACAAAGCGCCTGAAATGAGTTGTATATTACCCCATATTTTTACTTATGAGGATATAGACGAAGATTCAGGAAAAACCGTAGCCCGTGAAAAAATAAGCACAGAAAGTCTTATCGGCAAAACAATTACCGTAGATTTGGAATATCTTATACACCAATTTACAAAGGGTGAAAAGCGAGGATACGAAAAGGGCTATTTGGGTGAATGGACCAGCTTGCCGAAAATCACCTACAAGCTAAAAGTGGTGGGTATTTATTACTACTCCAAGGCAACTTCACTGGATGGCGGTAGCTATATATTAGTATCGAAAGCAACAGCCGAGAAAATAGATAAAATGGCACTTGACAATGCCGTAAAAAAGGGTATGAAGGACGACCTTGATGACTATATAAACGATGAATACGCAAGAGATTATGTTGTTACAGCTGACAGCATAGACAATATTGCAGGGATAATAAGCGAACTGCAGGGTATGGGCTTTAATGCCGGAGTGCAGGTAGGCTATGTTGACGAATCTATGCTTGCCTTTACAGGAATTTTTGGCGGTGTAGGTACATTCTTAACGGTGGCTGTACTGTTCCTTACAGTTATAAATATATTTTTAAGTGTGCATAACAACATAGCCGAGCGTAAGGCAGAAATAGGCCTTATGAAGGCTGTAGGCTACAAAACAAGCCAAATTTTCTACAGTATGTACCTAGAAAATATAATACTGGCTGTAAAGGCATTGTTAATAGGCGGAGTGCTGTCGGCTGTAACAGTGCTGATAATAAATCTTATTAATTCGTCGGGCGACACAGCACAGCAAATGTATGTAATGCCATGGACAAGCTTTTTAATACTGCTTGCCATAGCTTTTGGGGTTATACTGGTTATACCGCTTGTTTGCTTGCTTATAATGGTGTACAACATAGCAAAAATACAGCCTCAGGAGGCTATGAACGCTTAAGGCGTTTATATAATAAATTTTGAAAATTAGCAAAAGCATAAAAATAAGGAGGATATTTTATGAACTCAATAGTAGCAAAAGACCTTGTAAAGGTTTACAACCAAAAGGTAACAGCGTTAAAAGAAGTAAGTATTACTATTAACCAAGGGGAATTTATTGTAGTAATGGGACACTCCGGCTCGGGCAAAAGTACCCTGCTGCAAATGATAGGTCTACTGGACCTGCCTACAAGCGGCAGTATATTCATTAATTCAAAGGATGTTTCAAAGCTGCCTAAAAACGCTATTGCAGATGTACGCCAAAAAAGCCTGGGCTTTGTTTTTCAGGCATTTCACCTTAACCCACAGCTAAAGGCATACGAAAATGTAATGCTGCCAATGCTGATTAACCCGGAGTATAAAAACAAGGCAGAAATGGAAAAAAAGGCAAAGGAGCTAATAGATGTAGTAGGACTGTCAGAGCGTGCAGAGCACTACCCTAGCCAGCTTTCGGGCGGAGAGCAGCAGCGTGTGGCTGTAGCCAGAGCCTTGGCAAATGACCCCGACTTTATTTTGGCAGACGAACCTACAGGTAACCTTGATAGCGAAAACGAGGTAATTATATTCACACTGCTAAAAGAACTTGCACAGCAGGGCAAGGGAATTATGGTGGTGTCGCATAACGAAAGTATTTTGGAGTATGCAGACAGAGTTTACTATATGAAGGACGGCGTACTGGGGGATGAAAAGCGGTGACAATAGTTAATTTTTTAATGCTTATAAAGGCGTCTGTTACTCAGCAAAAGGCAAGAAGCATAGTGTTTGTAATTTTTAACGCTATCTGCGTTATATGTATATTGCTTACTTCATCTGTAGTTATCAGACTGTGGACGGATATGGACCAAAAGGTAAACAACCACCCTTACAATAAGGAACTAATGGTAGATGTAGACATAAATAACAAAGGTGCAAAGGATAAGCTGGCGGCTATGGATGGCGTTGAGGGTATAAGCATTTCGCCATATGACATAGTGCTGACCTCTGCCGACAAAACCTTTAATTCAACTGTTAATCTGTCGTATTTACATATGGACTATGAGCCTGTGGTTACAAAAGGCAGTCAGCTAAAAAGTACCGACAAAGACACTGTGCTTATGCCGGAAATCTACCACGACAAAGACCTGCAAACCCAAATGCGGATAGATGTGGACTGTAAAAAGTTTGTGGGCAAGGAGCTAAACTTTGTTGATGAAAACGGCAACCAATACAAGCTAAAGGTAGCAGGCACCTACGATGTTACCGACCCTGCCCTTGATACCCAGTGTATATATACAAGCTGCGACCAGCTTTTAAAATATTCCGAAAAAAGCGCCGATGACGAAAACGAGAGTATAACATACAGCCTTGCTTTGGCAAAGGGTACAAATAAACAACAGCTTATTGATGAATGTGAAAAATACGGAGGCGTCGCCTACGAAAACAGCTTTAGAATAGACCTAAGCACCTTTAACCTGTCACTTATTATTATGGTTATTGTTTTGGCAGTATTTTTGGTAATGACAGTAATGGGCACCTCAATATTTATTTCCGGCTGTATTAAAAACAGAACCAACGAGCTTGCCCTGTATAGGGCACTTGGCTACAAAACAGGGCATATATTTGTAATTATCTTTTTGGAATATTTGCTGCTGCTGTTAATAGCGTATATAATAGCGTTGGCATTGTCGGCAGTGTGCGCACAGCTTATACTTAACCCTATTCTTGCCTCAATGGTAAAGGGAGGACTGATTACCCTTACTGCAGAGGTAAGTCCTGTAAGTGCTTTAATTGTTCTTGGGGTATTTGTAGCTGTTTTGGCTGCAATATGTTTAAGAATGACAAACTTTACACAGAAAATACAGCTTGCCGTACTTTTGAAAGAAAAATAATCAAGAATTTTTTATTTGTCAACACTAAAATTTAAAAATTAAAAAAGCCAGCCTTTTCAGTGTAGAATAAAACTATCTGAAAAGGCTTTTTTATACAATGAAAAAAATTTATTCTCCCAAACATTTGTACGCTTTTTGCCAAAAACTCATCGTTTTTACAATTCTTTCATCGTTTTGTCAAACTGTATTGTTATTTCTATTTTTAAGATGTAAAATCTAGTTGAGGGAGGTGAGAGATATGAAATCACTAAAGGCATCACTAAAAACAAACCTATGCAAAATCACAAAGAGTACAGTAGAAAAGGTAATCATCAACAGTGCGAATACAACATCAAGTATTTTGGCTCATCAGCCTGTAGCACCAAAGGAAATTGAGATGTTCAAGAATGTTAAGAGATAAAATTGTTGCGTATATGGTGGAAGCCAACATTATAAAGGAAAACGAGCGGAAGGTATATTGCTTTGGCTTACAACTAATTGAGGAAATGGTTTTTTCATTTTGCATATTCCTCATAATCGGCATATTATTTGGAAATGTGCTGGAGACAATAGTATTTTTTGGAGCATTTGCAGTGCTGAGGCAGTATGCCGGTGGCTTCCATGCAAAGAATTTTATTTCTTGTCTGGCAATATCTTGTTGTATTATTACAACATTAAATTTATTGCTGACCTTTTTTACCGACTTTACCTGGGTTATTATCCTGTGTGCGGTAGTGGGGCTACCTGCTATATTTGTTTTATCACCTGTAGATAGTGTTTATAAATATATTAACAAAGATGAAGTTAAAAAATACAGGAGGCGCAGCGCTATTATTTTATTAATTGAACTCGGTATAATGTTGCTGCTTGTTTTAACTTCCAAATATAGTATGGCTTTTTGCATTTCATATGCGTGGTTTGTGCTTTCTGCCTTACTGATATTGGGAAAGTACAAAAATAAAGCCGGTACACGGGAGTAACCGGGTAAATGTGGTTGACACCGGCAAGTCGGTCACCGGTATTATTACGTATTTTTATGCGGCTTAACGGTAAAAATACAAAACAGATAGGTACATATGGGAGATGAAATCAGCATATGGTACGATTTTTATATGCTGAGTATAGAAACAAAATGCTATGGACTATTTGATTTTATATAGTCCGTAGCATTTTGCTTTTGTTAAGTTGTGCGGCGCAGTGTTATGAAAGATTTAATGAAGCTTTAAGACTGTAAATATTGCAGAAAATTTAAGGTTGTGTTTGCGAAAACAGATATAATTTGTAAAAGTTTTTATTGTTATTGCAAAGAAATTTTATATTTGTTATAATCTGTATAAAATAATCTAGTTTTTTGCAGAAAGCAGGTATATAAATGAAAATTTTACTTACAGGCGGCGCCGGATTTATCGGCAGCCACACTTGCATTGAGCTTATAAAGGCAGGCCACAAGGCAGTTATTGCAGACGACCTTTCAAACAGTAAGCCGGCAGTGCTTGAAAGACTAAAGGAGCTTACAGGGCAGGATATTCCTTTCTATAATATAGATGTTGCAGACAAAGAAAAGGTTGACAGTATGTTTGCAAAAGAGAACTTTGACGCAGTAATTCATTTTGCAGGCTTTAAGGCTGTAGGTGAGTCTGTTGCAAAGCCACTTATGTACTATAGAAATAACCTTGATACTACGCTTACTTTGCTGGAGGCTATGGCAAAATATAATGTAAACAATTTTGTATTTAGTTCGTCGGCTACAGTTTACGGAGTGCCTGAAAGAGTGCCTCTTGTAGAGGGTATGAAAACAGGCTGTACTAACCCATATGGTTGGACAAAACTAATGATAGAGCAAATTTTAACAGACGCTGCTGCAGCTGACAAAAATTTGTCGGTAGTATTGCTAAGGTACTTTAACCCAATAGGTGCTCACCCAAGCGGCAGAATAGGCGAAGACCCTACAGGTATTCCAAACAATTTGCTGCCGTATATCACACAGGTTGCTATCGGCAAGCTGCCTCAGCTGGGAGTGTTCGGCAACGATTACCCAACTCACGACGGTACAGGCGTAAGAGACTATATACATGTAGTTGATTTGGCAAAGGGACATGTAAAGGCAATAGAATATGCTGACAAAAACAAGGGTACAGAAATATTCAACCTTGGTACAGGCATAGGCTACAGTGTTTTGGACATTGTTAAAGCTTTTGAAAAAGCCAACGATATTAAGATACCTTATGTAATTAAGCCTAGAAGAGACGGCGACATTGCAGAGTGCTATGCAGACCCAACAAAGGCAAGAGATGTTCTTGGCTGGCAGGCTGAAGAAACCTTGGAGAATATGTGCAAGGATTCTTGGAGATGGCAGTCTAACAATCCAAAAGGTTATGAGGAATAATTTGTAAATAATTTTTTATGTTTCAATATGTAATGGTTGCTAAGGCGGCAAGCTTTTGGGCTTGTCGCCTTAGCTGTTTATTTTTATTATACAAATGTTGCTAAAATTGTTCGTAAACTTGCATATAAATGTAGATGGCTTTTTGATATTGCCTACAAATCTAACTGTTGCGTGTCTTTTTTCTTTGTAAAGACATAAATTTAGAGGTTATCCTGTATAAAATTTTCCAGTGTTTTTTGTTATAATATACGATTTTGATTTTGCTATGCTAAAAACCATTGTAATTTTTATTGAAGTTCTTTATAATAAAAAGTGCATAGATATGCTTACATAGAGAAGAAAAAGGAGGAATTTTAATGGCAAAACACCAGCGTAAAGTTGTAAGCTCAGTTCTTGCAGCTTTAATGGTTGCGTCAATGTGCGTTGTTCCTGCAACAGCAGCTACAAGCACAAACCAGCAAAGTGCCGACTCAGCAAAGGTCGGTCCAACAGCTTTGAGCAGTGCAAATGCAAGCTCATCTTCATTAGCCAGCTACTACTCCACAAATGGCACAGGTTTTGGTAAAAATAAGACCATAACTATAGATGGAGACATTTCTGACTGGGATAGCTCAATGCTTATTGCTCAGGGTACAGCAAACGATGACCCAAGAGTATATCGTGATGATTCAATGCACGAGGTACCTATTGATATGTACGCTATGTACGGTGCTTGGGACGACAATAACCTGTACCTAATGTGGGAAATGACAAATGTTCAGGATGTTGTTGCTCCTGCTGCTGACTATCCGTTAACACAGGGCCATTTGTACCAAAATCAGAATTTACCTTTCTTTATTGCGATTGATACAGGTAAGTCTGACGCAATAGGAAACAGCGGTAAGCTGCAAACATCAGGTACTATTTGGGATTCAGGTATTACTATTGACAGAAGCTTTAACAGACTTATTGCAATTTCTACAAACGGTTCAAACGGACCTTTTGTATACTCAGGTGACAGCACAGGCCTTAATCCAAAGGAAGTTTACAATTCATCAACAGCAGGTATTAACTTCAAATATGGTGATGGTATAGTCAGCAAAAATGTTTACGGCATTGACGGCGGTTATGGTCAAAGTCACAACAGAGTCATAGGCGATATGTGCAACCAAAGTGCTGCTTGGGTTGACTTTAATACAAAGGGTCACAACAGCGATGGAATGGACTTCCACTATGAGATGTCTATTCCGCTTTCAATTCTTGGCGTTACAAAGAGCGACATTGAATCTAAAGGTGTCGGCATTATGAACATTGCCACATTTGGTAAGTCCGGTATGGACTGTCTGCCTTATGATTTGTCAATGAATGACAATGCAGACCAAAGTGATGCAGGTGCCTCCCATGAGAAGAACAGTAAAGAGAAGAGCGACGAGGACAATGTTACAGCTCCGTTTGCTTATGTAGGTACAAACATCCACCCAACAGATCCAACACAAGTACCAACAACACCAACACAGACACCTACTACACCAACTACTCCAACTACTCCAACTACTCCAACAACACCAACACAGACACCTACTACACCAACCACTCCTGGAACACAGGTAACCGGTGAAAAATCTGTTACTGTAAAGGCAGGAGATACAGTTACATTTACTGTAGATGCAAAAACATCAAAGAAGATTGGTTCTTATAACATAACAACAAATTACGACGCTTCTGCTTTTGCACTTGATACTACATACAGTAAAGACGGTGTAGATACTCTTGGTTCAAACAAGGGTACAGAGATAGTTAATACTACAACTGCAGGCAAGATCAGTGCTATTGCACTTGCACCTGCAAATGACTGCTATACAGCACAAAGCAATACTACAATTCAGACAGTACGCTTTACAGCTAAGAAGGCAGGCACATACAAGATTAGCTACACTATCAACGAAATGATTGACGATAACGAAAACGACCTTGTAGTAAATGCTAAGCCTGTAAGCGGTTTGTCAATTTCACAGAACGCTGTTGTTCAGAGTGGCACAGAGGATGCAACAACAGGTTCAACAAAGGTTACATTTAAAGCCGGCGACACAGTAACTTACAAGGTTGACTTTAAGTTTGCTGAAAAGCTTTACGGCTTCAGAACAGATATTAACTATGATCCATCACTACTTACAGTAAGTTCAGTATCATTCCCTAACATTTCAGGAATGACACAGCAGAGAACCGAGGAAGACGGACTGATTTCTACAGTTGGTATCGGTACACCTACTACAACTTACGACTTTACAACACAGAAGAACCTAATTACTGTTTCATTTGTAGCTAAGAAAGCAGGAACAGCTACTATTTCTTATAAGATGAAAGAGGCTATTGGTCTTGACGCTGAAAACCAGTATAACTCACAGACAGGACAACCTGTAACAACAAAGGTTTCAAGCAGCAACAGTGCTGTTGTAAGCGGCGAAACACCAACAGACCCAACAACACCAACAGATCCATCAACAGACGAATGGCTGACAGCTCCAACAACAGCAGCTAAGGAAATTTCTGTTAAGAAGGGCGACAAGGTTGCTTACTGGGCAGAAGTAAATATTCCAAAAAGCGGTAAAGATGTATCAGGCTGGGTTGTTGACTTCCTATATGACAGCAATAAGCTTGAATATGATTCTTCATTTGCAACAGCAGGTTATGCTTGCGGTACAGCAGCTATTGATTATGCAATAGGCAACACTACAACACCTGCAGCACTTCCTGGCGGAAGTATGCTTGACATTAAGGATACAAAGGCAAGAGTTTCATTTGTAAGCGCTGTACATTCTTCATTGGGACTAAACACAGGTTCTACTCAGAAGCTAATATGCGTACAGTACACAGCTAAGGAAACAGGCACAATTAACCTAAGCTACAGACTAAGAGAAATGTGCGATGTAGACCTAGACAATGCATATATTGACGGTACATACCAGGCTGCAGACGGTGCTAAGTTCGGTCAGGATTATAAGATCGTTTCCAGCGAACAGCCTACAACACCAACAACACCAACTACACCTACAACTCCAACAACTCCAACTACACCAACTACACCTACAACACCTACAACACCAACTACACCTACAACTCCTACAGAGCAGCCTACACAGAGACCAACTACAGCTGCAACAGAGGTAACTGTTAAGAAGGGTGACAAGGTTGATTATTGGGTAGAATTGGTATTACCTTCAACAGGTATTGATATTTCAGGTTGGACAGTAGATATGTTCTATGATAACGACAAGCTTGAAATCAACAAAGAATTTGCCGAGAATAACGGCTTTGCATCAGGTACTGCACAGATAGATTACGCACTGGGTGACAGCGCTGTAAAACCAAGCGTATTCCCTGGTGATATATTCCTAAGCTCAACACAGATTCCTGGTGAGGCAGTATATAACAATGTTAAGAGCATTGATGATTTGTCAAAGGGCTTAAACTACAACACAGGAACAGTTCAAAAGCTAATTTGCTTGCAGTTTATTGCTAAAGAGGATTGTACAACTACACTTTCATACAGAATGAGAGAGCTTTGCGATATTAACGGCAGCAGCTTAACATATGTTGACGATGAGTACCAGCCGAAAAACGGTTCAGCTTTTGAAAGCTATGTTCGTGTAGAGCCTAAGAGACTTCTTGGCGACCTGGACAATGACGGCAGTGTAACAATGAGTGACTACACAGTAATTTGTTCTTGGTATCTAAAGATAGACCACATTACAGCCGAGCAGCTTGAGGCGGCTGATATAAACGGTGACGGCAGATTTAATATGAGCGATATTTCAGCTTTGAAGAAACTGATATCTTAATTAATCGGTAAATCCAATTTGTCTTAGCAAGCACTGCAATCTGTGGTGCTTGCTATTTCGTTTATTTTATGATATTGTTATTTAGTTATTAAGGCAAGCTGAAAATCTTACCAAGGCCTTTTGTTGTAAACGAATATTTACAGGTAGCAGGGGCCGGTGTATGTATATGTAAAGTTAAGTCTTTGCAGATGTGTGGCAAAAGAGATTTTTATTTTTTACAGAGTTAATGTAAGCATATCAATATTTCACTTTATTGCTTGCTGAATTTGTGGGCTTATCAAAAAAATAGACGATTAAACAGTGCGTAGAAAAAATATCATTTATATAATCAGTATGGAGGAATTCTATAGTGAGGAAAAACAGCCATATAGCCAGTCGAATAATAACTTGCTTTGCAGCAGCTACCGTAATTATTGCTATGAGTGTGATTACGGCCTTTGCCGCAAATACTGTTACCGTTAATTCAAAGGAATTTAACGAGGGAGATACAGTTACATTTACTGTGAAACTAAAGGCGGACAAAAACTGTTCCGGCATAAATGCTGAGATTAAGTACGACAGCAATTCTTTGGAATTGGATAAAAGCAGTATTAATGTACCAAATCTGGGACAAACCATTGCCAATTCCGAAAAAACAGGGTCAATAAAATTTGCAGCCATTGACGCCGCAAAGGGTTTTGATTTTAAAGAAGAAAAGCTACTTATTTCAGCATCTTTTACGGTAAAAGAAAAGGCTTCAGATAATGAAATAAAAATAGCTGTGTCCGAAATGTACGATACAGATTTAAAGGATATGACCTCATCTGACTATTCAATAAATGAACAAATTGAAAAGGGCAAATATGACGGTGAAATCGTAAATCCTGTAGACGGTATGGACGCAATAAAGCAGGACTCTGCAACTGCAGATACCGCATCCGTTGTAAATGACAACAACACAAACAACAGTAACCCGTTTATGATATGGGCTATTGTAGGTGTTGCCGCAGCAGCAGTGGTACTTGTGGTAGTTGCTATTGTATATAAAAAGAAAAAACAAAAGCAGGCAGACAGCGTCAGTGATTAAGTATTAGTTCCGTTAGGTTTTGTAGGTTGGAAGAATAACAAAAGTAATAATGAATTTTTAAAAATTCGTTATTTGAAAGGAACTGAACAGAATGAATCAAGTTAAAAAGTTATTAGCGTCATTTGTGGGTGTGCTGATTATAGTAACATCTTTGTTTGCAGTGACTGCATCAGCCCAGGTCAATCCTGAAAAAGGCCAATATAAGGCAGGCACAGTATTTAGATACTCACTATATTTGCCTTCAGATGTTGACAGCGATTTTTGCGGTATTGACTTTATAGTTAAATATAATTCCGATAAGCTGTCTTTCAATCAGTCAACAACATACAGCTTCCTAAATGATGCTATTACTCAAGTTAAGGACGAATCGGACAATTTGAGAATTTGTGCCGCATTGGGAAGAATGGATTATATGATAAGCGGCGGACAGCTTGTTGCTGCTGTAGAGTTTGTACTTAACGAGGACGCTGCGGCAGATGAACTGCCATTTAACTACAGTATTACAGATATAGTTAATAATAATTTTGAGCAAATTACAGACAAATTTACAGAGAAATTAGAAGTTGTTTCTACCCCTGAAACAGAAGCACCAGCTCAGCCGGAAACTTTGGTTGGCGACTTAGATGGTGACAATGCTGTAACAGTTTCTGACTATTTAATAATAGCCGGTAAATATGTTCATGCAGATGATATGACCGCAGAGGAAATAGCAAAAAATGACCTGAATAAAGACGGTAAGTTTGATGCTAACGATGTTACGATGCTAAGGGCATTAATATTAGAGTAATAAAAACTTAACAAAAATAAAAATGTGAGTTTTCACAAGGGCAAGCAGCACTGTAGCGTTGCTTGCTTTTTTAATTGCAAAAGCTATTAAAACCGGAAGAATAACTGTAGCTGTAAAAACATTCTTTACTTATGCGGCAATACTTCTTGACAGTAACAATTATTAATTTTATAATGATAATAAATCCCACAGGGTAGAGTATATTCTTTTTAAAATATATTCCTTGCAAAATATATTAGAAATAAGATTGTAAGAAAGGATTGTATGAGATGAGAAGTGACGCAATAAAAAACGGCGCTCAAAATGCACCACACAGAACACTTTTTAATGCTCTTGGATTTACAGCAGAGGAGCAGAAAAGACCCCTTATAGGTATTGTAAGTTCATTTAATGAAATTGTTCCGGGACATATGAATATTGACAAGATTACAGAGGCTGTAAAGCTTGGTGTAGCTATGGCAGGCGGTACTCCGGCTGTTTTCCCGGCTATAGCAGTATGTGACGGAATCGCTATGGGACACCAGGGAATGAAATATTCACTTGTAACCCGTGACCTAATAGCTGATTCTACAGAGTGTATGACAATGGCACACGGCTTTGACGCATTGGTTATGATTCCAAACTGCGACAAGAATGTTCCGGGTTTGTTAATGGCAGCTGCCAGAATGAATATTCCTACAATTTTTGTAAGCGGCGGTCCTATGCTTGCAGGTACGGTAAACGGCTGCAAGGTTAGTTTTTCGGCTGCTTCTGAAGCTGTTGGTGCTTATGCAGCAGGCAAAATTTCAGAGGAAGAGCTGACAGAATATGAAGAAAAAACCTGTCCAACATGCGGTTCATGTTCAGGTATGTACACAGCAAACTCTATGAACTGTCTTACAGAGGTTCTTGGTATGGGCTTGCGTGGCAACGGTACTATTCCGGCTGTATATTCAGAGAGAATCCGCCTTGCTAAAAAGGCAGGTATGCAGATTATGGAGCTGCTAAAGAGAGACATTAAGCCTCGTGACATTATGACTCAAGAGGCCTTTGAAAATGCTCTTACTATTGATATGGCTCTTGGCTGCAGTACAAACAGTATGCTGCACCTACCGGCTATTGCACACGAGGCAGGCATAGAAATTAACCTAGATATTGCAAATAAAATTAGTGATAAAGTACCTAACCTATGTCATCTTGCTCCTGCAGGCCCTCACCATATGGAAGACCTTAATGAGGCAGGCGGCGTTTACGCTGTTATGAACGAGGTTAATAAGCTTGGACTTTTACATACAGATTGTATGACAGTTACAGGTAAAACTGTAGGCGAAAATATTGCTCTTTGCAAAAATAAGAACCCGGAGGTTATTAGACCTGTTGATAACCCTTACAGCAAAACAGGTGGTATAGCAGTTCTAAGAGGTAATATTGCTCCTGATTCATGTGTTGTTAAAAGAAGTGCGGTTGCTCCTGAAATGCTTGTACACGAAGGTCCTGCCAGAGTATTTGACTGTGAAGAGGACGCTATGAAAGCTATAATGGGCGACCAAATCCACGATGGCGATGTTGTTGTGATTCGCTACGAGGGACCAAAGGGCGGCCCTGGTATGAGAGAAATGCTTAACCCTACATCGGCTATTATGGGCAGAGGCTTAGGAAGCACAGTTGCACTTATTACAGACGGTCGTTTTTCGGGCGCTACCAGAGGTGCAGCTATCGGTCATGTATCTCCTGAAGCAGCAGTAGGCGGTCCTATTGCATTAATTAAGGACGGCGATATAATCTCTATAGATATTATGGCAAACAAGATTAATGTTAAGCTTTCAGACGAAGAGCTTGCAGAAAGAAGAAAAGAGTGGCAGCCGAAAGAGCCAAGAATTAAAACAGGCTATTTGGCTAGATATGCCGCAATGGTTACATCCGGCAACACAGGCGCAATTCTTGATGTAAACCAATAATTTTTACGAATACTAATAACACATAACAAAAAACAACCACATTCTTGCAGTAGGGTGTGGTTGTTTTTGTGTTTTAATGTTATAATTTGGTTAGGTTATAAATAATTAATTTCTGGTTAAGGAGGTGCAGTGTTGGATTACATACAGGAATATAAATCCCCTTTAGGGAGTATCACCATTGCTTCCAATGAAACCTTGGTAACAGGCATATGGTTTGAAAATTCAAGATTTTTTGGTGAAACCCTTTCTGAAAAATACATGAATCAAGCTACAGATGCTACAGAACAGGCGGTGCGTTGGCTGGATATTTACTTTCATAATAAAATTCCGGATTTTACGCCGCCTTTGTTGCTAAATGGTACTGATTTTAGAATGACAGTGTGGAAAATGCTTTTGGATATTCCTTACGGTGAAACTGTATCCTACGGAGATATAGCAAGGACTATAGCAAAACAACGGGGAATAGAAAAAATGTCTGCACAGGCTGTAGGCAATGCAGTAGGGCATAACCCTATATCAATTATAGTACCGTGCCACAGGGTGGTTGGCTCAAAGGGTAGCTTAACAGGCTACGGCGGCGGAATAGAGAGAAAAAAAGAATTGCTGCGTATGGAGAGCAATGTAGTGGCTTTAACTAAGCTGAAATAACAAAATTACAAAACAGATTGGCAAGTGTATATTATACCTAAGTTTGGGTTTGCAAAAAATATATAATTCTGATATATTATTGTGGGGTGATAATATGGCATGGTTTTTTACAGAGCCATTTAATGAAGATACTTACACTATAACAGGAGAAAACGCAAAACACGTTGAAAAGTCCTTGCGAATGAAAATCGGCGAGGAAATAACCCTTGTAGACAGCTGTGGTATGCAGTACAGTACAACTATAGAAAATATAGTGCCGGGAAATATCACTGTTAAGGTTAATAGCAAGTTTAAGTGCCAAAACGAACCCAATGTGGCAGTAACCCTCTATCAGGCATTGCCAAAGGGAGATAAAATGGATTTTATTGTACAAAAAGCAGTAGAACTGGGGGTAACAAGCATAGTGCCGGTTATTTCGGCACGGTGTATTTCAAGGCCGGACGAAAAGTCCTTGAGAAAAAAAGTGGAACGCTGGCAAAAAATTGCACTGCAGGCCGCACAGCAGTCACGCAGGGGAGTTATACCGCAGGTTAAACAGGCACAAACCTTTAAACAGGCCGTAGCAAGCCTTGAGGATAGCTGCTGTAATATAATTTTTTATGAGTGCGGCGGTGAGCATATAGGAAATGTTATTGACAAAACAGCCCAAAATGTTAATATATTTATTGGCTCAGAGGGTGGTTTTGAGCAAACAGAGGTGGATTCTGTGGTAAGCAAAGGCGGTAGTGCTGCTACCCTGGGCAAGCGTGTGCTAAGGGCAGAAACTGCGCCGCTTACGGCACTTTCTGTTATAATGTATGAAACGGGAAATCTTGGTTAGCAGATATAAAAAGTAAGGAGATTGTTATGCTGGGAATTATAGGTGCGTTGGATATTGAAATTGAAGGCGTTAAAAAATTAATGGACAATATTGAAGAAACCGAAATAAGCCAAATAACCTTTTATAAAGGCAGTATAAACGGCAAAGACTGTGTTTTGGCACAGTGCGGCGTAGGCAAGGTTAATGCGGCTATGTGTACACAGGCTATGATTATGCAGTACAAGCCGTCAGCTATTATTAACAGCGGCGTTGCAGGTGCATTAAGTACACAGCTTAAAATAGGCGACATTGTTGTTTCAAGCCGTGTGGTAAACCACGACAACAGGTGTTTGGTAGATATTGGCGAAGAGAATAACGAAATTTACCCACGAGGTACTATACAATTCAGCGATGAAATTATCACGGAAATTCCGGCGGATAAGGAATTAACCGATAAAATAATTGCAGAGTGCAAAAAAGACTTAAAAAATGTAAATGTTTACTATGGTACTGTTGCTTCAGGCGAGCAGTTTATTTCCAGTAAGGTAGCCCGCAAGGAAATCGGCGAGTATTTTGACGCATACTGTTGCGAAATGGAGGGCGCCTCTATTGGTCAGGTATGTTACCGCAACCATGTTCCTTTTGCCGTTCTAAGGGCAATATCAGACACTATAGACGACAACGACTATATGGATTTTGAAAAGTTTAAGTTTTTGGCGGCAGACGAAACATTAAAGGTAATTAAGGCATTTTTTGATTAAGAGGTACTGCCAATGAAACGAATTGTTACGATTCAGGATATTTCCTGTGTGGGAAAGTGCTCTCTTACTGTGGCACTGCCTGTTATTTCGGCAATGGGCGTAGAGGCGTCTGTTATACCTACAGCGGTACTTTCCTGTCATACGGCGTTTTCAGACTTTACCTTTCACGACCTTACCGATGAAATTGAACCTATTGTTGCTATGCTTAGAAAACAACAAATAGACTTTGACGCTATATACACAGGTTATTTGGGTTCTGTACGGCAAATAAAAATAATGTCACAGGTGTTTAAGGAGTTTAAAACCGACAAAAATATTGTTGTTGTGGACCCGGCTATGGCAGATTACGGAAACCTTTACAAGGGCTTTACACAGGATTTTGCTGACGAAATGGCAAAACTGTGCGGCTGTGCCGATGTAATTTTGCCTAACCTTACAGAGGCTTGCTATATGCTGAATATTCCTTATGTGGGGGATAATTACACCAAAGAATTTATAAAAGATGTTCTTGTAAGGCTTAGCAAGCAGGGTTGTGGCTACTGTGCAATTACAGGTGTTAGTTTTGACAGCCACACTGTAGGTGTAATGTCCTATGATAGGGAAAACGACAGCTTTTTTGAGTATTATTCCCAAAAGCTACCATACAGCTTTCACGGTACAGGCGATGTGTTTGCCTCAGCCTTTACAGGTGCATTAATGCAAGAGGGCTTTTCAAAGGAGGACGCACTGCAAATTGCCGTTAATTTTACAGTGGAATGTATCAGAGAAACCTTGAAAAATAAGGATTACCACTGGTATGGTGTAGATTTTGAAAAAGCGTTGCCAAAGTTAATAAAAATGCTTAATGACCGAAAGACTGAAAATCAGTAGATTAAAAAATATAATTACTGTTAAAGTTTAAATTACTTTTCAACCAAAGCAAAAGGCTCGTCACCGTAAAACAGGTGATGAGCCTTTTTTGCAAAGTGGTTTTATGTTTTACAAAAAATAAAAGCACTTACCTTTTTTAGTAAATGCTTTTATTGGAGCAAAATCACAATTTTGATAGAAAGTGGAGTGTAATGCACCCTTATACGGAGAAATTGCACCCCTGCTCAAACAGGGCAAGAACTTGGAATATACCGTCAAACCAAAATTTACTTCAAGGCTTCCGGATTTTCTGCACGGATGTTTTCAATGTTTCCACATTCAACACAGGTGTCGCAAATTACACCTATATGTCTCCGCTTTAACTTCTTTACATCACATAGCGGAATAAATTCAACATGCCACGACGAGGTCATCAAACGACCGGTTACTAATTCTCCTCCGCATTTACTGCATTTGTTTTCCATTATGTTGCCTCCATAAATTTCAATTTGTCGCAATCAGTTTATCACAAAAACAAAGTGTGCACAAGATGAACTATATAAAAAACCACCGTAATTCAATCAAAATTACGGTGGTTTTTGGTGGATCATCAGGGACTCGAACCCGGGACCTACCGGTTATGAGCCGGTTGCTCTAACCAACTGAGCTAATGATCCGTTGCTATTGCCAAATTATTATATCAGCTTATTAATAAATTGTCAACACCTAATTTTTGATATTTTTTAAAAGTTTACTGTTTAATGTTGCTGTTAAGAATGTATCCGCATATAAACAGATATGACTAATCTTAGATAAGGAATAAAGAAAATTTATGGTGAAAACACTCTGCATTTTGAATTGTTCTGTAGCAGGGTAAGGTGGTCAAATAAAAAGGGATTGCAGCCAAACCAAACGGTTTGCAGCAATCCCTTTTTAAAGTTCCGTTTGAACAATTTCGCACTGGTGCGGGTGAAGGGACTTGAACCCCCACGTCTGCTGACACTAGAACCTAATGGTAACGTCACCTTGGTGATAGAATGATTCAAATCCAAATAATTTCAGGCGTGTATATGTAATCCGTTTTCATTTAAAATTATTATAGTAATTTGTTACGCTAATGTCAAGATTTCAAGAATCACCTTGTTTCGATAACATTTTCAGCTTATCAAATTCTAATCGGCTCAAATGTTATTTTTTCCTTTTCCTCATAAATATGATTTTGTGCGGTTTATATCCGTCACTAAGTCAGGGTTGTCCTGTTTCATCAGCTCAATCAGCTTATGGATGTTTTCCAAATCCTGCTGAATTGCCTGATATTCTTCCTCGGTGATACCGACAAGCTGAATAAAATCGACTTTT
>CADANT010000006.1 GCA_902789345.1 uncultured Ruminococcus sp.
TTTAACGGATTCCGGAAAAATATGCTCTACTTTTTTTATTTTTTTATAATTTATTTTGTAGGCTCTTTTCCTTACCCCAACTTTTATTATAGAGCCTTTTCATTTTGGTAAAGTTATACTATATTTATACCTGTAATATTTTTTATATATGTTTACATAATAATTGAGAGGTGTAAATATATGAGTTTAATAAGTATGCGGAATATTGTTAAAGAATACAAAGTAGGCGAAACCAGGCTAAGGGCACTTGACAATGTAAGCTTAGACATTGAGCAAGGGGAATTTGTGGCTATAGTAGGGCAGTCAGGCTCGGGAAAATCTACCCTAATGAATATACTGGGCTGTTTAGATGTGCCGGATAAAGGTAAATATACGCTAAACGGAAATGACATTCTTACAGAAAAAGAAAGCAGATTAAGCAAAATAAGAAACAGAGAAATAGGCTTTATTTTTCAAAGCTTCAATTTGGTTACTTCACTGTCGGCTATTGAAAATGTAGAGCTTCCGTTAATATACAGAGGAATAAAAAAGAATACACGCAAGCGTTTGGCTGAGCGTGCGTTGGCTCTGGTTGACCTTGAAAGCAGGGCAAAGCATCTGCCGGGGCAGCTTTCAGGAGGGCAACAGCAAAGAGTGGCTATTGCAAGGGCTATTGCGTCGTCACCGCCGCTAATATTGGCAGACGAACCAACAGGTAATTTAGATGTTAGCTCAGGCAGTGAAATTATGAATATTCTTTTTAAGCTTCACAGCCAAGGCAAAACCATTATTATGATAACCCATGACAACACCATAGCCCACCGAGTTCCCAGAAGGGTTGAAATAAGCGACGGAAAACTGGTTTAGGCAGTAAGCGGCAGTGTGAAATACAGGCAAAATACATCAAAAATATGACTGATAATGAAAATTGTCAGTTTGAATTAAAGTATAAAAATCGCTCTTAAAACCTTGTGCTAAATGAATAAAATAAATAAATTAAAAGTATAAGAAACCTCTAAAGAATTTTATATTTTTGACTAATATATTAAAAACAAGACCTCAAAAACCCCTAAACAGGCGGTTTGTTTATGACTATTGTATAAATAAAATGAGCTATTTTTGTTGACATTCACAAAATTAGTGCTATAATATAATCAGCAGGAAAAAAGAACCTGCTAAAGTTTAGATCCGAAATGAGATTACCAAGTCCAGAGTAGGCACGAATTATTTTAGAGGAGGAATTTTTTTATGACACCTATGATTCAACTTCATGACATTGATGTTACTGAATTCCTTGCCGTGCTTGATACATGTCAGGGCAATGTATTTTTGGTAACAAGAGAGGGCGACCATCTAAACCTAAAGAGTAAGCTTTGCCAGTTGGTTGGCTTAACACAGCTTATTGAGGGTGGTAAAATTGCTGAGGCTTACATCATTTGTGAAAATCCTGAAGATGAAGCTAAGCTGTTCAGATTTAACCTGTTTAAAGACACAGGCGACGCTGAAACTAAATAAGAGCTTAATTGTTTTAGTATAGCTGAATAAACAGCCACAGAAGATCCTGCACCGTTGGTAGTGCAGGATTTTTTTGTTTTTGTGAATAATTATATATAGTCAACACAAATTATACTTGTAAATTCCTTTTTTGGAGGCATTAAAATGAAAACAAGGACAAAGGTGCGGCTAATAAGCTATATAGCGGCGGCTGTAGCAATTATTCTGGGAGCAGGCATAGTAGGCTACAACCTTGCAAATACCTACAAAACAACTATTCAGTATTCATACCACAGGTCCCTTAGTCAGCTGTCAGACTATTTTTCTTCTATTAAAAATACCCTGCAAAAGGGTGAGTATGCAAATACACAGCCACAGCAGTATGGGCTGGCTTCTAAGCTGATGGTAGAGGCAGAGGGGGCTAAAAACGCACTTAGTCAGCTGCCTGTATCCCAACAGGACAGCGAGGGAATACAAAAGTATCTTACACAGGTTTCGGACTTTTCTTCATTTTGTATAGGTACTTTGTCACGCAATAACACACTAAGCGATGAAAACAAAGAGGCTTTAAATAAACTGGCGGAATATGCCGACAAGGTAGCCCCTCAGGTAGAGGAGCTGTCAGCCAGGTTTATTGACGGCACAGAGCATATAGGCAAGCTTAACGCACTGCAGGGCAACCTTGAGCAAACACAGCAAAGCAGTGACAAAACCGCTTTTGACAACAGCTTTTTGACAATCAGCGAAAGCTTTGTTGACTATCCCAGCTTAATATATGACGGCCCCTTTTCAGACAGTGTACAACGAAAAACTCCTAAGCTGACGGAAAATGCACAGGGCTGTTCTGTACAGCAGGCGCAGAAAACATTTGCTGATTTTGTTGATAAGGATACAGATGATGTGAAATATAAAGAAACCCGAAAGGGAAATCTGCCTGTATATGTTTTTGAGGGTGATAACCTTTACGGCACTGTAACGGTAAAGGGCGGCTATGTTTGTGAAATGTACTACACAAATACAGGCACAGACAACAAGTACGTTTATAAACAGCTTTTGGCAAAGGCGCAGGATTTTTTGAAACAGCAAAAAATCGACAATATGACCGAAAGCTATTATATTATTGAAAATGGTGTGTGTACAATAAACTTTGCATATTCGGAAAAGGAAACCACCTGCTACGGCGACCTTATTAAAGTTGGAGTGTCTACACAAACCGGCACCGTGGTAAGCTACAATGCAGAGGGCTACATTATGAATCATACACAGCACAATCTAAAAAGTATGAAGCTGTCTGTAAATCAGGCTAAAAACAGCGTAAGCGGCAAATTGAACATTGTAGGCAGTAAAAAAGCCCTTATTCCACTGTCAACAGGAAAAGAGGTTCAGTGCTACGAATATACCTGCAAGGGCAAAAATGACGAAACAGTTCTTGTATATATAAACGGCGATACCGGTCTGGAGGAGCAAATTTTCATTCTCATAGAAAACGACAACGGCGTTTTGGTTATGTAGGATGCAGCGGCGCCTGTAATAACAAAAAAGGTCGGAGAAGTTTCTCCGACCTTTTTTTAATATCTTCAGCCAGTCCCGCTCAAGGGGCTGAACACACAGCCACTTGCTATGGTGGAAGAGCTAGGTTTATACAAAAAATTCTCCAATCCGCTGCAATAAGGTGTTCAAGACCTATTGCAAAGAGAAAGGAGAATTTAATGTAAATAATTATCTTATCTGGTTGGTTGCATATACAGCGGTTTTATTATTAATAGCAGTTCCAGCGGTATGTCATACCGTAATTGTTGTCGCTGCCATCTCTTACATAATCGCCGTAGCAGAATACTTCAAGCTCGTCAATTCGTCTGTATAGCAAGCCCCATACGCAGCCGCCTGCGTGGTGCCACTGTATCAGTTCGGACTGGAGTGCCTTTTTGTTGACATAATTCATATCTCTTACGCCGTTGTGCCAACAATTTTTCAGAATTCCCGAAACATCGCTGTCGTTCAGTACGCCAGGGCCTAGATTGTAAACAAGCATTACAAGTGCGTCAAACTGCTGTTGGTTAAACTTAATGTTGTTGGATGTCATAAAGTTGTTTACAGCTGATGAATATACGCTGTCGTTCATAGTTTTTACCATAAACGCAAAGGCTTCTTCCTGTGACATATTGTTGTAGAACGCATCGCCGTTTCTTACAACATATCCGTAGCCAACAGTTGGTGTGTCGTAAACCAACGGGTCGTCTGTAACTGAGCTTAAGAAGCCCTCGTATGATGAATTTAGGGCTAGAATTTCGTTGCTTGGTCTGCGCTGGCTGTAGGAGGTAGTTTTTGCAGAGGTAACATTTGTTACAAAAACAGTGCTTTTGCCGCCCTCACAGGTGCTGTACTTTCCGTTGTTGTTGTACATTGAATATGCTGTTACAGGGTATTCACCGGCTGAGTTAAAGGTGTAGTAGCCTTTCCAAATGTATCTGTTGCCGGAGCTGTCCAGGGATTTCTTTGTAGCGGCAACGGATTTTGTAGTGTTGCCTATCTTAATGTTAAACTTTACAGCTGTGCGCTGTTTGTCTGTAATAGCTATAAGCTCAACCTTTTGGTTTTTTGAGGCTGAATTAGGAGATGAATAGCTGAAACGAACAGGCTCGGAGCCAACTACAGTAATTGCACAGGTACGCTTTGAACCGTAGTAGTTAGCTGTAATAATTGCCACACCCTGTTTTTTAGCTGTAACAAATCCGTTTGAATTTACGGTACAAACGCTTGTGTCAGATGAACTGAAGCTTGAACCGGTTGATTTTAGATAAACTGTTTTTCCGTTGTTAAGTGTGTATGTAGAGTAAGGAACATAGGTATCTGAAGAATAGGAAGAAACGGTAATTTTGCAGGTTTTCTTTGTTGAACCTGCCGCAACTGTAATTGTAGCTGTTCCTGCGCCAACGCCTGTAACAATTCCGTTGCTGCTTACCTTTGCAACAGAGGTGTTGGAGGATGAGTAGGTAACGCTTGCGGAAGGGGAGGTGGTAGCCTTAATGTAGCTGTGGTTTCCCTTTAGAATTGATGTTGATGTTGCAGAAATGTTTAACGCTACGCTGTTTGTTTTTACTGTAACTGTACATTTTGCAGTTTTACCGTTGTAGGTTTTAAAGGTTATTACTGTTGAACCTGCCTTTTTGGCTGTTACCAAAACCTTGTTGCCGCTTACCAATGACGCCGAGGCTACATTGCTGTTGCTTGATGAAACAGTGTATGAGCCTGAATAGCTGCCCGAAGATAACTTAGAAGTAAGCGTAACTGCCTTGCCAATCTCAAGTGAAGTTGAGGTCTGACTAAGAGTTACAGAGGTTGGTGCGTTTTTTACAGTAACCTTCGCAGTTGCTTTAACACCATTGTATGCTTTGCAGGTAATGGTGTATGTGCCGGCCTTTTTAGCTGTTACAAGACCGCCTGCCATAGTTATAGATGCACCGGAGGCGTTGCTGGTATAATAGTGCCTTTGGTAAGAGCCTGCACCGGCGTTCAGTGTGCTGCCAAAGTCGTGTGTTTCACCTACGCCAAGTGTAACAGCTGTAGCATCTAATTTCATAGACTTTGGAGCCGGTTTAACTGTAAACTCTGCCTTTGCTCTTGTTCCGTTTGCGGCTCTGCAGCATATTACAGCTTTACCCGGCTTTCTGCATTCTATTGTGCCGTCAGAAGATACTCTGATTACATTACTGTTTGAGGTTGACCAGGTTTGCTTGCCGCCGGTGCCAAAGCTTGGCTTAAGCTTGTATTTTTCGCCAACTCCGAAAATTGCACCGTTTGGTGTAATTTTTGCAGCTGACGAAGCTGTGCTTGCCACGGTAATTGCCGCTTTAGTGCTGTTTTGCTCATAATTAACTGCGCCTGCCACCGGAAAAGCCGTAACCAACATTGCACTTACACAGGCAGAGGCAATTAATTTTTTTAGCACTGAATGTGATACCATAATATTCCTCCTAAAAAATAACAAAATTGTCATACTATCATTATAAACTTTATTAACAAAGATTTCAAGTTTGTAACCATTTAGTTCAAATATTGTTTACAATTTAAGGAAGCTTTTTAGGAAAAGTATACAAATCATTTTAATATATTATAGTTAAATAGACATAAGCTTAAAAAGTTATTAAGCCCATATGTAGTATGTTTTGCTTTGCTGTGGCGTCAGACGGTACCCCTAAGCATAACATTTGCACTGAATAATCCGTCAGAATGTACAAATTGGCAGTAGCCGCCGTCCTTTTCGGCTATACGGCGTACCGACTCAATTCCGATACCGTTGCCGGAATGCTTTGAGGATTGAAAAATACCGTTTTTCTCTTTTGGTATGTGGTCGAATGTGTTTTCAACTGTAATTACCACAACATTTTCAGAATGAAGGTAAGCCTGCACCTTTATTTTTCTTTTTGCCTTTTTTGTACAAAGGCTTGCCTCCAGTGCATTTTCCATTAGGTTTGACAGCACCAGGCATATGTCTATGTCTGATACAGGCAGCTTGTACGGCAGGTTTAATTCGGTAGTATAGGGAATGTCGTTTTCCTTGTAGCGCAGACAGTAGTGAGAGGCTACGCTGTCTACAGCAGGGTTATCGCACAGCTTTAACTCAGAAGCGGGAATACTCTCACGGGCTTGTGCCAGGTAGCTGTTAAGCTCTGCCCACTCTTTACGATTAACTAAAGCGGTTATTACAGAAAAATGGTGGCGCATATCGTGCCTGGCCTGTTTTGTTTCCTCAATAGAATTACACAGCCTGTCATACTGAGCTTGCTGTAAAGAAAGAAACTGGTTTTCCTGCCGCAGGCGGTCATTTTTATTAAGACTTTTTGCCATAAAATAAAATAGAAAATAGAAAAGAAGTAAAACCGCCAGAAAGGTTATGCCTATTAAAATGTACCCTTGTGAAATGCGGCCCTGATGCAGTATATCGGGGTGTATGGGAATCATAAATAGATTTAAGGCTATAAAGACAGAGGGCAGTAACCAAAACACATACCAGGTTTGTACAATGCCGTCGTCGTCAATCAGTTCAGCTACAGGGTGGATTGCAGGGTACCATGCAAGGAGAACAAATGCCCAACAAAACAAATTGTAGCTTACTGCAACGCTTAAACTGAACCAAGGCTCGGTATTGTACGGATTTATCATTGAATCAATGGCTCTTGAAATACTGCCCAGGCAGGAGTAAACGGCACATATTGCTAAAATTACACTTACAGATTTCCAGTGGGGTATGCTAAGGGTTGCGCAGTATGCACAGCTTAGAACTATTACTATGGGTATAGCTACCCACAGCGCCTGTGTTTTTAACAGAAAGCTTACAAACCCTCCCAAAATACACAGAAGAATTGATATAGGCACGCCTACTGCCGCAAGGCGGCCAACCTTAACCTTTAAATGACGCTTCATTGGAAAATAAGCAAGAAGTACACCGGGAATTATAGCCGATAATTCAATAATAGGGCGAAGAACATTAAGCATTATACCTGCCCCCTTTTAAAAAGAAAATCACCAAAAACCGCACGGGCGGATTTTGCAGTATTACGGCTGACAGAGATTTTTTCTTCGTTATCCATTGTAAAAGCAGAGCCGTCGTAATCCTTTGCGTGCTCAAGGTTAATAATTATTCCTCGGTTACATATAAAGAACCGTTCGTCACCGTTAAGCTCTGCAACAAAATCAGAAAAGGTTTTTCTGGTTACTGTGGTTTTTCCGTTGACAGTATGTATATGAATACAGTGTTTATAATGCTCTGCATATAAAATATCGCACAGGCGTATTCTGTTTATTCCGCCTACAACCCGCACATCTAAATACTTGTCCGGTACAGGCAGCTTACTTACAATTTCGTCTATAATTTCCGACAGTTCATTTTCTGTATATGGCTTTACAAGGTATTGAAACGCACGAACACGAAAGCCCTCCAGGGCGTGCTCTGTTGAGGTGGTTGTTAATACAATTAAGCAGTTTTTGTCAAAGCTCCGCAGCTTTTTTGAAATATCAATGCCGTTTTCGTTACCCATATAAATATCCATAAAAACAAGTGCAAATTTATTTTGTTTGGCAGCCGTTAAAAAAGGTTCACCGCTGTTATATTCAAAAATTTCCGCGCTTATTGCGTGACATTCCAGTCTGGCAGACACCCTTTGGTGCAGTTCTTTTCGTTCCGATTCTATATCATCAACAATGGCTATACGCATTGCTATACCCCCAAGTAAATTCTTTGTTTTATATTGTAGCATATATCACCGAAAAAGTCCTATGTTCATTGCCGTTTAGGACGGTTTTTTACCGTTTGTGCAAACTGTGTGGCAAATGTCCCCAAAATATTCTATAATATGTCTAATAGGGGGGATGTATGGCACTGTGTCTTTGCAGGTAAATAAAAATTACCGAAATAATGCTGTACATAATTAACCCAAAAATTATACAGAGGAGGTACATATATGAAAATTTTTAATTCAATTATAGGTGTACTGTCAATTTTAAGCGGTGTATACTGCATTTTTTATCCCGGCTTAACATTTATAAACAGCGGCTGGATTGTTGCTGTTTTGCTTGGAGTGTGGGGTGTATTTTCAATTATTGATTATGCGGTAAACCGCAAGAAAGCACAAAAAACCAAAAGCGAGGCTGCAATGGGCATTGTAGGTCTTGTTGTGGGAATTTTGGCAGCTGTAATCTCAATTCTTGCATTGGTTACTCCGGCTGTCAGAGCAGTGTTGGATATTACCATTTTAGGCGTATTTGCGGGCTGGCTGATTATTGACGGTATATCCTCTATATTCTCAGCTATAAGAGCTAAGGGTATGGGTGCAACATTGTGGATAGTTTCACTGATTTGCGGAATTGTTGTTACACTGGCAGGAATTTACGGAATTTTCCACTTGGTTTTCATTGCTCAAACCATAGGTCTGCTTATCGGAATACTTCTTATGGTGTACGGAATAGGTCTGATATTATCTGTTTTCCAAAAAACAGGTGAGTAATTAATTTAAGCCGTGTAAGGTTGGAATTTCTTTAATAAGCCTAAATAAAGCCACGCAGAATTTTTGAGTACTTTTTAGTATCTCAAGCTCTGCGTGGCTTTACTTTTTACTTGCCTAATATCATGTTTTATTATTTTTGACGGTGAATTTTTATTGTTTGTTATAAATCTTTATCGGTGAACTTTACCGAAATGTCCCCGTTAGAAGTAACAACATTTAATTTTTTCACTGAATTTGTTATTTGAGAATTATATGCCTCAAGTGAATTGTTGCCTAATGAGGTAGACGAGGTTATATTATAATCGGCAGGTTTTCCTATAATATTGCCTGATATATAGCCATTTGCGGATTCAAGGGAAATATTGTTTGACACTATATTTTTAACCTCTATACTGCCATTTGAGGTGTTCACATTAATTGCGTTTCTTGCACCTGTATTTGAAACATTAACTTTACCGTTAGAGCTTTCAATGTCCAAAGTATGGCACCTTGTTTTATCCGCTTTAAAGTATCCGTTAGAAATTGTTGCCTTTAAATTCCCGTAAATATTATCAATGTTAGACAAGCTTATACTGCCGTTGGAAACTTCTGCATTAATGTTTCCTATGTTAATGTCCGAAATACTAACATTGCCGTTTGCAAGGTATACATTAATTTTAGGCAGGTTTTCGCTCGGCTCATCTAAAGTGTCACTTAATGAAAAAAGCCATTCTGTAAGTGTATCTGAATGATTGTCAGAGGCCTTGTCGGAGGTGTTGAGCCATAGGGATTTATCCGGAATTTCAATTACCGTATTAAGCTCCAGACGACCTATGCCGTGGAAACAGCCCTTTTCCCAGAAAGACCAACTGTTATTCAAATTGTCCGTTAAACACAGCTCTTTTTCTTCTGTAGTAACGGATGACGGGCAGCAGTCGCTTGTATAATATGTTATCTTTATTTTTTCAGATGGTGATTTTTTTACAATAACATTGGTGCTTGACAAATTTACCGAAATATTATCAATTTCCGAAACAGCGTATTCTTTGGTGATTTTTTCAGACTCGCCGCACAAATCAAGCGCTTTAACATCAAAGTGAACTGCCGTTAACGAAATAAGCATTATAATTATTCCCAATATCAGCAGAACTAGGGGTGTAATTATAAAGGCCTTTTTATATGCTTTCATTTTAAATACCTCCATAAACCGATACATACTTTTTAATAATCTTCTTAAACAGCTTTAGACAGAGCTTGCACAGTACAGCCGAGCCCCACAGTGCAAAAAAGCCTGCCGTAGCTAAGAATAAGCCTGCCCCCAGTTGGAACAGTCCTATCAGAAAGTCCTGACCAAACAGAACAAAGCTGCTTACAAATGTTACAATGCCGCTTACAGCTATTGCCGCAGAGCTGAAAATAAATGAAAGTGCTATTATTCCAAGTGTAACTATAAATAACAAAACAAAGGGGATAAGCAAGGAAAAACCGATTATGCCAATTACGCTTCTCTTTTTTTCGGTGGGTTCGGTATGTGTGTTTGTTGTTTCACCCAAATAATCCTCCAGTATTTTTAGTGGGGAGTTTAACTCCGACACAGCCTGGGCTTCAGTTTTACCGTCGTCAATTTTGTCATCAATAATTTCGCTGTAATACTCCAGCATTTTTCTTTTTTCTTCAGGTGAAATAGAAGAAAATTGTTTTTCTAATTCTTTTAGAAACTGTTTCTTAGTCATTGGTAATCTCTCCCTCCGAAATGTAATTATAAATTTTAATCATACTATCCCATTCATTTAAAAAATCATATATTCTGCCTTTGCCTTCTTCTGTAATTGAATAATATTTCCGAAGTCTACCGTTGTGTTCACACGAATATTGGGTAAGGCAGCCTGCCGCAAGAAGTCTTTTGAGGATTGGGTATAAGGTCGATTCAGAAATTTGAATGTAGGGTGATATGTCATTTAAAATTTTATAACCATAGCTGTCACCTTTTGTAAGTGCTTTTAACACACAAATTTCTATAAAACCACGCTTTAGCTGTATATCCATAGGTTAGCCTCCTTTCGTGGTATATTATACAACGCATAGTATTATATGTCAAATGGCATTGTAACTAAATTAGGAGTTTAGTATTTATAGATATTTGACAGTCAAACATCAGCTTACGGAGGAAGGTTTAATTAAATCGTATTTATATTCAGCAAAAAGGGAAAATAGTTGTTTTCAAAAATATATTGTTATAATAAGGCTAAATATTAAGTTTTATTGTTAGTATTGCAATAAATGCAGAGAGATTTTCGGCAAGTATTATACATATTGACAAAAAGGCAGGTATTGATTATTATATATAAGGGCGAAATCGCCACTGAATTTAACATATCTTAAAAAACGGTTGGCAGTAAATGTACTGCACATAAAATATACTTTAAGCAGGAGGTATAAAAAATATGATTGGTATGAATTTAAAGTATTTTCGTGAAAAGTATGGATATTCACAGGAGGAGCTGGCAGAAAGATTTGATGTTTCAAGCCAGTCTGTTGCTAAGTGGGAAAGCGAGGAAACCTTGCCTGATGTTGAACGATGCATAAAGCTGGCGCAGTTGTATGATACAACAGTGGAAATGCTTTTTGTGTGCCCTTTTTACAAGGCAGATTCTGTGGGTGAACCTACGCCAACGGCAGACGGTGACGGGAAATATATTTTCGGCATAGTCAAGGTAGGAGAGCGTGGTCAGGTTACTTTGCCTAAGCACGCAAGAGAGGTGTTTTGCGTTAAGGCAGGCGACAGACTGCTGGTTCTTGGTGATGAAAAAAAGGGAATGGCGCTTACCAAAATAAAAAATCCTTATTCACAAATGTAAAATCCCCAGTTTCACATTTGTAATAAGCCTTAATACAGTTATTACTAATTTCATCAATGCAATAGGTCTTAACACAGTTATTTTTAATTGCATGAATAGTAGTAGGTATTAATCTGTTTATTTCTAAACAGTATTAAAAAATCATTTAAAAAGCCACACAAAAACTTTTGGTGTTTTCACCTAAGGTTCTGTGTGGCTTTGTTTTGCTTAAGGGTACTTTTTTTCTTGATATAAAAATACAATTCAAATTATTAAAGTTAAAGTGTTAAAAACAAATGCGTTTGCAAAGTTTTTATAAAATACTTAAATTTGTACTGTAGTGTCTTATAAAGAAAAACTAATATGAATTTTTGTTATGCTATAATAAACACCGAACCTTTTGTTATTCTGATTCGTATATATTATGAAAGCTTTCAATTAAGTAACAGGAGAGGGGGATAAGGTTGCATGAGAATTATGAGGATTATATAGCACATTACGTCATATTGTTTTTTTAGATGTATATTTACTGTAGTCGTCACAATACGGTTGTGCAGGTATTGCATATCTTTGTAGTACAAAATCAGCCAATATTACAAACCTCTGCTAAATTGTATATAAAATATAAAAATTAACCATTATAGCATATGTTGTTTACAAATTTGGCATAAATGGTTATAATTCTATATATGAATTAAAGAGGGAAAGGTGATATGTGTGGAGCTAGTGTACAGCACCTTTTGGGTTTTTACAGTCTTTTCTATACTGGGCTGGGTATTTGATACTGTGGCGGATTCGCTTACTAACGGCAGAATGGTAAACCGAGGCTTGTTGGTTGGTCCTTTTTGTCCCACATACGGCATACTTTGTGCCGGAGCATATATATTAAATGTGTTTTTGTGTAAGGATGTATTTTTTGTACAGCTGGGGCTTTACACCCTGCTTTGTACTGTGGTTATACTGTGTATAAACGCATTTTTAGACAAAACTCTTAATATTAAAATATGGGATTTTTCGGGAGATTACTTTAATTACAAGGGTTACATAAGCCTGCCGGGGGTAGTGCTTGGCGGTTTTATACTTGCCGTTATTACTTCGCAAATGGACAGCATTATTGTAATGCTGGTAAAGGAAATTCCACCGTTGATAAACTTTATTGTAATGGTTTCGGTTTTGACTGTTATGCTGCTTGATTTTGTATTTTCAACACTTATTATGCTGGGGTACAGAAGAAAGCAAAAGGGCATTGCAGAAACCTTAATAAAGGTTGAAAAAAAGGCAAGTAAGGTAATTGAAAGAAAAACACAGGAATCAAAATTAAGCCGAATATTAAACAGGATACTATATTTTATAGAGGATCTTTTTGCAAAAATACGCCGACTGTTCAGACGGCTTAAAAATTATTTCTTGGGAGGAAACTCCGTTTTTACAAGAAGATTTGTTAAGGCTTATAAAGACATTATGGCTACTGAGGGCGGCGAAAAGCTGCAAAGCAGTGCCAAAAAGCACTACGACCTTAATATGAAAGAATACGAAAAGGCAGATATGAGCAAAAGCGAAAAGCCATTTGCTTACGGTCTTACCGTTACTAAGCTGTTTTTATTGTTTGTAGTGGGCAGTATTATAGGCTGTATACTTGAAACCTGTTTTGCACTTGTTTTTGTAGGTCATTTTGAAATTCGTGTTGGGTTGGTTTACGGGCCGTTTATTCCTGTATACGGTTTAGGCGCTGTGTTGCTTACTCTTGCTTTGTCACGGTTTTATAAGTCGTCGTTTTTGGGGCTTTTTGCCATAAGCGGTGTAATAGGCGCAACCTTTGAGTATTTTTGCAGCTGGATTCAAGAAACGCTGTTTGGCACTATTTCGTGGGATTACAGCGATATGCCCTTTAACATAGACGGCAGAACCAGCCTGGCTTACGGGGTTGTATGGGGAATTTTAGGCGTAGTGTGGGTGCGAGAGCTGTACCCGGCATTCTCAAGGCTTATTGAAAAAATACCGAAGAAGCTGGGTTATGTTATGACATTGTTCTTGGCGGTGTTTATGATATTTAATGTTGTAGTTTCGTGCGCCGCACAGTGGCGTGCAGAGGACAGAGCAGAGGGCAACCCTGCAACCAACGCATTTGAAGAGTACCTTGATAAGCACTTTGACGATGATTATTTAAAGATGATTTATCCGCATATGGAAAAGGTGAAAGAAAAAAACTAGCTTGATTAGTAGTGCTAATAGAAAACGCAGAGCTTTTAAAAGGCTCTGCGTTTTGCTGTTTAGATATATTGTGATATAATTAAGAAAATGCGGTTAGCACAGGCTGCCGTTTGCAATTTATGCTTATACGGTTGATACAACAGAATTTTTTAAGATTTTAGTGTAGCCTGTAGCTATAAACAAAAGATTGAAAGGTATGAAATCTAAATGAATATAGACGCTGTAAAAAGGCTGAATGCCACAGAAATAAAATCCCTTCATACGAAAAGTATGAAAAGAGATTTTCCGCAAAATGAATTGCGCCCCTACAGTGCAATGAAAAGACTGCTAAAGAAAAACGAATATGGTGTTTACCGTGCTTACAGTAACGGTGAGCCGGTAGGGTATTTTGCCGTTTTGTCCACCGGCGGCAATGTGATATTGCTTGACTATTTTGCCGTAGAGTACGGTATGCGAAGCCGTGGCATAGGCAGCAAGCTTTTTCAAGCCTTTGCTCAGATAATCAGCAAGGACTATCCCAACGCCGACGCAGTAGTAATTGAGTGCGAGGCTCCCTATGCGGCAGAAAATCCTGATGAAAAAAAGCTTAGAGAAAGGCGCATAGGCTTTTATCTAAAAAACGGTGTAGTAATGACAGAGCATTACTGGAAAGCCTTTGGTGTGGAGTATAATCTTTTGGCACTGCCTGTTAAGGGTGCCGATATTACTCCTGTTGATTTTGGCAGGGAAATCCACAATTTGTATTTAAGCTCCTTTGGCAGGCTTTTTACTATACACGCAAAAAATAAATTAAAGCATTGGAAGAAGTAAATGTCTGTTTTTTAGGCTGATGCCTGTTTAAAATTTACGCTTATTTATGGCTGATACCTGTTTAAAATTTACGCCTGCTTTTGGTGCTAACCGACACAGAGAAAATAATGCACAGTATTATCAGCGAAACACTGCCGGCAAGGTTGCTGCTAAGCTGCTGCGAGTGTTGGGGCAGGGTACTGCTGTACACACCGTGAGTTGGGGTATAAAAAATGAATATTACAGCTGTAATAACGGCTGATATTACACCCTGTGCAAACCTGTACAGGGTGAATTTTATTTTTGAAATGTTTAAAGCAGTTACAACGGAATAAACCTGAAAATGCACACATATACCGCTCCAGCCCAGGGCAAAGGCTGTAAACCATATTGGCACGGCGTTGTCACAGCAGGTGTTGCACCCTTTTGTAACCTCCCACAGTATGCTTAAAATACTTTTACTTATGCCCTGGGGTATGCCTATGCTGCACAATATTTGGCTTGTAATTTCTGTTAGGTGAATATCCTCCAATATACCAAACACGCAGGAAAATATAATAACTAATCCGCACAGCGAAATCATACCGTTTACCCCAATTTGCGTAGACTCTACAATAGCATTGCAAAGTGGCTGCCTGTGTATATTGGTGCCGCCGGGCTGAGTGTATGTTAATTTTCTGCAGGAATAAACGCCCAAAATAATCTGTGCGGCTGCCTGGCTTAACCACAAAAGCAAACCGGTAAAAGTATCGTTGTATAGGGTTGTGCCAACCACAAAAATTACAAAGCCCGGTCCGCCCCCTACCAAAAACATAGAAAGTGCCTGCGCTGTTTGCAGGTCTATTTTTCTTTCGTCATACAAAGCGGTTATGCCCCTGGCTCCTACAGGGAAGCCGCCTGTCATACCCAAAAGTATTACAGCGCCTACACAGCCGTTTGTATGAAACAGTTTTTTGGTAATAGGCGAAAGGAAACGCCCCAGTGCGTCGGCTAAGCCGCATTTTACAATAAATGTAGAAAGCACCATAAAAGGAAATAACGAGGGTATAAGTATGTTGCCACAGTATAAAAGCCCCTGCAAAGCCCCTGTTGTCATAAGTATCACCACTTCAGCATATTTTTTAAATACAGTACAATACAAATATATGGTTTAAACTATGCTTTGTATGACGGTAACAGGAGGTGAGGCAATGAAGCAGGAGGGTAAGGGTGCAATGAAAAAGCTGCCGTCGCTGTATAAGGAAGCTATGAACCATGCACCGTTTTTACAGTTTAACAGCAACAAAGAGGTTACCTTAGACGGCTGCAGAGGTATTTTGGAGTATCAAAAGGAAATTATAAGGGTAAATACAGGAACTATGATTATTGCCTTTAAGGGCAGGGGCTTAAATATAAAATGCTTAACAACCTCATCTGTGGTAATAGGCGGATATATTACAGCTGTAGAGTTTTTAAGGTAGGTGCTTGCAGTGTTTGTGAACAGTATAATCAGGTGGCTGCGGGGCTATGTGGTGTTTACAGCTAAAGGAAAATTTCCGGAAAGACTTATTAATCTTGCTATGCTGTCAGACATAGCAATTATTAATCCCATAGGGGGTAAAAGGCAATTTTCGGCGCAGGTGTCGGTTGCCGACTATAAGGCGCTTTATAATATTCGCAGGCAGACCATGACCAGTCTAAAAATAAACAAAAAGGTAGGACTGCCGTTTATACTCTATAAAAACCGCCGCCGCAAGGGCTTGGCAATAGGCCTAGGTTTATTCTTTGCAATAATAAATGTGCTGTCAATGTTTATATGGAGTATTGATATAGAGGGTAATAATCAGGTGAGTACCTGCCAAATGAAAGAAACACTTCGTGACAACGGGGTTTACATAGGCGCTTTTAAAAATAATTTAGATGTTTACAAGGCTGAAAAGGACTTTGAACTGCAGTTGGGAAAGGTTGGCTGGATGTCTGTAAATATTATAGGCAGTACCGCCTCGGTAGAGCTAAGCGAAAGCTACGATGTTCCCCAAATTGTAGACACCACCAAGCCCTGCAACCTAAAGGCAAAAAAGGCAGGGCAGATAATAAAAATGGATGTCAGAGAGGGGCAAAACTCTGTCAGCATAGGTGACGGTGTAGCTAAAGGTCAGCTTCTTGTAAGCGGTGTTGTAGAAATAGGCGAAACAGGCAAGGCGCAGTTTGTACACAGCGAGGGCGAAGTATATGCAGGTGTGCAGACAAAGGAAGTAATAACCATTCCAAACAGCGTAAGCTACCAATGCATAAAAGAGACTGATTCACGAAGAATGTTAAGCTTGATAGGGCTTAATCTTCCCATTGATTTTAAGCAGATAGACAATGCCTCAAGCAGGCGCACAGTTACAGACAGCTTTGTGCTTAACAACAGAACTATGCCTATTAGTATTGTAACAGAGAAGAATTATACAGCCCAAGGGGCGGATTATAATTTAAACAAAAAATCTGCGCAGGTTCTGGCGGATACCCGCCTGGCGTTAAACGATGTATTCTGCCGTTGGAACTGTGACATAAAAAGTAAGCGGGTTGAATGTACCCAAAATAAAAACGACTATGTCTTTACAGCAAATTATTACTGCATTGAAGACATAGCCCAGTCTGTACCTATTAACATTGTCAATTAGATATTTACTTAATAATGTTTTTAATTAAACTGAATTTCAGCGGTTAATTTAACACAGCCCTAATCAAAAATTCTACTCCAAGCCCTGTAAATTAAAGTCGGGAATGTATGTGCTTTTGGCTGAATTAAGCTCCTGTGCAAATCCGTCAAAATCCAGATCTGTAAGGCAGTTAAAAACCTTTTGGTATTCACGCCGTGTAATTTTCCTGTTTATTTCAGGGTATTGCTCCGCTATGCCGCAGGGTATGTACTGTGCCATCAGGCTTACGGTTAGCCGGCTTCCAAAATGGTTATGCAGGCTGTTAAGAGCGGCTATGGAATTTTTGGTGTTTGACGGCAGAATAAGGTGCCTTACAATTACGCCCTTTTCCATAATGCCGTTATTATCGTATGTATTTCGCGGCTGCTGCCTAAGCATTTCGGCTATAGCGGCTACAGCTGTTTCGTGGTAGTTTTTAACCTTTGAATATTTTTCGGCCAAAGTGTTGTCGGCATATTTAAAGTCCGGCAGGTAAATGTCTATGTAGCCCTCAAGCTTTTTCAGAGATTCAACGCTTTCATAGCCGCCGCAGTTATACACCACAGGAACAGCAGGTTTGTATATATTCAGGCTTTCAATAACAGCGTTTAAAAAATGCGTAGGGTTTACCAGGTTAATGTTATGTACGCCTTGCTGTTCAAGCCTTTTGTAGCAGTCAGCCAGCTGTTGGGGCGTAAGCTCCTTGCCAAAGTTTTGGGTGGAGATTTTATAATTTTGACAAAACACACATTTTAATACACAACCGCTGAAAAACACTGTGCCGCTGCCACAGGTACCGCTTATGCAAGGCTCTTCCCACATATGCTTGGCTACCCTTGCCACCACGGCATTTTCACCCATTTTGCAAAAGCCCTTGCCTACAGACGCTTCTCTTATTACACCGCAGTGCCTTGGACAGACTGTACATATGCCACTCAACTTAAAGCCTCCCTTTGTATAATTAACATTACAAGTTTATAATAAAAAGGCAGTATGGTCAACCTTTTGCGGAAAATTGCCGATTCTATGTGTTGTGCTTTAGCTAATTACCGTGTAAAATTTGGATTCTTTATTTTTCTGAAAATATATGTTACAATAATGCCGTAAAAAGTTACTTTTGACGAGAGGTAATTATTATGAGCAACAATCCCTTTATGAAATATACAGAGCAGGGCATAGGCTACATTGACAGCAACTGCTCTATAAATAAATTAATTATTGCACAGGTACCTGTTAAGGGAATTGCCGATGAAATTGAGGGTAAAGCAGTGTCGGAGATTTTTTCTACAGCCGCCATTACCAAAAGGGCGCTGAAGGACAGGCAGCTGCTAAAGGTTTCGCCCGAAGTGCCAGAGGGTGAACTGCCCTTTATTCTTATGAATTCTGCCGACAGTACAGACCCACAGGTTAAACAGGCCGCACTTAATATTGCAAACGATTTCGGCTCAAGGCTGGGGTTGATACTTCTAACTCTGAAAACGGCATTGCCTAAAAACCGCAGTGCAAGACCGGACTGGAAAGAGGAACATTGGCAGTATTGGCAAAATTTAAAAACAATTTTTATTGTAGGGGGACTTACCCACGGAAAGTTTGGTGCACAGCTTATAGAACGCACAAAACAGGTGTGCCAAATAAACGGCAGTACGGCTTATGAAATAAAGGCCTTTGAAAATGCGACTTATATTGGCGTTATGGGCTGTACAAAGCTTTTAAAAGAACCAAACGGTGTAAATGTTTTAATGGATTTCGGCCAAACAAATATGAAACGCAGTATAGTTACCCGGCAAAACGGTGAGGTGGTTTCGGTAAAAAACCTGCCGCTAATGCGTTCAAAATATATGCAGTGGAATATTCCGGACGAGGCCGAAAAGGAAAAGCAGGCAAAGCTTTTGCACAGGTACATAATGTCGGCAATAACCGACGCATATAAAAAAGCAGAGAGTATGGGCAGTGTAGGCAACGAAATTGTTATAAGCATAGCAAGCTACACCCACAACGGAGTGCTTGATACTAAAAGAGGCGGTTACTCTAAGCTTTCGGTTTTATATAAAAATTACGGAGAATATCTTAGCGAGGAGCTATCCGGCGTGCTTAAAAGGCCTATAAAGGTTACGCTTGTGCACGACGGTACGGCAGTGGCGCTTAACTTTATAAACTACCCCGATTCCGTATGCTTAACCTTAGGTACATTTTTCGGTGTAGGCTTTACGGACATATGGCAGACACTTAATTAAATAGTATAACACTACACAGAAAAGATTAATAATAGCTTACAAAACAAAGCCTCGGCACAGCATACCGTTATTGTTATGGTACACTGTGCCGAGGCATTTTATTGTGTTCTTAATTTTTGTATTCTTAATTTTATATTATGAATTCTAAGGCTTAAATTCCCAACAGCAGGGTTGCTATTTGGAAATAAACTATCAGGGATATTGCATCTACAGCTGTTGTAATGAACGGACTAGCCATTACAGCAGGGTCAAAGCCAACCTTTTTAGCAAGCATTGGCAGTACACAACCTATAATCTTTGCAAAAAATACTGTAACAATTAGTGTTAGGCAAACTACAAGTGATACCCAGAGTCCTACTTGGTCAAACAGCATAAGCTTTGCAAAATTGGCAATTGCAAGGGTAACACCGCACATTAGGGCTACTCGTATTTCTTTCCACATTACCTTAAATATATCTACAAACTCTATTTCTCCCAAAGATAAACCTCTTATAACGGTTACAGAGGCTTGGCTTCCTGAGTTACCGCCGGTATCCATAAGCATAGGTATAAATGCAGTCAGTGTTACCTGAGCAGCAAGGGCGTCTTCAAAGCTTGTAATAATCATTCCTGTAAAGGTTGCGGAAATCATAAGCAGCAGCAGCCAGGGAATACGCTTTTTCCAGGTTTCAAATACACCGGTTTTAAGGTAAGGCTTGTCGGTAGGCGTAATAGCAGCCATCATTTCCATATCTTCCGTTACCTCGTCCTCCATAACATCAATAGCGTCGTCTACGGTAACAATTCCTACCAGCCTAAATTCCTTGTCTACTACAGGAATTGTAAGAAAATCATATTTTTTAAATTGATTTGCAACCTCTTCTTTGTCGTCTAGGGTGTTTACGGCTATAACATTTGTTTCCATTATGTCCTGTACTACATCATCATCGTCGCTTAGCAGTAAGGTACGCAGTGAAAGCATACCTACCAAAGTACGGTTTGGCGTGGTTACATAGCCTGTATAAATGGTTTCTTTGTCTACACCTGTACGGCGAATACGCTTTATAGCATCGCCTACTGTCATAGCAGGGCGCAGTGAAACATATTCTGTTGTCATTATGCTTCCTGCACTGTCGTCAGGATATTTTAAAATTTCATTAATTGCTTTTCTTGTTTCATTGTCGGCAGATCTTAAAATTCTTTTAACTACATTTGCCGGCATTTCCTCTACCAGGTCTACCATATCGTCCACATAAAGCTCGTCTACAACCTCTTTAAGCTCGGTGTCGCTAAAGCCGTGGATAAGCATGGTTTGTGCGTCCTCGTCCATTTCCACAAAGGTTTCAGCCGCCAGCTCCTTTGGTAACAGTCTGTACAACAGTGGAAGCCTGTCCTGGTCTATATCGTCAAATAACGCCGCTATGTCAATTGCCTGCATAGTGGTAAGTACATCACGAATAGTGACATACTTTTTTTGGTCCAGTAATGACTCTATGGTTTTGCCCATAGTCATTAGGTAGTTCTGTTCCATGTTCACATCCTCCTAATTTTATTTGTTAGGTCTTGGGCTAGGCATAAATTAACAGTCAATCTTTAATGCAAAGCAAAATTACCGTTGAAAGCTTACACAAAAAGCCAACCGCCTATTTAGGCCTAATATTAGAAGTACAGTAAACACAGCATAGGGTTTTATATTGATGTGATTAAAAATAAACGCAAAAAGCGTTTGCAATCAAACATAATAAAGGCCCGGGAGCTGTGCTGTTACTACTTCCTGCGTCCATTCTATTCACCTCTCATTGCAAAATAATTGTGATATATATAACTATACCACCGTATAATTTTACAGCTAATATAAAAAACTGTCAATATTAATTTAATGGTTACTAATGTTAAGACTGTTATATTTTATAATGTAAAAATAAATTTTGTGTGATTAAAATATAAAAACTATTTATAAGAAAATATGCACAGTAAATAGCTTGAATACGCTAGTGAATTTATACAAACATACAAAACACCTAATTCCTATATAATTTATAGGTTTTATTGTTGACATTGGGGAATTATCTGTTATAATATGAGTATAGTAAACATACCGATAAAGTAAGTATTAAAAATTAATTAATTTATAGGAGGAACACACAATGGCAAACATTTATAAAGGCACAATAGGACTAATCGGCAACACACCTTTGGTTGAGGCTGTAAACATTGAAAAGGCAAATAACCTAAAGGCAACAATTCTTCTAAAGCTTGAGTATTTTAACCCGGCAGGCAGTGTAAAAGACAGAATAGCTAAGGCTATGATAGAGGACGCTGAAAATAAGGGACTTCTAAAGTCTGATTCTGTTATTATAGAACCTACTTCCGGTAACACAGGTATCGGCTTGGCCGCTATAGCAGCAGCTAAGGGCTACCGTGTTATTCTTACAATGCCTGAAACAATGAGCGTTGAGCGCAGAAATATTCTAAAGGCATATGGTGCCGAAATTGTTCTTACAGACGGAGCAAAGGGCATGAAGGGTGCTATTGAAAAGTCAGAAGAGCTTGCAAAGGAAATACCAAACAGCTATATCCCTGGTCAGTTCTCTAACCCTGCAAACCCTGCAATGCACCGTGCAACTACAGGCCCTGAAATTTGGAACGATACAGACGGAAATGTAGACATTTTTGTAGCCGGCGTAGGTACTGGCGGTACAGTTACAGGTGTAGGTGAATATCTGAAGTCACAGAATCCTAATGTTAAAATTGTTGCAGTAGAGCCAAAAACTTCACCTGTACTTTCAGAGGGCAAGGCAGGCCCTCACAAAATACAGGGTATAGGAGCAGGCTTTGTACCGGAAACACTTGACACAAGCATTTATGACGAGGTTATTCCAGTAAGCAATGAAGATGCTTTTGAGGTTTCAAAGCAAATTGCTAAAACAGAAGGTGTGCTTGTAGGTATATCATCAGGTGCGGCACTAAAGGCGGCTTTGGAGCTTGCAGAAAGACCGGAAAACAGCGGCAAGACTATTGTTGCACTTCTGCCTGACAGCGGTGACAGATATTATTCTACACAGCTTTTTGGTGAATAATAAAAAATTAACACATTTTAATGTTAATTATGTAAGCGTAACGGCGGCTCAATTTACAGAGCTGCCGTTTTTTTACAGCTATATATTTTGTTTAAAGAGCCAAACTAATAATTACCAATACTAAGTATAGTTTAAAGATTGTACGAAATATTTAAGCTGAATTTTTTATGTTGTATAACTGATTTTATGATTGGTTGTTATTAAGGGGGCATTTTAATTAATATGAGAGATGTTGTAATTGTCGGCGGCGGCCCTGCCGGACTAAGTGCGGCGGTGTATGCAAAAAGGGCTATGCTTGACAGTGTTCTAATAGAAAAATCGCCTGTAGGTGCAGGGCAGATAGCCGAAAGCGACCGTGTAGATAACTACTTAGGTCTTTTAGGTGAAAACGGATATGCACTGGCGCTAAAGTTTAGAAACCACGCCGCAAAGGTAGGAGTGGAGTTTGTAACAGGTGAGGCAGTAAAAATAAGAGCTGGCACAGGTTATTACATTGTATGGCTTGCAGACGGAGAGAAAATAGAAACAAAAACAATCATTTTTGCCCTTGGCGCTAACAGAAAAAAGCTTGAAATTAAAGGGGAACAGGAGCTTACAGGCAAGGGCGTGTCATACTGTGCTGTATGCGACGGCGCATTTTGCAGGGGAAAAACAGTTGTTGTTGTAGGGGGCGGTGACACTGCCGCCGGAGATGCCGTATTGCTTTCTAAAATAGCAGAAAAGGTAATTCTGGTGCATAGAGGTAGTTCTCTTAGAGCAAGCCACAGCCTGCAACAGCAATTAGCCGATTTAAACAATGTACAGCTTATGCTGAATGCGTCACTAACAGAAATTATAGGTGACAGCAGGGTAACAGGGGTTGCTTTAAAATGCACCAGCGGTAATAAAACCTTGAGTGTAAGCGGTGTGTTTGTGGCTGTTGGCACCAGCCCAAATTCACAGCTTTTAAAAGAGCTTGTACAGTGTGACAGTAACGGGTATGTTTTAGCGGACGAAACAGGGGAGACCTCTGCCAAGGGTATATTTGTTGCAGGTGATGTACGGACAAAGCCTGTAAAACAGGTTATTACAGCTGTAGCAGACGGGGCAAACTGTGTGTTTTCAGCGGAAAAATATTTACAAAAAATAAAGGCCTATAAAAAATAAGCCTAAAAAATACCGACCACAAAAACAGGTTGTAGCCCGTTTTGTGGTCGGTATAAATTTATTTTCAGTGTATTAAAAGATTTTATTGTTTGTGCACTGTTACTTACTCTCTGTAATCATATCAAGAAAATACTTATGCACACAGGTATTGTCGGTTAATTCCGGATGGAATGCAGTAGCCAAAAATCTGCCCTGCCTTGCCGCTACAATTTTGCCGTCAACAGTTGACAGTATATCAACATTTTTAGACGCTTCTTTAATGTATGGGGCACGAATAAACACCATAGGAATACCGCCAATGCCGTCAAACTCGGCTGTAGTGCTGAAGCTGCCTAACTGTCTGCCGTAGGCGTTGCGCTTAGCAGTACATTCCATTAAGCCCAGTGGAACGGCCTTTGGGTCTTCTGTGTTTTGTGACATCATTATAAGTCCTGCACAGGTACCGAAAACAGGAAGTTTTTCATTGTTTATTTTATTCAGCAGTGCTTCCCTCATATTAAGGTCGTCAAGCAGTTTGCTTATAACAGTGCTTTCGCCGCCGGGAATAATTATACCGTCTAGGTCTTGCTGTAGGTCTTTTAGCTGTCTTAGCTCTATGCTTTCTGCATTTAGCTGTGAAAGCATTTTTATATGCTCCTCAAAAGCTCCTTGCAGTGCCAGTACACCTATTTTCATTGTAAAGCTCCTTTATGAGGCGGTGCAGACAGGCTTACTGTCCACGCTCCTCCATAATAATTTTGATTTCGCTTTCGTTAATGCCAACCATTGCTTCGCCTAAGTCCTCTGAAAGCTCAGCAAGTACCTTAGGGTCATTGTAATTGGTTACAGCCTTAACAATAGCTGCGGCTCTCTTCTTAGGGTCGCCGGACTTAAATATACCGGAGCCTACAAATACACCCTCTGCACCTAACTGCATCATCAGGGCTGCATCGGCAGGTGTAGCTACACCGCCGGCAGCAAAGTTTACTACAGGCAGCTTGCCGTTTTCGTGAACATACTTAATCAGCTCTACAGGTACTCTGTATTCCTTTGCTGCCTCGTAAAGCTCATCGTCACGCAATGACTGAACTCTGCGCATTTCGGCGTTAATCTTTCTCATATGACGAACAGCCTGTACAACATCGCCTGTACCCGGCTCGCCCTTTGTTCTTATCATTGAAGCGCCCTCTGCAATTCTTCTTAGTGCCTCGCCTAAATCTCTTGCGCCACAAACAAACGGAACATCAAACTTTGTTTTATCTACATGGTACAAATCATCAGCAGGGGAAAGAACTTCGCTTTCGTCTATGTAGTCAATTTCAATAGCCTGCAAAATTTGTGCTTCTGCAATGTGACCGATTCTGCACTTAGCCATAACAGGAATAGAAACAGCCTCCTGTATGCCTTTAATCATTTTAGGGTCGCTCATTCTTGATACGCCGCCTGCCGCACGAATGTCAGCCGGAATTCTCTCAAGTGCCATTACAGCACAAGCGCCTGCCTCTTCGGCGATTTTAGCCTGTTCAGGGGTGGTAACATCCATAATTACGCCGCCCTTTAGCATTTGTGCAAGATTTTTGTTTAAAGAATATCTGTCGCTCATTGTTAAAACCTCTTTTTTATTTTTTACTCCCCACGGTTAAGGTTCGGGGGAGAGTTAATTTATTTTTACTGTTTTGTTCGAACAATGACATATTACCATAAACTGTATTCTGTAAAATGCACACTTTATAAAAAAATAAAGGGTACAGTTGCAATCTGTACCCTTAGTTTTGTGATGTTTATTAAGATTTACAGCTGACAGTTGCAGAAGTAAAAATCTTAACTTTTTAGACTTTTTAGACTTTTTTAGCTTTCTTTAGCTGCCGCAGTTGATTTTTCCTTTTGCTTCGCGGAAATTTTTTTGCGCTTATTGCGTTTGTACACCTGTATTCTTAAAACCACTGAATTTAATCCTGCTACAGCCGTTAAAATAAACAGTGGTGTAAAGTTAAACAGATATCTTGAGCGTGTTTCCCATACCATAAAGAATAGTGCCGCTCCAAATACAATGCCTCTTATTAGCGTCATAGAGGTAATCCGCTTGCGTTTTGCACCGTATATTGCCGAAACCGCCATTAGTATAATCATAGCTAAGTGGAAGCCATTGCTGTACACATAAAAAATATTGTAGTAATCGCCGTCACGCAGTACAAATTCAAACAGTGGGTTTCTGTCTGCTATCTGATTTCCGTTAGCGTCCTTTGAATTTAAGTGGTGGTCAATCCAGTATATACCGTCACGCCAGGTGAACGCAAGCTTCTTACACATATGCTTTGCCATACCCGGAAGTCCCATATCTTTAAGTCGCTGAACAATCATTTTATTGTCAGCCGCTTTTTTCTGGTCATAGTTTCCTGCGTTGTCTGTATATACAGCGTCCTCTTGATGGAAGCCGCCGTCACCGTAAAGCCCCATCATTATCCAATGGTTAATAGGGAACTGTTCCTCGTAAAGCTCCTCTTCTGTAGTAAATTCAAATGAATTAATAAATGTTTTTATGCCGGTGTTGAAAACTGCAAATGCAACTACAAGGCACAAAACACCTATCAGCGCTTGCTTTAGCTTGTTGTACAGCACTAAATATACTACGGCGCCAACCAAAATAACTAGCAGACTGCCCTTTAGTGTATAGCCAACCGAAATGAACAATGCAGACAGGGCAAGGTAAATAAGCCTTTGCACAAGCTTTTCTTTTGGCAGCTTGGCGCTTAGTACAATGAAGTATACAGACATTGCCGTAAACGGTATGCTTAAAGAATCGCTGTAATAATAGGCTGTATAAGTGTAATACGGCATAAACAGGAAGCAGAACACAACAGTCATTATTACGCCATATGGTTTAAAAATCTTTCTTGCCGTTAAAAATGTAAATAATACAGCAACTGCAATGAATACAGTGTTTAGCAGAATCGGTGCATAATTAGGTACATCGCCCATTATTAAGTATATAGCACGATAGTAAAGTGACAGCAAAATAAGTATGCCGTTATTGTTTGGATACCGTGCCATATAGCCTCTGCTGGCAGGTTTAAGACCTCTGTACATATCGTCAAAATTGCCGTCTGTTGCAAAGTTGTGGGCCATGTGGTCTACAGTACCCCAGTCGGTTATCGGTTTACTCATTAAACACCAGCCGGATATAAGCTGAAGAATAAACATAACGGCCAAAATTATACCGCAGGCTATGTCAGCTTGCTTGGCGGTAGGCGTTTTTTTGTTGGTGTAAATATATGTTCCTGCCGCAGTAAATACAAACAGTGCGGCCAGGGCAAATAAAATAACAAATATGTTTTTGAAAAGCACAACAACCACAAGTACAGTAATAATGCCAAATAGTAAGGCGAAAACATAGTTAAATGCAGTATTGGCTTTTACCTTTAATCTGTTCAAATATTTTTCCTCCTTAAAATACTACAATATAAACCAGCTTATATTGTATCACATATCTTCCTAAAAGCAACGCCGTTTGACATTTTTTATCATATTCACAATTTATGCTATATTGACGGTTTTTAATTGTGGATTAATATGGAATAGTGGGCAATGATTTTATAAAAACTGTTCTTTATATTCTTAATGATGGGCGGTTGTTTGTTGAATTATTCAGAACGGTAATTGTACCAATGTCACTTTAAAATAAAGCGCAGTAAATTTAGTAAATAAAAATGTGCAATTTACTCAAAAAAGTTTTATAAATTATTTGACTTATAGGGAAATTCCTGTTAAAATAGTAACAAGACAGTATTTAGGGCAAGCTTTAACCGTTTGCTGTTGGCTTTCTGCCTGAAAGGACAGAAGAATTTATAAGAAAGGCAAGTTTATGGGTAAGATAATTTCTGTTGCGTCCGGCAAAGGCGGTACGGGTAAATCCACAGTGTGCGTTACCTTGGGCATGGCGCTTGTTAAGCGTGGGCATAAGGTATTGCTTATTGACTGTGATTCCGGTATGCGTGGGCTGGATATTATGATGGGCATAAGCAAGAGCCTTGTTTTTGATATTGCAGATGCCGTGTGCGGTAACTGCACAGCAGAACAGATTATTTACCCGTGCGGTCATATTGACGGTTTAAGCCTTATACCGGCACCGCAAAATGCCGAGGACGAGCTTAGCCCGCTTATATTAAAGCAGTTTACGGATAATGTACGCAGCCGTTACGACTATATTATTATAGATTCTCCCGCAGGCGTGGGAAAGGGCTTTGACACTGCCGTGCTTCCGGCCGATTTGTGCTTAGTTATAGCAAACACCGAGCCTACAAGTTTAAGAGGCTGTGTAAATGTAAGAAAAAAGCTTACCGAAATAGGTAAAACCAACATACGGCTTATTATTAACAGGTTTTCTGTAACTATGTTTAGGGAGCTTGCTTTTTACCCGGATTTAGACAGCATTATTGATGAGTCGGGTATTCAGCTAATAGGAATAATTACAGAAAACAGACAGGTAGTTGCTTCTATACAAAAGGGGCTTGCCTACAAGAAAAAATGTTCAGCCCTTGCGGCAATAGACAGAATTGCGGCAAGGATAGACGGCGAAAATGTGCCGCTGCTTATTTGCTGATGAGAATATATTTAATTTCACCTAAGAAAGAAGGATAATGATGAAAATAGCCTTAATTGCTCATGACGAAAAGAAAGAATTAATGGTGCAGTTTTGCATAGCCTACTGCGGTATTTTAAGCAGATATTCAATATGTGCCACAGGTACTACCGGTAAGCTGGTTGCAGAGGCTACCGGTTTGGAAATTCAAAGATTTTTAAGTGGTTCACAGGGCGGCGACCAACAGATAGCCGCACAAATTGCATACAATGAAATTGATATGCTTCTGTTTTTCAGAGATCCTCTTAATCCAAAGCCTTTGGAGCCAAACGATATGAACCTGCTAAGACTTTGCGATATGCACAATATTCCTGTTGCTACAAACATTGCAACAGCCGAAATGCTTATCCACGGTTTGGAGCGCGGCGACCTTGACTGGAGAAATATTGTAAAATAAGTAGACTAAGCGTCTTGTAACTTTTGCAATAATATAGTAAAATAAAATATCGGTAGGGGTAGACTGCGCTCTGCCCCTATTTTTAATTGTACATAAATATTACGGCTGTTGCGTAAGGGTTCAAACCATAGTGCGGCGGCTGTGTAAAAATAAAAACGGAGGTCTTTATATGTCGCTTATAACAAAAAGGGTATATGGTGCAGAAGATGTGCTGCCAAAGGATAGCTACAAGTGGCAGCTTATTGAAGATATTATGCGAAGTGAAGCAGCAGCTTACGGCTTCAAGGAAATAAGAACGCCTGTTTTTGAGCATACAGAGCTTTTCCAGAGAGGCGTTGGCGATACTACCGATGTTGTACAAAAGGAAATGTACACATTCAATACAAAGGGAGGCACATCTCTTTCACTGCGCCCGGAGGGTACAGCCGGTGCAGCCCGTGCGGTGCTTGAGCACGCTGTATATAATGACGGCTTGCCTATTAAGACATATTACTTTGATTCCTGCTACAGGTATGAAAAGAAGCAGGCAAACCGTTACAGAGAGTTCCACCAGTTTGGCGTAGAGCTTTACGGTGCGTCAAGTCCGGCGTCAGACGCCGAAATAATAAGCTTGGCTACCACATTGTTTGACCGCTTGGGCGTTACGGATCTGCAGCTGGAGCTTAACTCTATAGGTTGTCCAACCTGCCGTGCAGAATACCACAAGGCTTTGAAAAAATATTTTGAAAGCTATAAGGATAAGCTGTGTGATACCTGCTTGTCCCGTTTAGAGAAAAATCCAATGAGAATACTGGACTGTAAAAGCCCTGTATGTTCAGAAATTGCAAAAGACGCACCTGTTGTTTTGGATTATTTGTGTGATGACTGCAAAGATCATTTTCAGCAGGTTAAGGCATATTTAGACGCGGCTGAAATTCCGTATATTGTAAACCCTAAAATTGTTCGTGGACTTGACTATTATACAAAAACTGTTTTTGAGTTTGTTACTACAAAGCTTGGCTCACAGGGCACAGTTTGCGGCGGCGGAAGATATGACGGACTTATTGAAGAGATGGGCGGTCAGCACACACCGTCACTGGGCTTTGGCTTGGGAATGGAGCGCTTGCTGGCACTTATGGCAGAGCAGGGCATAGAAATTCCTTTACCGCCTAGCTGTGATATTTATATTGCCGGCTTAGGCGAGGAGGCACAGAAAAAGGCCTTTACACTTGTTAAGGAGGTTCGTGAAACCTCACTTATAGCAGAATGTGACATTGTAGGCAGAAGCCTGCGTGCGCAAATGAAGTATGCCGATAAAATTGGTGCAAAATTCAGTATGGTAATAGGCGAAAACGAAATTAACGAGAATAAAGCCATACTGAAAAATATGGAAACAGGCGAGAAAACCGAAGTACCGTTGGACGAGCAGTTTATTAACGCCTTTTTCCACCACTATACAGAGTACCAGATTTCAGGTACGGCGAATATTGAAGATATTCAGTAAATAAATATAACAAATTAAAGTAAAAAGAGGTAATTCCAATGGCTGAATTTATGACAGGCTTAAAAAGAACTAACTATTGCGGCAGCCTAAGAATAGAGGACTGCGGCAAAAAGGTTACTGTTTTCGGCTGGGTACAGCGCCAGCGTAATTTAGGTCAGCTTATTTTTATTGACCTTAGAGACCGTACAGGTATTTTACAGCTTGCACTTGACGATACAACAGACAAGGCTGTTTTTGATAAAGCGGCTTCTGTAAAAAGCGAATATGTTTTAGGTGTAGTAGGTACAGTAAGAGAGAGAAGTGCCAAAACAAATAAAATTGCAACAGGTGATGTTGAAATTGCTGTTGAGGAGCTTAGAATTTTAGGAGAAAGCGAAACACCTCCGTTTGAGATTGTTCCAAACTCAACAACAGGTGAGCTTACAAGATTAAAATACCGTTATCTTGATTTGCGCCGTCCTGACCTACAGCAGAACATTATGCTAAGACATAAAATAGCAAAGGTAACCCGTGACTATTTTGATGAGCAGGGCTTTATTGAAATTGAAACACCTATGCTTATTAAGTCCACTCCTGAGGGTGCAAGAGATTTCTTGGTGCCGTCAAGAATACACAAGGGCAGTTTTTACGCTTTGCCGCAGTCACCGCAAATTTATAAGCAGCTGTGTATGGTTGCAGGCTTTGACAGATATATGCAGATTGCAAGATGCTTTAGAGATGAGGATTTGCGTGCCGACCGTCAGCCGGAGTTTACACAGATTGACCTTGAAATGTCCTTTGTGGATATGGAGGATGTTTTGGCTATTGGCGAAGGCTACATAAAAAGAGTATTTAAGGATACCCTTGATATTGATATTCCTACACCGTTCCCACGCTATACTTACAACCAGGTTATGGAGCGCTTTGGTTCTGATAAGCCTGATACACGCTTTGAAATGGAGCTGTTTGACCTTACAGAGGCTGTAAGGAACTGCGGCTTTGGCGTTTTTAAAAATGCTATAGAGGGCGGCGGCAGTGTAAGAGGTATTACAGCAAAAAATGCAGTAAAAACCTACTCTCGTAAGGAGATTGACAAGCTTACCGAATATGTGCGCGGTATAGGCGCAAAGGGCCTTGCTTGGATAAGAATGACAGATGACGGCATTGCATCAAGCTTTGCAAAGTTTATGACTGACGAAGAAATGCAGGCAATATTAACTGCCGCAGGTGCCGAAAAGGGCGATGTTGTTATGATTGTGGCAGACACTGAAAATAACACTGTTCTTACCACATTGGGCGCATTAAGATGTGAGGTTGCCAACAAGCTGAATATTATTAAAGACGGTTATAACTTCCTGTGGGTAGTCGACTTCCCGTTCTTTGAGTATGACAAGGAAAGTGATACTTGGGTTGCTATGCACCATCCATTTACATCACCTACCGATGAGTGTATGGATACTCTTGAGGAGGATAAGGGCAAGGTTTATGCTAAAGCCTACGATATGGTTCTTAACGGCATTGAGCTGTCTTCAGGTTCTATTCGTATTACTAATCCTGACCTGCAAAAGAGAATGTTTAGCCTGCTTGGTTTAAGTGACGAAGAGGCTTACAAAAAGTTTGGTTTCTTAACCGACGCCTTTAAGTACGGTGCACCGCCTCATGGTGGTATGGGCATAGGTCTTGACAGACTTGTAATGCAAATGATTAAAGCACCTACACTAAGAGATGTTGTAGCTTTTCCGAAGGTACAGAATGCGTCAGAGCCTATGACAAATGCGCCAAGCTCTATAGAAAAGCAGCAGCTTGATGATTTGGGTATTGCTGTAACTGTTAAGGAAAAAGAAGAAACACAGGATTAAAATTAGTTTTTATATACCACAAACCTGTAGGTTTAAATGGCGTTTGCGTATTTTAATGGCAAACGCCATTTTTCTATATTAGGGGTAAATTTTTTGCAATAAGCCGTGGGTTATTGCAGTACCGGAAACTTCTGTGCAGGGTATTATTGTATTTTCCATAACCATAAAGAAGATATTAGATACACAAAAATGCATTTTTGTTGACTTGCAAGAAACACTGTGATATTATACTAATTGGAAAGAGTTGTATAATGTTTATACATATAATAAAAAATCTGCACGACAGACGCTTTATTTAATTAGTTATGCAATACTTGTTGACGGCATACTGTATAATGTGTATGCAGAAAACATTATAATAAAGATATTGAGGATAAAGAAAGAGGGATTTTATGCAATGTACATCTTGCGGCAAACAGTGTGATGAAACAAAGGCTTTTTGTCCGCATTGTGGAGCAGCTGTTCAGTCGGGCTATTCACAGCAACCGACACAGGAGCAGTCAATGTATTCACAACAGGCGGCTCAGAATCAGTCAAGATACTCACAGCAGGCAGCACAGAATCAGTCAATGTATTCACAGCAGTCAGCTCAAGAGCAGGCGGGAAATTCACAACAGACGGCACAAGATCAGTCAAGATACTCACAGCAGGCGGCCCAGAATCAGTCAATGTATTCACAGCAGTCAGCTCAAGAGCAAGCAGGAAATTCACAGCAGGCTGCACAGGAACAACAGTCGAATAGTCAATATAGTCAGTCGCAGTACGGACAGTCACAGTACGGACAGAGCACTTCACCATATGGACAGTCACGGTACGGACAGTCGACATATGGACAGAACGCCTCACCGTATGGACAGTCGCAGTACGGACAGAGCACTTCACCATACGGACAGTCACAGTACGGACAGAATACTTCACCATACGGACAGTCACGGTATGGACAGAATACATCGCCGTATGGACACTCACCGTATCAACAAGGGCGTCCTGCATATATGAATAATAATCCAACTGTAACCTCACAAAGGTCACACAGTAAACCGGGTCCCGGTTATGCCAGTGGCTACCCTATGGCGTGGTTTAAATTTTTAATTTACTTTATGCTGTTTGCAAATGCGGCAATAAACATATTTACAGCTGTTACATATCTAACAGGAAGCGTATATTTAGGTGAGGATATGACTATGAGTGATGTAGAGGCGCTGTATATGTTCTATCCAACTGCAAAAATGATTGATGTTGTTTACGGCGTTCTGCTTATAGCACTTGCCGCTTATGCAATATTCACAAGGTTTCAGCTTTCAGGCTTTAAAAGACGAGGCCCGTTTTTGTTTATACTGATGTATGTGCTTAATTTGGTAATAGGTCTTTTATATAGCATATCTATAATGTTTACGCTTGGAGCCGGTCCGTTGGACTATATTAGCCTTGCTCCGTCAATTATAACAAGCGTAGTTATGATATTTGTAAATGTTGTCTACTTTAGGAAAAGAGAAGAACTGTTTGTTTACTGATTTAATTTAAAAATTTCATACTTACCGCATTTTAGCGGCAGGTCGGTTTGTGCTGACCTGCCGCTTTTTGCGTTTAATAAAAGGAATTTTATTGTAGCACCGTATGTTGTCATAACCGCATATTAGTTTGAATATACTTAGGGTGTAAACACACTGTCGCAACACAAGGACAGGTATTTGAAAAGGAGAGATAAATATTATGGATTACAGCTTGTTAAAAAAATCTGCTTCAATAAAGGAAGTAGTATTTGACGGATGTACAGAACAGCCTGTTGACCTGGACTTAACATTGCCGGATTATTGTCCCGACATTCTTAGAATACTTAAATGCAGAGTTACACCCAAAATCCTTACCAAAAGCATTTCCGGTGACAGACTGGATGTTGACGGTACGGCTGAAATTAAAATTTTGTACATTGATTCAATAAAAAAATCAATAAGGTGCAGTGACCATAACCTGCCCTTTACCTGCTCGTTCAGTATGAAGCAAAGTCCGCAAAACGCCATTGTGTCGGCTAAGGTAAAGACGGAGTATATAAACTGCCGTGCACTTAGCCCACGCCGCCTTGATATTCACGGGGCCTTTTCAGTATGTGCAAAGGTAATTTGCAAAACGGAAAAGGAATTCCCTATAGGCATAGATGATGAAAATGTACAGGTTAAGGGCACGCCTGTTAAGCTTTCTACACTGGAGGGAATGGGACAGCAGCAATTTATTTTAAGCGATAATGTTACCTTGGGACAGGGTGCGTCAAATATAGAGTCAATTCTAAAAAGCGACGCAACTATTGTTAAGGGCGACTGCAAGGCAATAAGTAACAAGGTTATGGTTAAAGGCGATGTAAGCATAAGAGTGCTGTACCTGGCGGATATTAACACGGGAGAAACAAAAATTTTTGACTACACAATGCCTTTCAGTGAAATTTTGGACGCAGACGGTGTAGATGAAAAATGTATGTGCGTAACAAACCTAGAGGTGCTTAACCATACTGTGGCGGTAAAGTCTGACTATTCCGACAGCAACAGCGTTGTTAGCTTTGAGGTTAAAATAGGTGCAACAGCACTGGGCTTTAGTAATAATGAAATAGAGCCTGTAGATGACGCATATTCAACAGACTATGATTTAAATCTTGTGTACAGCCAAATGCAGCTTACAAACATAGTTAAAAACTACAGCGAAAGCTGTATTACAAAGGCAACTGTAGAGGCCGGCAGTGACAGCATTATGTCAATAGTTGACCTGTGGTGCGAACACTGCGGCATTACTGTGGTAAACGAGGACGAAAATACACTTATAAAAGGCAGACTGAATATGTGTATTCTTGCAAAGGATAACGAGAATATGCCGTTTTATTCCGAACGAGTTATTGATTTTACATACCCCGTTGCACCAAGTGAAGAAAATACCGCAGTAGAGGCAGAGGGCGTAGTGCAGTCTATAAGTTACAGAATAAACGGTACCAATTCTATTGACTTCCGCATAGAAACCAAGCTTGACATTACGGTGCTTAACAAACAGTTTGTAAGGCTTGTAACCCAGGCAGAAGCAGACACAGAGCATCCAAGAAAAAAGGATACCAAGGCTGCCCTTACCCTTTACTATGCTTCAAGAGGGGAAAGCGTTTGGAACATTGCAAAGGAATACGCTGTATGCCGTGACGCCGTTATGACTGAGAACGAGCTTACAGAGGACGAAATAAAAACAGCAACAATGCTGTTTATACCAAATATGTAAGGAGGATTGAAAAATGGAAGAGAGAAACATTTACCAGGACATTGCCCAAAGGACCAACGGTGATATTTATATAGGAGTAGTAGGTCCGGTAAGAACAGGTAAGTCAACCTTTATTAAAAGGTTTATGGATACTATAGTTATACCAAACATAGACAACAACAGCAGGCGAGAGCGTGCCATTGATGAGCTTCCGCAGTCGGCCTCCGGAAGGACAATAATGACCACCGAGCCGAAATTTATTCCGGAGGACGCAGTGGAAATTACCCTGGAGGGTAATGCAAGCCTGCGAGTAAGGGCCATTGACTGTGTTGGCTATATAGTTCCCAGTGCAATAGGCTATATAGAGGACGAACAGCCCAGAATGGTAAAAACTCCGTGGTTTGACGACCAAATTCCGTTTAATCTTGCGGCAGAAATAGGTACTAAAAAGGTTATTACCGACCATTCCACCATAGGATTGGTTATTACCACAGACGGCAGTATAAGTGATATTCCAAGGGAGGAATACGCCGAGGCGGAAGAAAGGGTTATAAACGAGCTTAAGGATATTAATAAGCCCTTTATAGTTTTGCTTAACAGTATGTATCCGCAGTCAGCCGAAACTGTACAGCTTACCCAGGAAATCGGCTCAAAGTACAATGTACCTGTTGTAGCGGCAAACTGCTTAGAGCTTGACGAAATTGAAATTAAAAAAATATTGGCGCAGATACTCTTTGAATTTTCTGTAAAGGAAATAAAGGTAGATATGCCAAAGTGGGTTACATCTCTGGAAAAAAACCACTGGCTGAAAAGCTCTATATATTCCGCTATAGAGGGTACAGCTGCAAAGGTAAGAAAAATACGGGAAATTCAGCTTATTACACAGGCGGCAAACGGCTGTGAGAATATTCAGAGGGCAGAGGTTTCGTCTATTGACCTTGGCAAGGGTACTGCAAGAATAGCTCTTTCCCTTGATAACAGCCTGTTCTATAAGGTGTTAGGTGAAAAAACAGGGCTAAGCATAGCCGATGAGGGCGATATGCTTAACTGTGTAATGGAGCTTGCAAGGCTGAAAAGTGATTTTGATAAAATTAAGGGAGCTTATGACGATGTAAACGAAAAAGGCTATGGTATTGTAATGCCGTCTATGGAGGAGCTTTCTCTGGAAGAGCCTGAAATTATAAAACAGGGCGGAAAATACGGCATTCGACTGAGGGCCTCGGCACCGTCTATCCATATGATGAAAACAAATATTACTACAGAGGTAACGCCGATAGTAGGTTCTGAGCAGCAGTCGGAGGAGCTTGTTTCTTACTTGTTAAAGGAGTTTGAAGAAAATCCTATAAAAATTTGGGAATCAAATATTTTTGGCAAGTCATTGCACGAGCTTGTAAACGAGGGCCTGCACAACAAGCTAAACCGTATGCCTGTTGACGCACGAAATAAAATGAAGGAAACCATTGAAAGGATTATAAATGAAGGCTGTAACGGCTTAATATGCATTATACTTTAATAAGATAATATATATTCTATATTTTTCAGAGCATTGTTTAACCACAGTGCTCTGCTTTTTTTATCCTATAATCAACAACATAACAACTATAAATTTACAGCTGTATTTGTGTAATTTGACGAAGTTGTGAATAAACCAAAAAATGGATATGATTAATTATTGAAATTAATTTTGAGGTGGGTTATAATAATAACTAAATTGATAAAATGGCTTTATGTTGTTTTATTCTATATTAAAGGAGGAGATGACGGTAATGGATTTGTCAGAAAAGCTTACTATATCACTAACCATACTTATTACAGGTTTTGTTGTAGTGTTTGCCGTTTTAATTTTGCTTATTCTGCTAATTATGATTTATGGAGCAATCGTTTCAAAAATACAGAAGTCAGCAGATGAGAAGAAAGCAAAAAAAGAAGCTGAGCTTGAGGCTGAAAAGGCCGCAAGTGCTGCAAGTGCTCAGCCTGTTACAACACCACCTGCTGCAGTGCCTGCAGCTGCTGACGGTATGTCAGACGAGGTTATTGCGGTTATTGCTGCTGCGGTAGACGCAGTGTATGGTAAAGGTGCAAAGGTTAAGTCGATTAAAAAGGTTCCACAATCCCGTCCGGTATGGAGTACAGCAGGAATTTTGGATAACACAAGACCGTTTTAATGTACTGAAATTGTCGGAGAAAGGAATGTTTTTATGGAAATTTTACAAGGATTTTTAGAGTCCATAGTAGACCTTTATAAAAATTCAGGTCTATGCTATTTGCCGTGGCAAAACTATATAATGATTTTGGTTTCTATTGTTTTGCTTTATTTGGCTATTAAAAAGCAGTACGAGCCAATGCTTTTGCTGCCTATAGCCTTTGGTATGCTTTTGGTAAACCTATACCCGGCTATTATGTCAGCACCGTCCACCGATTTGGTGCCTGTTGCAGACTATATTGCCAGTCATAACGGCGAATCCGCCAGCTATGCCATAACCACGCTGCAAGGTGTTGATTATTACAACGTGCCTACAAACGGCGGTTTGTTCTACTATTTGTATCAAGGTGTTAAGCTTGGTATTTACCCACCGCTTATTTTCTTGGGCGTAGGTGCGATGACAGACTTTGGTCCGCTTATTGCTAACCCAAAGAGCTTTATCTTGGGTGCTGCTGCACAGATAGGTATTTTGATTACATTTATCGGTGCTATATTCTTAGGCTTCTCGGGCGCACAGTCAGGTGCTATCGCTATTATAGGCGGTGCAGACGGCCCTACAGCTATTTTTGTAACATCAAAATTAGCACCGGAGCTGCTGGGACCTATAGCCGTTGCGGCTTATTCATATATGGCGCTTGTTCCTATTATTCAGCCTCCTATTATGAAGGCTCTTACAACAAAGAAAGAGCGTACTATTGTTATGAAGCAGCTAAGACCTGTTTCAAAGCTTGAGAAGATTATCTTCCCTGTTCTTGTTGTAATTGTAGTTGCTATCTTCCTGCCGGATGCTGCTCCGCTTGTTGGTATGCTAATGCTTGGTAACCTGTTCCGTGAAAGCGGCGTTGTTGACAGACTGTTCAAGACAGCACAGAACGAGCTGATGAATATTATTACAATATTCCTTGGTGTAACAGTTGGTGCTACAGCTACAGGTTCTGTATTCCTAAAGATAGACACACTAAAGATTATCGCTTTGGGCTTGATCGCATTCTGTATCGGTACAGCCGCAGGCGTATTGTTTGGTAAGCTAATGTGCGTTGCTACTAAGGGTAAGGTTAACCCACTTATCGGTAGTGCAGGTGTATCTGCCGTACCTATGGCTGCCCGTGTATCACAAAAGGTTGGTCAGGCTGAAGACCCTACAAACTTCTTGTTAATGCACGCTATGGGTCCAAATGTTGCAGGTGTAATCGGTTCTGCTGTTGCAGCCGGCGTACTGTTGAGCATATTGGGCTAATTAACAAAAATTATATTTTTCAAATTACACACCCCTGTAGGCGAGCTTTGCTTGGTGCAGGGGTGTGTTGTTGTTTGTAACCGGACAAAATTCCTATTGAAGCAGCACGGAGATTAAATATCTTATTAAGTCAGAGAAAGCAAATCCGGGCGCTTTCAGTGAGGAAAAAATTATGGGCAGAAAGTGCGTGGAGTGGACTGAAATTGTCCGTAACCAAAAACATAAGGCACTAAAAGAAGCAGCCTTAGCATGGGCAAAAGCTACCGGTGCTAAGGCTGTAACATTGTTTATAAGTTGTTTATATTGTTGTTTACTGTATCATTGAGGGCTTTTCTTAATTAGCTTTTCCAGCTTAAAAAATTTAAGTGCGTTTTTGTACATCAGCTTTTCGTATTCTTCCGGAGTTATTAATTCCTTAAGCTCATTAAAATACTGTTGGTACAGCGATCTTTCACCCTTAGGGTTTGTGCCTAGGGTGTCAACACCGTCTATGGTGTTGTCGGTACCAAACATTATTTTATCGTCACCACATTCCTTTATGGCAAGTACCGCAGATTCTATCGGTACCCAGGCAGTGTCGCCGTAGAGGTTTTTCTGCTTTTTAATCATCTCTATAGCTTCTGTGTTGTCGGTACCAAGTCCCATATGTCCCATAACGAAATTTACCTTTGGGTACTTTTGTGCCATTTCGTATACGCTTGCACAGCAGGATTCTGACGAGTTCCCTGTGTGAGTAAGAATAGGCAGGTTAAAGCTTTCGGCAAGTTTTATATATTCCTCTACCTGTGGTGAATTGAAATTTATAAATGAGTGTACAGGGTGGATTTTTATACCTACCGTAATATCAAGATTTTCTTTAATCATAGCAACAAGCTTTGGCGTAACCTTTTCGTAGTGAGGCTTTACCCAGGGCATAACGGCAATTTTGCCCGGATTATTTCGTGCAAAGCTTATACTTTCGGCGTAGGTTTCCTCCTGAGTTTTTTGCTCGGTATAAGGCAGGGTTTTGCCTGTGTGGTCAAATGCCGCCGATTCACAGTTTGAGCAAATAGAAAAGTCAATACCGTATTTGTTCATAGATTCAATTAAGTTTTCCTTTGGCATTTTAAAATTCATAATACAGCCAATGTGTGAATGCATATCAATAATCATACAAACCACTCCTAAATCATAATACTAGTATTTTATACAGTTGTGATAATGCTTATTATATCACGAAGTAAACGAAAATCAATTTACTAATGTGTAATAACTTTAAGGAGAAATGTAAGAAAATGTAAATAAAATTTTCTTTCAGGGTATTGACAACTAAAAAAAGCAGGTATATAATAACCACGAATGATGATATTAAAAACCTGTGAGCAGGAGTAGTAACAAATCCTACGGTACGAAGAGAGTTTTGCATTTGGTGTGAGCGAAATTGCCTAAAGTTTGTGAATGGACCTGTGAGGGCAACCCGAAAATTATTCAGTAGGCGTTGACGGTTACCTTATCGTTAACAAAGGAGCGTATGTTAGTGCGTGATGAGTGGGTGCTTTTTGGCATCAATTTGGGTGGTACCGCAGAAGTTTAGCTTTTGTCCCTTTTGTAGAGGGATAAGGGCTTTTTTTATTGTCAAAATTTAGAAAGGAGTATTTAAAAATGATAAAACCAAGCTTAGAAGAAATTAACAGCTTAGCGCAGAGTTATAAGATTATACCCGTTACCAAAGAGATATATGCAGATACTACTACACCTATTACACTGCTTAGAAAAATTTCTGCTATATCAAACAGATTTTACCTGTTGGAAAGTGTAGAGGGCGGTAAAAAATGGGGCAGATACTCCTTTGTAGGCTTTGACCCTAAGTCCAGAATATACTATAAAAGCGGCAAGGTTGTTATTGAGGGCGAGGGTGCTAAAGAGATAGCAACAGACAAGCCGTTTGACGCAGTAAGAGAGTTTTTGAAAAATTATACATCACCTAAATTCGAGGATATACCGCCGTTTACCGGAGGACTTGTAGGCTACTTTGGCTACAGTATGATAGCTGTGGCAGAGCCTGTTTTAAAGCTGAGAGAAAGTCAGTTTAATGACTTTGACCTTATGTTTTTTGACAAGGTAGTTGTTTACGACCACCTAACGCAAAAAATGATAGTCATAGTTAATATGAAGACAGACGATGTTGACTTTCAGTATAAAAAGGCTTGTGACGATATAGAAAAAATTGTTTCTATTATAACGGACAATCAGCCACTGCCGCCTACTAACCCTTACAGAAATGTAGAATTCAAATCCAATATGACCGAGGATGAATTTTGCAAAATGGTTGAAAAAACCAAGGAATATATTTATGAGGGCGATATTTTCCAGTGTGTAGTTTCAAGACGCTTTGAAAGTGAGTACAAGGGTGATCTTATTGACGCCTACAGGGTGTTGCGTATTACAAACCCGTCACCGTATATGGTGTATATGAAGTTTGACGACAGCGAGATTATAAGCACCTCGCCTGAAACATTGGTAAGGCTTAAAAACGGCAGACTTTCCACATATCCTGTTGCCGGCTCACGACCAAGGGGAGCAACAAAGGAAGAGGACGAACAGCTTGAAAAGGATCTGCTGAGCGACCAAAAGGAGCTTGCAGAACATAATATGCTTGTTGACCTAGGCAGAAACGACATTGGCAGAATTGCAAAGATTAACTCTGTAGAGGTAACAGCCTATAAGGTGATTAATAAGTATTCAAAAATTATGCACATAGCCTCTGAGGTTGAGGGTGACATTCGTGATGATATGGACGCCTTTAATGCCATAGAATCGGTTTTGCCGGCAGGTACGCTTTCAGGTGCGCCTAAAATAAGGGCTTGTGAAATTATAGAGGAGCTGGAGCAGTACCCAAGGGGAATTTACGGCGGAGCACTGGGCTATGTAGACTTTAACGGTAACCTTGATGTTGCCATAGCAATAAGAATGGCTGTAAAAAAGAATGACAAGGTTTATGTTCAGGCAGGTGCCGGTATAGTGGCAGACAGTGTACCACATTCAGAATATATGGAAACCTACAACAAGGCTTTGGCAGTAATGAACGCAGTGCAGGGTGCGGCAGAGGCTGACCTGCCATAAGGGAAAGAGGAGATAATTTTATGATATTACTTATTGATAACTACGACAGCTTTTCCTACAATTTGGTTCAGGTTGCCGGCAGTGTGGAAAGCGATATACAGGTTTACAGAAACGATAAAATTACAGTTGAAGAAATACGCCGACTAAACCCTACACACATTATTCTTTCTCCCGGTCCTGGTTATCCCAAGAATGCCGGTGTGTGTGAAGAGGTTGTAAGGCAGCTAAAGGGTGAGTTCCCGATTTTGGGTGTTTGTTTGGGACACCAGGCTATTTGTGAGGTATTTGGCGCTGAAATTACCCACGCAGTAAAGCTTATGCACGGAAAGCAAAGCGAAGTTACGGTGGATAATAAGTGTAAAATATTTCGAGATATGCCAAGCAGTATTAAGGTGGCCCGTTATCATTCATTGGTGGCAACTAATTTACCGGAGGAGCTTATTGTAACATCTACCGATGTTGAAAACGGCGAGGTTATGGCTGTTAAACACAGAGATTACGAAATATACGGACTGCAATTCCACCCGGAATCTATTATGACGCCACAGGGTGGAAAGATGCTGGAAAATTTTATAAGAAAGGTTGGAAAGTAAAATGATTAAGGAAGCAATTAGCAAGGTAATTAACAAAGAAAATTTAACGCCTGCCGAAACCGAGGGTGTAATGGAAGAAATTATGACAGGTAAGGCAACCAATGCACAAATGGCTGCTTTCTTAACAGCCCTTAGAATGAAAGGGGAAACCATAGAGGAAATTACAGCCTGTGCAAAGGTTATGCGTAGGGTTGGTGTACATCTAAACCACAGTACAGAAGTTCTTGAAATTGTAGGTACAGGCGGTGACGAGGCCTTTACCTTTAACATTTCTTCAGTATCCTCTATAGTAACTGCTGCGGCAGGTGTTCCAACTGCAAAGCACGGCAACAGAAGCGTGTCAAGTAAATGCGGTGCCGCCGATGTGTTTGAGGCACTTGGCGTAAAGCTGGATATTACAGCACAGCAAAACGAAAAGGTGCTGGCCGACACAGGTATGTGCTTTATGTTTGCCCCTGTTTACCACGGTGCAATGAAGTACGCCGCACCGGTTAGAAAAGAAATGGGCGCCAGAACAATTTTCAATATTTTAGGACCTTTGGCTAACCCTGCTTCTGCTACTATTCAGCTTATGGGCGTGTACAGCCAAGAGTTGGTTAAACCTATGGCAGAGGTTCTAAAAAATCTTGGAGTTGAAAAGGGTATGGTAGTTTACGGTCAGGACGGAATCGACGAGGTTTCATTGGTAGCTAAAACTACAGCCTGCGAAATTAAGAACGGTGTAATTACCGAGCTTACAATCAACCCTGAGGATTACGGCTTTACACTGTGCAAGAAAGATGACCTTGTAGGGGGCAACCCACAGGAAAATGCGGAAATAGCAAGAAAGATTTTGAACGGTGAAAAGGGTGCTAAAAGAGATGTAGTGCTGCTTAACAGCGGTATTGCAATTTACATAGCAGGCAAGGCTGACAGCATATCTAAGGGTATTGAAATAGCCGCACAAACTATCGACAGCGGCAAGGCTAAGGCTAAGCTTGAAGAATTTGTAAAGGTAACTAACGAGGTGTGCTGATGAGCGATAAAATACTTGACACACTGGCTGAATGTACAAGAAAGCGTATTGAAAAAAATAAGGCTGAAATATCCATTGAACAGCTAAAGAAACAGGCATTTGCACTGAATACAGATACAGGTTTTCCTTTTGAAAAGGCTTTGTCAAAGGAGGGGATGTCTTATATTTGTGAAATAAAAAAAGCTTCCCCATCAAAAGGAATAATAGCCGAGGATTTTCCATATGTGGAAATAGCAAAGGAATATCAGAGCGCCGGAGCAAGTGCAATATCCGTTTTGACCGAAACCGATTATTTTTTAGGCAGTGACCAATATGTTAAAGAGGTAAGCAAGGTTGTTAATATACCTATTATCCGCAAAGACTTTACTATTGACGAATATATGCTCTACCAGGCAAAGGTAATGGGGGCGTCTGCTGTATTGCTTATTTGCGCCTTGCTTGATACTGAAACAATAAAAAAATATATAAAAATTTGCGACAGCTTGGGACTGTCCGCGTTAGTAGAAGCTCACGACGAGCAGGAGGTACAATCCGCTATAGATGCCGGTGCAAGAATTATAGGTGTAAACAACAGAAACCTAAAGAATTTTACCGTGAATATTAACAACAGCACACGCTTAAGAAAGCTTGTACCAAATGATATTATTTTTGTTGCGGAAAGCGGAATAAAAACTCCGCAGGATATTGCCGCACTTAAGCAGGCAAATGTAGACGCAGTACTTATCGGTGAAACCTTTATGCGATGTGAAAATAAAAAAGAAATGCTTACGGCTTTAAACGGCGGTGAAGTTAAATGAGTATGGTTAAAATATGCGGCTTAAGCAGGGAATGTGACATTGACTATGTAAACAGCAGTAAGCCGGACTATGTAGGCTTTGTGTTTTCAAAGTCAAAGCGCCGGGTTACGCCTAAGCAGGCAGAAAAATTAAAGCTAGAACTCACCAGTGGTATAAAGGCCGTGGGGGTGTTTGTTAATGAGCCTTTGGAGCTTATAGCAGACCTTTGCAGACAAAACATTATAGATGTTGTACAGCTGCACGGTGACGAGGATAATGATTATATATCCAAGGTAAAGAGTATGACCGGCAAGCCTGTAATAAAGGCGGTGCGTGTTCAAAGCACACAACAGATTTTGCAGGCTGAAAAGCTTAATTGTGACTACCTGCTGCTTGACACCTACAAAAAATCCGCATATGGCGGCGTAGGTGAAAGCTTTAACTGGCAGCTTATACCTACTGCATTGAAAAAGCCGTTTTTTTTGGCAGGAGGCTTGAATACTGAAAATGTTGAAACGGCAATTAAGACGGTTCAGCCTTATTGTGTGGATGTAAGCAGCGGTGTTGAAACCGATGGCTTTAAGGACGAAAAAAAGATAAGGAATATTATAGAAAAGGTTAGGAGGACATACTAAATGTCAAAGGGAATGTTTGGCTGTCACGGAGGACAGTATATACCTGAAACACTTATGAATGCGGTTATAGAGCTGGAGGAGGCTTATAACCATTATAAAAATGATCCTGAATTTCAAAAGGAGCTTACACAGCTTTTAAATGAATATGCAGGTAGACCGTCAAGACTTTATTATGCAGAAAGAATGACTAAGGATTTGGGCGGTGCAAAAATATATTTAAAGAGAGAAGACCTAAATCACACAGGCTCACATAAGCTTAACAATGTGCTTGGTCAGTGTTTGCTTGCCAAAAAAATGGGCAAAACAAGAGTAATAGCCGAAACAGGAGCAGGTCAGCACGGCGTTGCTACAGCAACTGTAGCCGCTTTGATGGGCCTGGAATGTAAGGTTTATATGGGCAGGGAAGATACAGAAAGACAGGCTCTTAATGTTTACCGTATGCGTTTGCTGGGGGCAGAGGTTGAAGCTGTTACAAGCGGAACAATGACCTTAAAGGACGCAGTAAACGAAACACTGCGTGAGTGGAGCAACCGTATAAGCGATACTCACTATGTTTTAGGCTCAGTAATGGGCCCACACCCATTCCCGACTATAGTGCGTGATTTCCAAAGTGTTATTAGCAAAGAGATAAAAGAACAAATGCTGGAAAAAGAAGGCAGATTGCCGGATGTTGTAATGGCGTGCGTAGGCGGCGGAAGCAACGCTATGGGAGCTTTTTATAATTTTATCGAGGATAAGCAGGTTCGCCTAATCGGTTGCGAGGCAGCCGGTAAGGGAGCAGACACACCGTACACAGCAGCAACAATGGCAACAGGTACAGAGGGTGTGTTCCACGGTATGAAGTCCTATTTCTGTCAGGATAAGTACGGTCAAATTGCACCGGTTTACTCAATTTCGGCAGGACTTGACTACCCTGGGGTGGGTCCTGAACACGCTTATTTAAAGGACATTGGCAGAGCCGAGTATGTTCCTGTTACAGATGACGAGGCAGTAAATGCCTTTGAGTATTTGTCAAGGACTGAGGGCATTATACCGGCTATTGAAAGTGCACACGCTGTTGCCTATGCAATGAAGCTTGCACCTACTCTTGATAAGGACAAGATTATGGTAATAAACATTTCCGGCAGAGGAGATAAGGATGTTGCCGCTATAGCAAGATACAGAGGAGAGGATATATATGAGTAATACAGCCAACGCATTTAAAAACGGTAAAGCATTTATACCTTTTGTTACAGCAGGCGACCCTAACCTAGAGGTAACAAAAGAAATAATATTGGCTATGGAAAAAGCAGGAGCTGACCTTATAGAGATAGGAATACCTTTCTCCGACCCTGTAGCTGAGGGTTTGGTAATTCAGGCGGCTGACGAAAGAGCCTTAAAAGCAGGTACAACAACAGATAAAATTTTTGATATGGTAGCGGAGGTTAGAAAGGAAAGCAACATTCCTCTAGCCTTTATGACATACATAAATCCGGTATATGTGTACGGCGTGGATAAGTTCTGTAAAAAAGCCGCAGAACTGGGAGTAGATGCCCTTATTATTCCGGATGTACCTTACGAAGAGAAAAACGAGGTTGCACCGTTTTGTGACAAATACGGTATTGACCTAATATCTCTTATAGCCCCAACATCACACGACAGAATAAAGACTATTGCAAAGGAGGCACAGGGCTTTGTGTACTGTGTATCTTCTTTGGGTGTTACAGGTGTTCGTAAAAAAATTACCACTAATTTAGGAGAGATGACGTCGCTTGTACGAGAAGTTACAAATGTGCCTACAGCTATAGGCTTTGGTATTTCAACGCCTCAACAGGCAAAAGAAATGGCACAGTACGCCGATGGTGTAATTGTAGGCAGTGCTATAGTTAAAATATGTGCACAGTACGGCGAGAAGTGCGTTCCTTATGTTTATGACTATGTTAAAGAAATGAAAGACGCAGTCAGAAATATTTAATTTATATTGATAATACTTTTCGAGGGAATCACAGCTTTGTTGATTCCCTCGAAAATTTTAAAGAAATAATTAAAAAACTTTAAAAAAAGCGTTGACAAGGGGGCGGCAGTTTGATATAATAACAAAGCTGTCGCAAACGAGGGCAACACAAACGAACTGAATACGACAAT
>CADANT010000007.1 GCA_902789345.1 uncultured Ruminococcus sp.
GAACTACCGGGCCAATTTTGGTGGGAACAACAGGGCTCGAACCTGTGACCCTCTGCTTGTAAGGCAGATGCTCTCCCAGCTGAGCTATGCTCCCACAACCGGAAAATTTCGCTTGAGTTGTTCGTGTCCTCATCAGCGACAGGTATTATAATACACTATCCGGTTTAAAAAGTCAACACCTTTTTTTAATTTTTTTAAAATAATTATTCAGGCGTTTTTCAACAGACCGTTATTTGTTTTTTGACCTTTCTTTTCTGGCTTTTATAAAGTCCTCTATTTCCTTAGCGGTAAACAAATATTTCTTGTTGCAGTAATGGCATACAGCCTCAACATTTCCTGTACTGTTAACCATACTTCTCAGCTGGTCATCAGGAATAGAGGCAAAGCTCTGCTCAACCCTTTGTCTGCTGCAGGTACAGTAGTAATGCACGGGCATTTCGTCAAGCACCTCAACCTCAAAGCCCTCCAGTGCGGCCTTGCACATATCCAGCGGCGCCATACCCTTTGCCATCATAGTTGTAACCGAATCCAGCTTTTTTATATTTGCCTCCAGCTTGTCGCAAATGTCCTGTGTAGCACCGGGCAAAAGCTGAATAAGCATTCCACCTGCAAGCAGCAAAACACCGTCCTGTTTGTCTAGCAGCACGCCCAAAGCACACACTGTAGGTATTTGCTCACTGTTTGCATAATATGAGGTTATATCCTCTGCTATTTCGCCGCTTACAAGCTCGGTAACGCCTGTATAAGGCTCACCTGTGCCATAGTCACGGACTACATACAAGGTACCGTTGCTGCCTACAGCTTTGCCTACATTAATGTGTCCGTTTTCGTAATGCTCGGTCTCACAGTTAGGATTTTCAACAAAACCCCTGACATTGCCGTCACTTGTAGCAGAAGCAACCATTACTCCCAAAGGGCCGTCGCCCTTAATTCTTACGGTAAGTGCGGCACGGCGCTGTTTTAGCTGTGCACCCATAAGTGACGCACCTGTAAGCAGTCTGCCAAGTGCGGCTGTAGCTACAGGGGACAGGCTGTGCACCTGCTGTGCCGTTGCAACAATATTTGTACTGGTTATAGCACTTGCCATTATACTGCCGTCACTTGTTATACATCTAATAATTTTATCCATTGCTATTTTCCTTTTCTATAATTATACTTAGTCTTTAGAAAATTTATTACAGCTTTTTTGCTATGTAAAAATTCCTCTGAGAGGTTTCCGTGGGTTTATCAAACGACATTTCGCCAAATACATCTAAAAGCTTAAAGCCTGCTTTTTCAAGCATTTCGCATATTTCTATATGAGTATATGCACGCTCCATAAAATTCTCGCTATAGCGCCTGTAAATGTCACCGTCACGCTGGAAAAAGTCAAGACTAATATCCACCGTTCTGTTGTCTTTACAAAGTGAATTTTGCCAGACACAGTAAACCTTGCTTGTGTCATACACAAAGGTGTTGTTCCCCAAAACCTTTTGGTGCTTATAAAGGGTGTTAACATCAAATATAAACAATGCCTCGGGATTCATAAAAAACGACACCTTTGAAAAGGTTTTTTGAACATCGTCCTTATTAGTAATATGATTAATACTGTCAAGTGTGCATATGCAGGTATCTATAGTGCCGTAAAGGTCTATATTCTGCATTTTTTGCCTTAAAAAAAGCATACCGCTTATATCACTGTCCAGTGCCTTTTCCTGAGCCACAGACAGCATTTCTGCAGAAGCGTCTATACCGTATATATCTACACCCTTTTTCTTCAGCCAAAGGGTAAGAGAGCCTGTTCCGCAGGCCAAGTCCAGCGTAATGCCCATATTGTGATTATATTTTTCAGCCAGCTGTAAAATATATTCCCCGTAGCGTTCATAGTGAACATTATTTGTAAGATTATCGTAAAAATCCGCAAAGTATGAGTAGCTTAGCATTACTTTTCTTCCCCGTTGTTTTTATCCATTCTTTCAAATACCATTTTGTAGCCGTCACAGCCGTAGGTAAGGGAGCGGTTTACTCTGCTTATGGTAGCTGTGCTTGCACCTGTTTCCTCCACAATGGCGTTGTACACCTTTTTTTGAGTAAGGCGTCTTGCAACAACCAAACGCTGTGACATTGCACGAAGCTCCGGCACAGTACACAGGTCTTCAAAAAAGTCGTAGCATTCCTCGGTATTTTTTAGCTGTAAAATTGCTTCAAAAAGCATATCTGTATTTTTGTTTTTTAATTTAGAGTTCATTACTTTTTCCCCTTATTAAAAATAAGCTGTAGGACATAACCCTACAGCTTGAATTTTATCACAAGTATTTATAATAGTAAAGCGTTTTCGCGCATTAAACTGTTAAATTGTTAAAATAATTTAAAGGTGCATTAATCCTTTGTAGAATTAATAATCTGCTCTACGCCATTATTCAGCCAGTCGCCCTCAAAGCCCTCTATGTTGCCGTTGTCAACACATTCGGCCAGCTTCGGCTCTATAGGCAGCTTACCCAAAACAGGTATGCCATAGCCCTTGGCAATTTCGTCTACCTTACTTTTACCGTAAATGTAGTGCTTCTTGCCACACTGGTCACATATAAAATAGCTGTTGTTTTCAACTATGCCTAAAATAGGAATATTCATCATATTCGCCATTTTTACAGCCTTTTCAACTATCATTGCCACAAGCTCCTGTGGAGAAGTAACAATAACAATTCCGCTTAGAGGTATGCTCTGAAATACCGTAAGGGCAACATCACCTGTTCCCGGCGGCATATCAACAAACATATAGTCCTCGTTTTCCCAAATAACATCAGTCCAAAACTGTCTTACTGTACCTGTTATAACAGGGCCTCTCCATACTGTAGGCTCGGTTTCGTTTGGCAAAAACATATTGGTAGAGATAATATCAATACCTGTTGAGGTTACAGCCGGTATAATTCCCTCTGCACAGCCCTGTGCACGCTCTGTTATACCAAAGCTTTTTGGTATAGACGGTCCTGTAATGTCGGCGTCCAGCACAGCTACCCTGTAGCCCTGCCTGTTAAACAGCACGGCAAGCATAGCGGTAACCATACTCTTTCCAACGCCGCCTTTACCGCTTATAACACCTATAACCTTTTTAACCGAGCTGTGTTTATTAAGCTGGGCATATTGGCTTTCAGGCTCCTGCCTGGAACTGCACTCCTGTGAACACCTGCCGCAGTTATGTGAACATTCTGACATAATACTCCTCCGATTACTTCTGTTCCTTTAGCGTTGCAACAAGACAGCACCAGCCGTTTTCCAACAGCTTTTCTTTTATTTCAAAGGTGTCGCCTATTGCATTAAGCACATCGTCTACTCTTGTGTCTATTATTCCACTCATAATATAAACTGAGTCATCATACATATAATTTTTTATATCCTTAGACAGCATAATAATTGCGTCAGCCACAATGTTAGCCGCAACAACATTATACTTACCCTCAACCTTGTCGGTAAGGTTGCCTGCCAAAACAGTAAAGCGATCCTCTACACCGTTTAGCACTGCATTCTCTTTTGCTGTTTTAACCGCCATTTCGTCTATATCTACACCAACGGCACTTTTAGCACCCAACAGCAATGCCGCAACTGACAGAATACCGCTGCCACAGCCTACATCCAGCATTTCTGTATCCGGTGTAGTGTACTTTTCAACAGCCTGCAGACAAAGTCTGGTGGTTTCGTGGGTACCTGTACCAAAAGCAAGGCCCGGGTCAAGGTTAAGCACTACCCTGCCCTTAGGGTCGTACTTGTCACGCCAAGTAGGGCGAATAAGAATTTTTTCGCCTACCTCTATAGGGTTAAAATACTGCTTCCAATTATTGAGCCAATCCTGCTCCTGACAGCCTGTAGTATTAATTTCAAAAGGAATGTCCGCCTGTGTATAGCGTTCCTTTAAGAATGCAACAGCCTCCACCGGGTTATCCTCCGGGCTTATATAAATATGCACCACTCCCTTTGACCTGTCTTTATCAAGCAAATCCTCGTCAATAAGGTCAATATGAGCAATCTGCTGTACCTCGTCCTCAAGCATTGAATAGTCTTCAATGTAAATTCCGTAAGGAACAACCATTTGTGCAATATCTCCTGCTTCGTCAACTCTTTCAACAGGAACTGTAATACTTACTTCTGTCCATTCCACAGTAACACACCCTTACTTTTTATTATCGTCACCAAACATTGTTTTAAGCTTGTCAAAAAAGCCCTTTCTTTTTCCATAATTTTTCTCGGTGGCAGTACCGTCAAACTCCTTAAGCAGTTCTTTCTGTCTAGGCGTTAAATGCTTAGGAACCTCAATAACAACCTTTACATACTGGTCGCCTCGTCTGCTGCTGCCCAGGTGGGTAACGCCCTTGCCCTTTAGCTTGAAAATATCATTAGGCTGTGTGCCCTCGTGAATATTATAGGATACCTTGCCGTCAAGAGTAGGCACTGTAACCTCGCCGCCAAGTGCGGCCTGAGAAAATGTAATAGGCATTTCACACCAAACATCATCGCCACGGCGTTCAAAAATAGGGTGTGGCCTTACCTCTACTCTAACCCTTAAATCACCGTAAGGGCCGTTGTTGTCACCGGCATTACCGTGTCCCGACACTTGCAGTATCTCACCGTTAATACCTGCCGGAATGTCGATGTCTACCTTACGCTTTGTACGCACCTTACCGGTACCACGGCATGTAGCACACGGAGTTTCAATAGTTTTACCCTTACCGCCGCAGGCATCACACACTCTTGAGGTTCTTACAACGCCAAAAGGTGTACGCTGTGTTACCTGTACCTGTCCTGTACCGTTACAAGCGTGGCAAACCTTTGGTGCTGTACCCTTTGCCGCACCTGAACCGTGGCACTCGTTACAAACGCTGTAGTTTGTGTATGAAACAGTTTTTTTGCAGCCCTTAGCCGCTTCTTCAAAAGAAACAAAAATAGTTGTTTCTATGTTACTGCCCTTTCGTGGTGCGTTAGGGTTTGCTCTTCTGCCGCCACCGCCGCCAAAGCCGCCGAAAAAGCTGTTAAATATGTCGCCAAAATCTATATCCTGACCAAACGGGCTTCCGCCTGCTGCACCTGCGCCGTAGCTAGGGTCAACGCCTGCGTGTCCAAACTGGTCATATCTTGCTCTTTTTTCTTTATCAGAAAGCACCTCATATGCTTCGTTTACTTCTTTGAACTTAGCCTCTGCCTCTTTATCTCCGGGATTTAAGTCCGGGTGATATTTTTTTGCAAGCTGTCTAAAAGCCTTTTTTATTTCGTCGTCGGACGCACCTTTTTGCAGTCCCATAACTTCATAATAATCTCGCTTATCAGCCAAGCTAATGCCTCCTGTCAGTATAAATTTGTGTCCTGTGCGATAGTCGCCGACACACCAAGGGTAAGCAATAGCTTACCGTAAAAATCTTTTAAATTCAGTAAACAGGGCAGAATAACCCTCCTGCCCTGTTCCGTTCAAAAAGCTACCGGTATATTATACTACATACTTCCGCTAAAATCTATTATTTTTTTTACAAATTAATCTGCATCCTTAAAGTCAGCGTCATACACATTGCCGTCATTGCCGCCGTTGTTCTGCTGAGGATTGTCTGTAGGGTTGCCGCCCATATTGCCCATATCAGGAGCGCCTGCACCCTGTGGGTTAGCCTGCTGGTACAGCTTAGCAGAAATTTCATAAACTGTCTTCTGCATATCCTCTGTAGCAGCCTTAATAGCATCTGTGTTGTTCTGCTCTATAGCAGCCTTTGCAGCGCTTACCTTTGTGTTTATAGCGTTTTTATCCTCTTCGCTTAGCTTGTCGCCGCTGTCCTTTACAAGCTTTTCAGCCTGGTAGCATAGGTTTTCAGCCTCGTTCTTAGCGTCTACCTCTTCACGGCGCTTCTTATCCTCTGCTGCATACTGCTCTGCATCCTTAACAGCCTTTTCAATATCTTCCTTAGACATATTTGTGTTAGAAGAAATTGTAATCTTCTGCTCCTTGCCTGTGCCAAGGTCTTTAGCAGATACATTTACGATACCGTTTGCATCAATATCAAATGTAACTTCAATTTGAGGAACACCTCTCATTGCAGGTGCAATGCCTGTCAAAGCAAACAAACCAAGCTGCTTGTTGTCACGGGCAAATTCACGCTCACCCTGAAGAACATTGATTTCAACCTGTGTTTGGTTGTCGGCAGCAGTTGAGAAAATCTGGCTCTTCTTTGTAGGAATTGTTGTGTTACGGTCAATAACCTTTGTCATAACGCCGCCCATTGTTTCAACACCCAATGACAACGGTGTAACATCAAGAAGCAACAAACCGTCAACTTCGCCGCCAAGTACGCCGCCTTGAATAGCTGCGCCGATAGCAACACACTCATCCGGGTTAATACCCTTAAACGGATCTTTGCCGATAAGCTTCTTAACAGCCTCCTGTACTGCAGGGATTCTTGAAGAACCACCAACCATAAGAACCTTGTTGATTTCGCCTATTGAAAGTCCGCTGTCGCTTAGTGCGCTTCTTACAGGACCCATTGTCTTTTCTACAAGGTCAGCTGTAAGCTCGTTGAACTTTGCTCTTGTAAGTGTAAGGTCAAGGTGCTTAGGACCTGTAGCGTCTGCTGTAATGTAAGGCAGGTTAATTGCTGTAGAAGTTACGCCTGAAAGCTCAATCTTAGCTTTTTCTGCTGCTTCCTTTAGTCTTTGCATTGCCATCTTATCATTTGTTAGGTCAACGCCTGTTTCAGCCTTAAAGCTTGAAACCATCCAGTCAATAACTCTTTGGTCAAAGTCGTCGCCGCCCAAACGGTTGTTACCTGCTGTAGCAAGTACCTCTTGAACGCCGTCGCCCATTTCAATGATAGATACATCGAATGTACCGCCGCCTAGGTCATATACCATTACCTTTTGGTCTGTTTCCTTATCAATACCATATGAAAGAGCCGCAGCTGTAGGCTCGTTGATAATTCTCTTTACATCAAGTCCGGCAATTTTACCGGCATCCTTTGTAGCCTGACGCTGTGCGTCTGTAAAGTAAGCAGGTACTGTAATTACAGCCTGAGTAACTGTTTCGCCCAAATAAGCCTCAGCGTCTGCCTTTAGCTTAGAAAGAATCATTGCTGAAATTTCCTGTGGTGAATAGCTTTTGCCGTCTATATTTACTTTGTAGTCAGTACCCATTTCTCTTTTGATTGAAGAAACTGTTCTGTCAGGGTTTGTTACAGCCTGTCTTTTAGCTACCTGACCGATAAGTCTTTCACCTGTTTTTGAAAAAGCTACTACAGACGGAGTTGTTCTTGCGCCCTCTGCATTTGCAATTACTACAGGCTCGCCGCCTTCAATAACAGCTACACATGAATTTGTTGTACCTAAGTCAATACCGATTGTCTTTGCCATAATTAATTCCTCCAGTAAAATGTATTCTAATAGTTTTTATTTTAATTTATATGCAAAAGGTTTTAGTCACAGTTAGCAACCTGAACCATTGCGTGCCTTATAATTTTATCGCCTGTTTTATATCCTGTTTGGAAAACCTGCGCTATGGTGTTTTCGCCCAAAGAATCGTCCTCTATCTTCATAACAGCGTTGTGAAGCTCAGGGTTAAATTCCTCGCCGACCTCACCAAAGGTTTCAACATTCAGCTTTTCAAGCGATGTTTTCAGCTGATTGCAAATAAGCTCCAAGCCCTTTTTATATTCCTCAGGAACATTATCAACGGACTTTAACGCCATTTCTATGCTGTCGCCTATAGGCAAAATTTCTTTAATTGCCTTTGCAGTGGCGTCGGCATAAATGTTTGTTTTTTCCTCCGTTGTTCTTCTGCGGTAGTTTTCATACTCGGCAGCTAAACGAAGGTAGGCGTCGTTTTTCGCTTTCAGCTCTTCCTCCAGCTTGCTTTGTGCTGACTCTTCTTTGGAGCTTTCTTTGCACTCTGCCTCATTTTCAGCCTTTTCGTCAGTTTTCTCGTCAGTCTTTACTTCCTCTGTCGGTTCAGACTGCTTCTTTTTTTCTTTTCCAGATGTTTTTTTATTTTCTTCCTTTTTCAAATCATTCACCCATCCTTTATATATAAGTAAATAATGTTTTTGATTTATTCCAAAAGCTCTGTAATAAGCTTTCCGCACATTTGTGAAATGTAGCTTGCGTAAGCAACAGCCGCTGTGTACCTCATTCTTATAGGCCCAACAACTGCCAAAGCACCGGCAGGCTCATCCTCTACCTCGTACCTTGAAACCACAATGCCTGTGGAGCGAATGTCGGGGTTTTTCGACTCTGTACCGATGTAGGTGGAAATTCTTCTGTTATTTTGTCTGAACAAAAGCTCCTCCTGTGCCGGCATATCCTGCAAAAACCGGTATATTCCTTTAAGCTCACTTACCTGAAATTCGCCTGTTTGCAGCAAATTTGACAAGCCGTAATTAACAATGTTAATTACGGACGCTTCTTTTGAAGCCTCCATTATTGTCAACAACGCTTGAGGCATCAGAATAAGGACATCTCCCATTGTAGCCGCCACTGTTTGTACAAACGCCGGCGTAACCGAGCTTAAACGCACACCGCTTAGCATTTCGTTCAGTGCTCTTTCAAACACTTGCAAAACATCGTCTGTAACATTGTAGTCGCACCTAAACAGCCTGTTCTTTACCATACCTTTTGAAGTAATCATAATCATCATAGCGGTATGTCTGCTTATTTGGATTATCCTTATGCGGTCTACCGTGGTGTTTTCGGTTGGCGGTGTAGTGCTTAGTGCTACGCAGCCTGTAAGCTGTGAAAGAATTTCTGCCCCTTTGTTCAATATATGCTCAGGGTCGTCTGCTACGGCAGTAAGAACATCGTCAATAGCTCTGCGTTCTCTGCTGCTAAGCTCTATAGGCTCAATTAAATGGTCAAGGTAATACCTGTAGCCCATTTGCGTTGGTACACGACCTGCCGAGGTATGGGGCTGTACTAAATATCCCATATCTGACAAGCTGGCCATCTCATTACGGACTGTAGCAGAAGAAACAGAAAAATCAAGGTAATCCAGCAACCCTTTTGAACCCATAGGCTCTCCGGTAGCTATATACTGTTTAATAATCGCATTTAAGATTTTACTTTTTCTTACAGGCAGTTCCATAAGTACCACCTCTTGCCTATTTTTATTTTAGCACTCTTAAAGGTGGAGTGCTAATGTAACTATAATGTACCATCAATTACCTTATTTGTCAAGGAAACTATTGTAAACTAATTGTTAATAACCGAATTTTTAATTGCAAATTTAAAAATAGCCGCTATAATCTATGCTGCAAAATTTATTGCACAACAAACACCGCCCATAACATATAGAGAAGTTAAATTTTTGTCACAATAAATTATTGACTATATACAAATTTTTATTTATACTAATCCTATAGATAATTAAAAGGGGGTTTGTACCGTGTGGATAGCCATTTTAGCAGGTGTAGTATGTTTGGTAATTGCAATAGTTTTATTTACCCCCGTATTTCGTCACGCACTTCTGTTTAGACCTGTTGCCCTGTTTTTTATTTTTGAGGGCATATGGATTATGGGCAACTACTTGGCAAAGGAACTATGGCCGGGCAACGATGCAATGCAATGGGTGCACTATGTGGGCATAATAGTTTTTGGCGGATATTTGCTTATTTGCCTGCTTTTTAGTATTCCTAAAAAAGACAAGAAAACAAAGGGTAAAAAGTCAAAATCCAGAAAAAGAAATAAAATAAATTAAGCGTGGAGTTTATATGGGATATTTATTTGTAGCAATGTTTTTTATTATAGGTGTATACCTTATTTATAACGCAGTAAAGGAATTTCGCTTTTTACTGCTGCCGGGTATATACTTTGTTATATTAGGCATATGGTGGCTTATTGACGAGCTTACACCTAGCATTGACATAACAGGCGGCGTGTTTGCCTGGGGTATTCGTGGCGTTTCGCTTGTAGTGCTTATAATAACAGGCGCTATATACTACTTTAAATATTATAAAAACAGAAAATAACCCACTTATAGTCTATTTTGGATTTTGGTACTTTATGTTACAATTTTTTAGAAAGACTGTTATTTTAGCCTTATAACATACAAGTATTTCAAGAAATTTTACTTTAATTCTTAAAAAAGCAAAAAAACTCTTGCAATTTTATTTACAAAATGTTAGAATAGGCTGTACACATGAGAATGGGCAAAGGAGGTGGCACCAGATGCCAAACATTAAATCAGCTAAAAAAAGAGTAAAGGTTACAGCTACAAAGAACGCTAGAAATAAGGCTTTTAAGTCTGCTCTTAGAACAAGCGTTAAGAACGCTTATATTGCTATAGATACAAACGCTGCTGACAAGGCAGAGGTAGTAAAGCAGGCAGTTAAGAAGATTGACACTGCAGTTAGCAAGGGCATTCTTCACAAGAATACAGCTGCCAGAAGCAAGTCTTCATTGGCTCGCAAGCTGAACGCTTCAGCTTAATTTAAGCAGTTGAATCAATTTAACAAGCAAAACATTACAAGCAGAGCGTATGCCCTGCTTTTTTGTTATGTCTTTTTTCCTTTTATACATAAAGTATAAAGATATAGACATTGCCTGTCCTAAAGAGCGAAGCTGCTTTGTTGTCAGCTTTTCAGCTATAAGCAGTTTTAGCATTTGCAAATTTATAATACCGGTGTTTGTTTTGTTATTATAATCCGTGGTCATTCATTATCATATTTTGACATAACAAACTTTGCCCCACAAAGGCTCTGCTTTTACAGCGCAGCCTTTGTGGGGCATTATAATTACTTTTAAAAATATATTATTTTTGTTCTGTTTCGCTTTCGTCTTCATCAAAAGTAAATACCTTTGTTGTTCTGCCGTATTTTCTAAAGCGCTCGTAACGGTTGTTAAGCAGCTCTTCGTCAGACATAGCCAAATACTTTTCAAAGGTGTTTGCAATTAGATTGCGCAGGCTGTCAAACAGTGGACTTTCAACCGACTTTGGTTCTCTTATAATTCTTTCTATAACATCCATTGTAAACAGGTCGTTTGCTGTAAGCCTTAGGCACTGGGCAGCATCGGCTGTTTTAGCCGGGTCTTTCCACAATATACTTGCACAGCCCTCGGCGGATATTACAGAATACACTGCATTTTCAAGCATCCAAACCTCGTTTGCCACAGCCAATGCCAAAGCACCGCCACTTCCGCCTTCACCTATTACTATTGAAAGCACAGGAGTTTTAAGTGTCATCATTTCCATCAGGTTTTCTGCTATGGCCTGTCCTTGTCCTCTTTCCTCGGCACCGATTCCGCAGAAAGCTCCGCTTGTATCCACAAAGCACAGCACAGGGCGTCTAAACTTTTCTGCCTGCTTCATCAGCCTTAGTGCCTTTCGGTAGCCCTCGGGATGAGCAGAACCAAAGTTCTTTTCAAGTCTTTCCTTGGTATTTTTGCCCTTATCCAGTCCAATAACCGTTACAGGCATATTTCCTATAGTAGCAATGCCTGCTTTTACAGCCTTGTCGTCAGCATAGCATCTGTCGCCATGCAGCTCAAAGAAGCTGTCTCCAAACAAAGCCTGTATAAAGTCCGAGGCTGTAAGCCTGTCGGCAGAGCGGGCCGCCGTTACCTTATCAAATGCTCTCATCACTTTCAATCTCCTTTTCGGCAGGCTGCTCATCTACGGCTGCCTTTTCTATGTTGTGCAGGGAAAGCAGCTTAGCAAGGGTATCCTTCATTTTGCGTCTGTCTACTACAGCGTCCACAAAGCCCTTGTCCCGTAAAAATTCTGCTGTTTGGAAGTCCTTTGGCAGCTTTTGACGAATGGTCTGCTCTATTACTCTTGGGCCTGCAAAGCCGATTAAAGCCCCCGGCTCCGAAAGAATAATGTCACCCTCCATTGCAAAGCTGGCTGTAACGCCGCCTGTAGTAGGGTCGGTAAGAACAGTAATGTACAAAAGCCCTGCATCGCTGTGCCTTTTAACTGCGCCGCTGGTTTTTGCCATTTGCATAAGTGACAAAATACCCTCCTGCATTCTTGCACCGCCTGACAGTGTAAATGCAACAACCGGCATTTTGTTTTCTGTAGCATATTCAAAAGCTCTGGTAATTTTTTCGCCTGTTACCGTACCCATTGAGCCCATCATAAAGCTTGGGTCCATAACAAAAATTACGGTTTTATAGCCGTTAATGGTGCAAACACCGGTTATAACAGACTCATTTTCGCCGCTTCTGTTTTTTGCGGCTGCAAGCTTACGGTTATAGTCCGGAAAGCCGATAATGTTTTTAGAAACCATATCGCCGTCCGCTTCAACAAAGCTGTCTTTGTCGCATATCATTTCCAAACGCTGTCTTGCGGTAATTCTGAAATGATGATTACACTGTGTACAAACTCTGCTGTTATCGTCTAAATCCGTTGCCAATATCATACGCTTGCACTTTGGGCAGTTCACCCACAGTGCGTCGGGAATATACGGTTTAGAGTCTTCTGTTGATTTATCAGCCGGAATTTTTTCCAATTCATTTTTAGGCTTTAAAAATGTAAAGAAATCTCCATTAAACATAAGCAACATCCATTCTGTTTTTATAAAATCAATTATACTGTGCAAGCCAAGATGCCTGCCCATATAACTGTTATTTTCAAAATAAATAAAAGCATGCAAAAGCTATGTGCTACACAATATATTTCTATTATGCATAGCAACGCAGTGCTTTAACACAACTAACTAAGAATACGGCAGTAGCCTTGCGTATTTACACCGCCTGTCTGCCATATTCTTGTAAGTTAAAACCAAATTACAGCATTTGGTTATTTTATATTTTTCTTTCTTTTTTCACGGTTTTCCATAAAATCAGTAGTATATGTACCGTCTACAAATTCCTTATCGGAAAGTATATCTATCTGCAAGTCTCTGTTATGGTCAACACCCAAAATATTCAGCTCACTTAAAGCCATTTTCATTTTTCTTATAGCGTAATCTCTTGTTCTTGCCTGAACAATAAGCTTACCTATCATTGAGTCATAGAAAGGCGGAATAGTATAGTCTTGATAAATAGCTGTATCAAAACGAACCGACGGTCCGCCCGGAATATGCAGTCTGGAAATTCTGCCGCAGGACGGTCTGAAATTTTCCTCCGGATTTTCAGCATTTATACGGCACTCTATAGCGTGACCGTGAATAAATACTCTGTCCTGAGTTATAGTCAGCATTGCACCTGCTGCAATTCTTATTTGCCACTGTACCAGGTCAAGGCCTGTAACCATTTCGGTAACAGGGTGCTCTACCTGCAAGCGGGTATTCATTTCCATAAAGTAGAAATTATTATCCTTGTCCAGCAAAAACTCAACAGTACCTGCATTTACATAGTTTACAGCCAAAGCAGCCTTTTTAGCCGCCTCCATCATAGCCTTACGCATATCCGGTGTAATGGCAGGTGACGGGCTTTCCTCTATAAGCTTTTGGTTCTTTCTTTGTACGGAACATTCACGCTCGCCAAGGCATATAACATTGCCGTATTTGTCGGCAAGCAGCTGCATTTCAATATGCTTAACAGGCTTAAGGAATTTTTCCATATATACAGCACCGTCGCCAAAGGCCGCCTCCGCCTCACTTGATGCTGAATTAAAGGCATTGTCAAATTCGTCCATAGAATTAACTAAACGAATACCTCTTCCGCCGCCGCCTGAGCGTGCCTTAATAAGCAAAGGAAAACCGATTTTTTCTGCCTCTGCCCTTGCTTTTTCAAGAGATTCCACAACATCACAGCCCGGTGTAACAGGTACGCCGGCATTGCGCATTGTCTTTCTTGCTGTATCCTTATCGCCAAGCAGAGAAATCATTTTCGCACTTGGTCCTATAAATTCTATATTACACTTTTCACACAAAGATACAAACTTTGCATTTTCAGACAAAAGTCCGTAACCAGGGTGAATTGCCTGTGCTCCTGTAGCAACGGCTACAGTTATAATTGCCGCCATATTTAGGTAGCTGTCTGCTACCTGGGGTCCGCCTAAGCAGTAGCTTTCATCTGCAAGCTGTACATGCATAGCGTCCCTGTCTGCCTCTGAATATACAGCAACTGTGGAAATACCCATTTCCCTACAGGCTCTTATAATTCTTACGGCAATTTCTCCACGATTTGCTATCAAAATCTTTGAAAACAAACTGCACACTCCCAACCTATTGTAAATTTATTTTTCAGCAGTATTACTTTTCGTTTGGTACTACAGCCACAGTAAAATCTGCCTGCACGCACAGCTTGTCGTTTACATAGCCCTTTGCGTTAATAAAGTAAAATACGCCCTTACTTCTGGTAAGGGTACAGGTTGTTTCCAGTGTGTCCCCAGGCAAAACCTTATTTTTAAACTTAACATTGTCCATTTTTGAAAAATAAGGTGTAGAGCCGCTTGCGCTGTCTGAAATAAGCACACAGCTTGCCTGCGCCATCATTTCGCACAGTATAACACCCGGAACAACAGGGTTGCCTGGAAAATGTCCCTTTAGGAAAAATTCGTCACCCTTTACGGTGTATTTTCCCTTTGAAGTAACATCGTCAATTTTTTCTGCTTCTTCTACAAGGAGCATATTGTCACGGTGTGGAATTATCTTCTTAATTTCTTCTTGATTCATAACCTTGCCCCCGCTTATTCAACTACAAACAATGGCTGTCCATACTCTACAATGTCGCCATTCTCTGCAAGAATTTCTTTTATTGTTCCGCTTTGTGTTGCGGTAACCTCGTTCATAAGCTTCATAGCCTCTATAATGCACACAACATCGCCCTTGTTTACTACAGAACCAACCTTAACATATGGGTCAGCCTCAGGAGATGGTGCAGTGTAGAACACACCTACCATAGGACAGTCGATAGTCTTACCCTTTGGCTGTGCCTGTGGTTCATCCGGAGCTGCCTGAGATTCTGTTACCTGCGGAATTGCAGCTGTAGGAGCTACACTTCCTACTGTGCCTACAGGTACGGTAACATTTACAGCGTGAGAGTCGGCTTCTGTTGTTTTTTTCTTCAAGGTAAGCCTTTCGCCCTTTTGGTCTACAATTTCAAGATTAGTAAGGCCGGAATTATCAAGTGTAGCTATAAGCTCTTTTATTTCTTCAATACTATACATTTACTTAATATCCCTTTCTAATAGTTAATGTTGCCTGCAATCAGTCAATCTTTCTAAATACAATAACAGCGTTGTGACCGCCAAAGCCCAGTGTTGATGATGCAGCTACATCTATATTTTCCTTTACAGCCTTGTTTGGAACATAGTTTAGGTCGCAAAGCTCGTCAGGCTCTTCCAAGTGAATTGTCGGAGGAACCACACCGTCCTTAATTGCAAGAACGGAAGCTATAGCCTCAACTGCACCTGTAGCGCCAAGCATATGACCTGTCATTGATTTTGTGGAGCTTACAAGAATGTCGTATGCTCTGTCACCCAAAACATTTTTAATAGCCTTTGTTTCGCCCTTATCGTTCAAAGGCGTGCTTGTACCGTGTGCGTTTATGTAAAGCTTTTCGTCGTCCTTTAGACCTGCCTCTTCAAAAGCCAGCTTAAATGCTCTTGTACCCCCTGCAGTTTCAGGGTCCGGTGCAGTTACATGGTAAGCGTCGCAAGTGTTGCCATAGCCTACAAACTCGGCGTAAATTTTTGCGCCTCTTGCTTTTGCGTGCTCGTACTCTTCAAGAACAAGCATACCGGCACCCTCGCCCAAAACAAAACCGTCACGGTTTTTATCAAATGGGATTGAAGCTCTTTGTGGGTCGTCACGAAGTGTAAGAGCCTTACAGTTTGCAAAGCCTGCTACTGTAAGAGGGGTAACTGCGGCTTCGCTGCCGCCTGCAATAATTGCGTCTGCCATACCGTTTTTAATAGCGTGGAAAGCCTCGCCAAGCTCGTGTGTACCTGTGGAACAAGCTGTAACTATAGGCACGCAAACACCCTTTGCTTTAAACCTGATTGCAACCTGTCCGGCAGCAATGTTTGAAATCATCATAGGAATAAAGTGAGGTGAAACCTTTCTTGAGCCGCCTGTATAAAAGGCAACGCTGTTGTCATAAAATGTCTGCATACCGCCAATGCCGGAGCCTACATACACGCCAAAGCGTTCCTCGTCTACCTTGCCCAAAATGCCGCTGTCGTCTACTGCCTGCTGTGCAGCTGCAAGAGCATACTGTACAAACAGGTCTGTTTTTCTTAAATCTCTTTTTTCCATATATTTCAGCGGGTCAAAATCCTTAACCTCGCCTGCAACCTTTGCCTTTGAATCGGTTGCGTCAAAGGACTTAATATGGTCTATACCGCATACGCCGTTTACCATATTGTTCCAAGTTGTTTCTACATCATTACCAAGTGGTGTTACACAGCCCAAACCTGTAACTACTACTCTTCTCATAGGAAAATCTCCTTTCCGAATAACCTACCTTATTTATATAAAAATTAACTTTGTAAGCTGTATTATCTTAAACGGGCATTACATTGCCATACCGCCGTCTACTCTTATAACTTCGCCTGTAATATATGAAGCATCGTCAGAACATAGGAAAGAAATTGCATTGGCAACATCTTCAGGCAAGCCACGCTTTTTCATTGGTATAGAAGCCTCTATAGCGTCCTTAACCTTGTCGCTTAGGGCGTTTGTCATATCTGTAATAATATAGCCCGGTGCAACTGCGTTAGCTGTAACGCCTCTGCCGGCAAGCTCCTTGGCAACTGACTTTGTTAAGCCGATAACGCCGGCCTTTGAAGCGGAGTAATTTGCCTGACCTGCATTGCCGTTAATGCCTACTACAGAAGCAACATTTACAATTCTGCCTGCTCTCTTTTTCATAAAGTGAGTATATGTATGCTTAATCATATTAAATGTACCCTTTAGGTTTACATTTATAACAGCGTCAAAGTCAGCCTCTTCCATTTTAAGAACAAGCTTGTCCCTAACAATACCTGCATTATTTACAAGAATGTCAATACCGCCAAACTCCTCAATAATTTTTTCTACTGTTTCCTTTGACTCGTTAAAGTTTGAAACATCACAGTAATAAAGTCCAACCTTTACACCCAGAGCCTCAACCTCTTTTTTAGCGTTTTCGCCCTCTTCCTCTTTACCTACATAAAGAATTGCGATGTTTGCGCCCTGAGAGGCCAATTTCTTTGCTACTGCCAAACCGATGCCTCTTGAAGCACCTGTTACAACTGCTGTTTTATTCTCTAAACTCATTTTATTTTCCTCCGATTATATGCTTAAAGCCTCAAGTGTTTCTTTGTTTTCCACATTAAACACCTTGACCTCTTTATTTATTTTCTTAATCAGGCCTGCCAGTGTTTTGCCAACGCCAACCTCAATAAATGTATCTACACCTAAATCAATAAGGTTTTCTACTGTCTTTTGCCATTGTACAGGGCTTTCTACCTGCTTTGTAATAAGCTCCTTGTAGTTGCCGCTGTATGGCTGTGCAGTAACATTGCTGTATATTTCAACAGTAGGTTCATTTAGCTGCTTGTCAGCCAAATACTCACCCAGTCCCTTTGCTGCACTGCTCATAAAAGGAGAGTGGAACGCTCCGCTTACAGCCAGTTTTACCGGCTTACCTTTTTCAGCCTTTACGGCCTCCATTAAAGCCTCTACATTTTCTTCTGTAGTTGCAACAACTGTTTGAATAGGGCTGTTGTAATTTACAGGATATGTTTTGTCAAACCTTGCGGCAATTTCTTCTACCTTTTCCGGAGTAAGCTTCAGCACTGCCACCATAGCGCCCTTATTTTCCTGCGCTGCTTTATCCATAAGCTGTCCGCGCTGACAAACAAGTTTAAAAGCGTCTTCGTAGCTTAGCACACCGGCAAAGCCCAGTGCGGCAATTTCTCCCAGCGAAAAGCCTGCCACATAGTCCGGCTTTATACCCTTTTCTGCAACGGCAGCTGCTGCGGCAAGGTCGGCAGTAAATACACAAGGTTGTGTGTTTACTGTACGGCTAAGCTCAGCCTTGTCTGCCTCAAAGCATTGCGTTGATGTACCCTTGCGAATACTGTCTGCCATATCATATACTGCCTTAGCGGCCGGTGAACAGTCATAAAGCTCTTTGCCCATACCTGTGTACTGAGCACCCTGTCCTGAAAAAACAAATGCTATTTTACCCATTTATTTGCACCGCCTAACACTTGCTCTGCCTCTGTAAAGATTTCTTCTATAATTTCCTTTGCAGGCTGTTCCTTTTTAACCATACCTGCTATCTGTCCTGCAAGTACACAGCCGTGTGATGTGTCGCCTTCTCTTGCGGCTTTTCTCAACACGCCTGTACCCATTTTTTCAAGCTCTTCGTCAGAAAACTCGCTGCTGTTATACTCGCACTTTGTATATTCTCTTGTAAAGGCATTTTTAATTGAACGAACAGGGTGACCAAGTCTTTTACCTGTAACTACAGTGTCAATATCCTTTGCCTTTAAAACCTTTTTCTTGTATTCAGGGCTAATGGTACATTCCTGGGCAACCAAAAAGCGTGTTCCAAGCTGAACACCCTGTGCGCCAAGCATAAATGCGGCAGCTACTCCTCTGCCGTCTGCAATACCGCCGGCAGCAATAACAGGAATTGTAACAGCGTCGCATACCTGTGGCACAAGCGCCATTGTTGTAATGTCACCAACATGACCGCCGGATTCGCCGCCCTCTGCTATAACTGCAAAAGCACCGTTTCTCTGTGCCATTTTAGCCAATGTAACAGACGGTGTTACAGGAATAACCTTAATGCCTGCCTCCAGCCACATCTCCATAAATCTTGCAGGATTACCTGCGCCTGTAGTTACTACAGGAATCTTTTCTTCTGCTACAACCTTTGCTGTTTCTTCAACAAAAGGGCTCATAAGCATAATATTTACGCCAAAAGGCTTGTCTGTAAGTTCCTTACACTTTTTAATTTCAGCTCTAAGCTGGTCGCCGTTAGAATTCATAGCGGCAATAATGCCAAGTCCGCCTGCGTTGCTGACGCCTGCTGCCAAAGAGGCATCGGCTACCCAAGCCATACCACCCTGAAAAATAGGGTATTTAATACCTAGTTGTTCATTAATAGGAGTACTAATCATATATGTAGTTCCTTTCATTTTCTATAATTTATTTTTTACTGATAAATGTACATAAATAATAAGGCTTTTGCATAAAATGCAATTAGTCCTTGTCCCAGGTAATTACACAGCTGCCTGTTGTAAGGCCTGAACCAAAGGCACAGAACACTATGTTGTCACCCTTTTTAAACATATGCTTTTTTGCACATTCTGCAAGTGCTATAGCACAGCTGCCGCCGGAGGTGTTGCCGTATTCAGAAATTGTTCTGATGTACTTTTCACTCGGAATATTCAGCTTGTCTACGGCAGTTTCAATAATTCTTATATTAGCCTGGTGCGGTATTACCCAGTCAATGTCCTCCTGTGTAAGACCTGCCTCTTTAATAGCTTTTTTAATTCCTCTAACCATTGAAGTTACAGCAAACTTGTAAACCTCAGGTCCGTTCATATACAGGTAAGGGTGTTCTGATTCGTGATTATAGAACGGTGATGTGTTTTCGCCTCTTGGACACTTTAAAACATCGGTATCGCCCTTAGCGTTAATTTCAATATATTTCAGTCCGTCACCCTTGCTTAGTACAGCAGCACCACCGCCATCGCCAAACAGTACGCAGGTAGCACGGTCTTTCCAGTTTATGATATTTGACAAATTATCAAGGGCAACTACAAGCACCTTGTCAACTCTGTTTCTTGCAAAAAAGCCGTCTGCAACATCCATTGCATATATAAAGCCCGAACAAGCGGCATTTACATCAAAAGCCGGACAGCTTGCACCTATTTCCTTTTGAATTACACAAGCCTGTGAAGGAGTAATATATTCGCCCCTAAGTGTGGCGCAGATAATAAGGTCAAGCTCACTTGCAGTAACGCCTGCGTCCTCCAATGCTTCATTAGCTGCTTTTACACACAGCTCTGTCATAGTTTCGTCTTTACAAATATGACGCCTTTTAATACCTGTTCTGGAAGAAATCCATTCGTCGTTGGTTTCTACCATGGTAGAAAGCTCATCATTTGTTAAAACATACTCAGGTACAGCCTTTCCCGTACCGATAATACTAAAGCTCATTTTATTGTTTCCTTTCAGTTTATAAAGCTTACGCAGAATTTTTCAGCCCTGCTCTGTTAAAGGGACTTCTATTAATTTTACTAAGCAAGAAGCTGTTCATTCTCTCTACACAGCCCACCAAAGTACATTTTTCGTTTTCGTTCATATCGCGCAGAATATCCTGTGCCATATTTTTTCTGAACCGTTTATGTATTCTGTCGGCGTGTCTGCCCTTTTCCGTTAAATTAACGTATACCTGTCTGCCGTCTGTTTTACTTTTGTGACGGGCAACATAGCCTTTTTTCTCAAGTCTGTTTACTGCTATGGTAACTGACGATGGGGTTATCATAAGCTCTGCGGCAATGTCCCCTACCATTTTTCCGGTAACAGGACTTTTGTTAATAACCTCCAGCATATTAAGCTCACTTACAGACAAATTAAAACGCCTTGAGCTGTTAAACATATTTTGCTCAATGCGGTTAATCAATATGTAGCTGTCAGACAAAGCATCGTTAAATTTTTTACAATAAAAATCCTCCATACTTCCTCCACTGTCTCCATAGTTTGTAAGCCGAATAATGTTGAATAATTTACATATACGCACAACAAGCCATTGTAAATTATTTTGATTACCTAACTAATTTTATTACCTGCAAATGCTTTTGTCAATATTTATTCAGCACAGTTCATTATAATTTAACTATTATATAATTATTACATAAAATAACTGTGTAATTTGTTAAAATATGCAAGCTGTCTTTTAACTGCATAAATCTTCCAAAAGCTTACGCAGTTCCTCCTTGTCATTTACCTGAATCCCCTCTTTTAGGTTAGCTCTGTCCTTTTCCGGCAGAGCCTTAACATAACGCTGTGTTACCTTTATGGGCTTACTGCTGTCACTGTAAAATACCGCAACCACGCCGTCGTACTCTCTGACAACATATGTGCGGTATTTTGTTGTTTGCTCTGTTGCAGGCTGTGTGACATTCTCTGCCGATGCACTGTCGCTTCTTTCACAGCTGAAAAAGGTTGCGGCAACAGCGGCAAGCATAAATAAAATAAATGCTATTGCTATAAATGCGTTTAATCTTCTGCTCAAAATAATCACCCTTGTTTTCTGTTTTACAAGAGTTATTATAACCACAAACTGTATATTTATTATATATTAATGTAGGTAATTTCATTTTTACCTGAATTAACCACCTTGTTACAGCCAACAATATAAGGAGAACAGGCGGTAAATATTTTACAGAAGCAGACTGCCGGCAAAAACCGTTCTTATATTTTATGGTTTTATTATAAAAAACGGCAACTTAACTACTCATTTTGCAAGATAATTATAAATTTACAAATTTTTTATTAATTCATCAAAAAAACATTCCTTTTTTTAAAGGTAAATGATATAATGGTAAAGGTTATATTCATATTTATACGCATAAATTGTCTAATCATATATACTTTAACGGAGGTTTGATTTTTTATGGGCAAAATAAAAAACCAATATAACAACCGGGTTACCCCCGGAAGTGTAGCGGTGTCCGGCACAAAAGGCTTTTTTGCCTTGCTGTGGAAGGCTATTTCTACAGTACTAATGGTACTGGTAATTTCCGGCGGTATTGTGACTGTAGCAATGTGCATTTATTTGTACAGTCTGGCGTCACAGCCAACAGGAATAAACCTTGCCAGTGAAAAGCTGCAGCAAACATCGTTCCTTTATATTTACAACGACGACAACAAGCCTGTAGAATACCAGCGACTGCACGGCAGTGAAAACAGAGTATGGGTTTCGCTTGATAAAATACCTAAAGCAATGGCTGACGCACAGATAGCCATTGAGGATAAACGTTATTACGAGCATTCAGGTGTTGACTGGGTAAGAACAGCCGGTGCTATAGTAAACCTTGGTTCTGAATCAAGCTACGGTGGTTCAACAATAACCCAACAGCTTATTAAAAACATTACAGGCGACAACGAGGTTAGTATTACCCGTAAGCTTACAGAAATTTTTAAGGCGCTGAACCTTGAAAAAGAGTACACAAAAGACGAAATTTTGGAAGCTTACCTTAACATAGTAAACTACGGCAGTGGCTGCCAGGGTGTGCAGGCGGCTGCAAACCTTTACTTTGCTAAGGATATAAACGAGTGCAGCGTAGCCGAATGTGCTGCCATTGCAGGTATTACACAAAACCCTGCCGCTTACAACCCTTTGATTTACCCTGAAGATAACAAAAAGCGTCGTGACACTGTAATTGACGCAATGTACGACCAGGGTATGCTGACAAAGGACGAATATGACCAAGCTAAAAAAGAGTCTGCAACTCTGAAATTTGTAGGCTATGAAAACAATAAAAAAGAGCAGGAAAACGAAGCTAAAAAAGAAAAGTACGGCGACGACTATCTTTCAAACTGGTATGTTGAGGCTGCACTAAGAGATTTGCAGGACGAGCTTGCAAAAGAGCTTAACATAAGCAGTGAAACAGCCTCCAACAAAATCTACTCAGGCGGCTTGAAAATATATCTTGCTATGGATTTGGAATTCCAACAGTACTGCGAAAAATATATTCAGGATGTGTCTACTCCTTATGACCCAAACTGTGAGCTTGCTGTAGTAATGACAGACCTACAGGGCAGAGTTTTGGCAACAGTAGGCGGCAGAGAAAAGAAGAGTCAAATGTTCGTATGGGACAGAGCAAATGTGGCTGAGTTACAGCCGGGTTCTGCTATTAAGCCTCTTATAGTTTATCCGTTAGCAATAGAAAAGGATAAATACAACTACTCATCAATGGTTAAAGACCAGCCTATTGACGATTGGCGTCAAGACAGCAACGGCAACTGGATATCAGGTCCTGACAATGTTTACGGCTCATACTTAGGTGAAATAACCTTGCCGGACGCTATAGAGCGTTCTTCAAACGCAACAGCCGCACAAACAATGGAGCTTGTAGGCCCTAAAAATGCTTACAATCAGGCAATTAATAAAATGTACTTCCGCCATCTGTCAACAGAGGACGCAAACAACCTTGGTGCTTTGTCACTGGGTGGTTTAAACGGCGGTGTTACAGTAAGAGAAATGGCAACAGCCTACCAATATATGGGCAACGGCGGTAAGGTATACGACTCCTACACATATTATTATGTAGAAGACGCATCCGGCAATGTTATTATTGACCACCGTGACCAAATTCCTACACAGGCCTATTCTTCACAAACAGCAACTATAATGAACAGAGAGCTAAACTACAACGTAGTTCATAATAACCCTGCTCATACAAGTGCCGGTGAAGCAAAGATTTCCGGTTGGGATATTTTGGGTAAAACAGGTACAACCGACGGCGGTAAGGACCACTGGTTCTGCGGATTGTCACCATATGCTACCTGTGCAGTATGGACGGGCTATGACACACCGTCATCACTGTCACAGTCAAGCTTCTCGGTAGCCGTTAATATTTTCCATGACCTTATGGAAAAATATTTAGCTGACAAAAAGTCAAAGGAATATACATTGGACGACACTCTTGAAGAGCACGAATACTGTGCAAGTACAGGCTTGCTGGCAGGCTCATACTGCTCAACAACCTTTACAGGCTACTACAAGAAGGATCATGTTCCTGAGTATTGCTCAGGCTACCACACTAACTACAATTACAGTGGCTACAGCTCAGAAAGCTACAACAATTACTCAAACAGCTACAGTGATTATAACGATGATGATTACAGCAGCGACAGCTCAAGCAGTGATTCATCAGACGACTATTCAGCAGAAGATAATTCCGACGACAATACATCAGACACAAATACCTCCGACGGAGATACCTACGGTGGTGATACATCGGGCGGCGATACTTCCGGCGGTGGCGATACCTCCGGCGGCGGTGATTCAGACAGTGACAATTCCGGTGGCGATACCTCCGGCGGCGGTGATTCAGGCGGCGACACGGTGGTAGTGGCACAATAAGCGTAAAAGGCTTGATAAAAACTGATTACTTTTTACTTTGCAGCCGGCATACGCTTGGCTGCAAAGTTGACTTTATAAGCAAAATAATTTATTATTAATATATTAATTTTAGAGAGGTGCAAAATGATACAGGTTGCAATACTAGGACACGGCGTAGTAGGCTCAGGTGTAGCTGAAATACTTTTGACACACAAAGAAAGTCTACAAAAAAAGGTTCATGAGGAAATTAGCATTAAGAAAATTTTGGATTTAAGAGATTTTCCGGGACTTTCATACTCTGACAAGTTTACAAAAAACTTTGAGGATATTGTAAACGATGACGAAATTAAGGTTGTTGCCGAGGTTATGGGCGGAGTAAACCCTGCTTTTGACTTTGTTAAGCGCTGCTTAGAAGCTAACAAAAGCGTAGTAACCTCAAACAAGGAACTTGTAGCAAAAAAAGGCGCTCAACTGCTTGCTATAGCTAAAGAGCACAATGTAAACTTTTTATTTGAAGCAAGCGTAGGCGGCGGTATTCCTATTATAAGACCGCTTAACAACTGTCTTGTAGCAAATGATGTTGATGAAATAGCAGGTATTCTTAACGGTACAACAAACTTTATTTTGACAAAGATGATTACAGAGTCTATGTCCTTTAAAGACGCTTTAAAGCTGGCTCAGGAGCTTGGCTATGCAGAGCGTGACCCATCTGCTGATGTTGAAGGACACGACGCCTGCAGAAAAATATGCATACTTGCTTCACTTGCTTTTGGCAAGCATGTTTACCCGGACAACATACATACAGAGGGTATAACAAACATATCTCTTGAAGATGTTGCATACGCTAACCGTTGGGGCGGCGTTATTAAGCTTATTGGAGATGTAAAAAACACAGGCAACGGTATGCTTGATATTTTCGTAGCTCCTATGCTTATAAGCGAAGACAGTCAGCTTTCCAGCATTGACGATGTTTTCAACGGTATTCTTGTTCGTGGTGACGCAACCGGCGATGTTGTATTCTACGGTAAGGGCGCCGGCAAGCTGCCTACAGCAAGCGCCGTAGTAGCCGACATTGTAGACTGCATTAAGCATCTTAATGCAAGAAAATACCTGTTCTGGAGCGACTGTGACGGCAGCAATGTATTGCCTTATGACGAAAGCGTAAGCGCTATGTATGTAAGGGCAAACGGCAGTATAAAAACTGCACAGTCTGTATTTAACAAAATCACACAGCTTCACCGTGAAAATGCTCCTGAAAATGAAATTGCGTTTACTACAAACGAAATGAAGATTAAGGAATTTAATGAAAAAATTAAGGAACTAAAAGAAAACGGTGTAGAGGTTCTTAACACTATTAGAATAGGTGATCTATAATGATAAGAATTCAAATACCGGCAACAAGCGCTAACCTAGGCTCAGGCTTTGACAGTCTGGGCGTTGCTTTAACTATGTATAATCAGGTTTGGATGGAGGTTTCGGACGAAACCGTAATAACATCAAAGGACGATATAAAAATTCCTACTGATAAAAGCAACCTTATATACTGGTCTGCCGAACACCTTTACAAGGAATGCGGAAAAAAGCTGCCGGGACTAAAGATAATTCAGGAAAACAATATTCCTATGACAAGGGGCTTGGGCAGCAGCTCTGCCTGTATTGTAGCAGGTTTGGTAGGCGCAAACAGATTTTTGGGGAACCCTCTTACTGACAAAGACCTTATAAATCTTGCATCACAAATTGAGGGGCACCCTGACAACACCACGCCGGCTATTATGGGCGGTTTGGTAACATCGGCAATAGACGGCGACAAAGTGTACAGTGTAAGCGTACCTGTTGCAAGCAATATCCGCTTTGGTGTTTTTATACCGCCTTTTGAGCTAAGCACAGAGTATGCCCGTGGTGTATTGCCTGACACTTACACAAAAGAGCAGGCTGTTTTTAACCTGTCACGCTCGTCGCTTATGACCTCATCGCTGTTTTCGGGCAGCCTTGAAAACCTAAGAGTAGCCGTACAGGACCAGCTTCACCAACCTTACAGAAAGCACCTTATAAAGGGCATAGACACTGTATTTAGAATAAGCTATGAGCTTGGTTCATACGGAACATATATAAGCGGTGCAGGACCTACAATAATAGCTATAATTGACGACAAGCACGCAAACGACTTTTCCACACATGCAATTACCTCTCTTGAGGACAAGGGCTTTACAGGATGGCAGTTTGTTATGCTAAGTGCTGACAGCGAAGGTGCCAAAATTATTCTTGACTAGCTGTTTACAATTTATTAATTTATGCATTGACTTTTATACGCTATCATATTAAAATTACTAATGGTGTTATCTGATTTTACCATTTCAGATAGAATTTATAGATAAAGGAGCTACACAAATGAGCCTTATAGTACAAAAATTCGGTGGTAGTTCTGTTGCTGACGCTGAGCGTGTTAACAATGTTGCACGCATAGTAACAGACACTTACAAAAAAGGCAACAAGGTTGTAGTTGTTGTGTCTGCTCAGGGCGACACAACAGACGACTTAATTGAAAAGCAGATGGAGATTAACCCTAATGCCTCAAAAAGAGAAAGAGATATGCTGTTGGCAGCAGGCGAGCAGATTTCTATTTCACTTCTTGCAATGGCTATTGAGAAAATCGGCTGCCCTGTTGTTTCTTTGCTTGGCTGGCAGGCAGGTTTTAAAACAACCTCTGCACATACCAACGCAAGAATTACAAGTATTGACTGCGAAAGACTGAAAAATGAGCTTGACCACAACAACATTGTAGTTGTAGCAGGTTTCCAGGGCATAACACGCTACGGCGATGTTTCTACCCTAGGCAGAGGCGGCTCTGACACAAGCGCAGTTGCTCTTGCTTGTGCACTACACGCTGATTTGTGCCAAATATACACTGATGTTGAAGGCGTATACACCGCCGACCCTAGAAAGGTTCCAAACGCTAAGAAGCTTTCTGAAATTTCTTATGACGAAATGCTTGAGCTGGCTACATTGGGCGCTCAGGTTCTTCACAACAGAAGTGTTGAGCTTGCTAAAAAATATAATCTTGAACTTGAGGTGCTTTCAAGCTTGACTTGTGCACCGGGAACTATTGTTAAGGAGGTCTCTAACGTGGAGAGAATGTTAATAAGCGGTGTTGCTAAGGATACAGACATTGCAAGAATTTCAGTAGTAGGTGTACCGGACGAGCCTGGTTTGGCATTTAAAATGTTCTCTAAGCTTGCTGCTAAAGATGTAAACATAGATATTATTCTTCAGTCTATCGGCCGTGACGGCACAAAGGATATTGCCTTTACCTGCGCAAAGGATAAGCTGAACGATGCTAAAGAAGTTATTAATGCCTTTATGCCTACTCTAAAAGCACAGAAGGTTGTATATGATGAGGATGTTGCCAAGGTTTCAATTGTCGGTGCAGGTATGGAAAGCCACTCCGGCTTTGCTTCAAAGATGTTTGAGGCACTTTACAACGCAAACATCAATATTCAGATGATTTCTACAAGCGAAATTAAAATTTCTGTTCTTATTAATACAGCAGACGCTGACAGAGCTGTTGCAGCACTTCACGCAAAGTTCTTTGACGAGCACTAATTTTTATATACAGTACATTCTAAAAGACTTCACCTTTTATGGTGAAGTCTTTTTTATTTAAGAACAAGCGACATTGGCACCTATCCCCTGTTTTTGCCTACTTTTCCCCTCCCGCGTTAAAGCACGAAATATGTTGACATATGTAGAAAAATAGTTTATATTATTAATTGTACTAGTTGAACTATGTCAATTAATTCAATTAATACATTTCTTAAATTATTGAACTTTTGTTTTATGAGTAAGTTATAGAAAATAACATACTAATTACATAAACTACAGGCAAATATGTGACAAATTCCCTTAATTAATTGGATTTATTACCATAACTTTGCTATAATAGACTGGTAAAATATTTATGTAGTTTAAGGGGAACTATGTATGAAGGCTTCAATTTATATTGCAGATGATGAAAAAAATATTAGAGATGTTATCACTAAGTTTCTTGAAAGCGACGGTTACAGCGTTTCCGCCTTTGAAAATGGAGATCTGTTAATGCAGGCTTTCCTTAAAAAGCCCGCTCAGCTGGTAATTCTTGATATTATGATGCCGGGCACAGACGGTCTTACTATTTGCAAACAGCTTCGGGAAATTACAAATGTACCTATTATTATGCTGTCTGCAAAAGATACAGAGTTTGACTATGTTCAAGGCATAACCATAGGCGGAGACGACTACCTTACAAAGCCTTTCCGTCCTACCACCTTACTAATGCGTGTGCGCTCTCTTCTAAGAAGAATGGATATGAACAACCCCAAGGCAACAGAAGATAAACCACAAAGCCTTACAGTGGGCAACCTTGAATTTAACGCTCCGGCTAACACGGTTTACTGTAACGGCAAAGCAATAGGCTTTAGCCAAACCGAGTTAAAAATGCTTACATATATGCTGAAAAATACCGAAAAAGCTTATTCAAAAGAGGAGCTTCTCGAGAAAATATGGGGCTTTGAAACTCAGGTTGAAACCAGAGTAACCGACGAAACCCTGCGCAGAATACGCCGCAAGCTGTCACTGGCCGGCAGTAATGTCAGTGTAGAAACCATATGGGGCTATGGCTATAAAATTAATGTTGCGGGGGATTAACTGTGAGGCACATAAAATTTAAAATATTAATTATAATTTGGATATCTATAATTCTCCTGTGTTTGACCTTTTGTGCAGTTTTAAATGTAATGCTGCCACGCCAATTTGAAAAAGAGGCAGGCGAGGCTCTTGTAGATCAAATTAACTTTATTAATTCCATGAATGACTATAACGACACAGATGATTCTGAAGATGATACGGTTGAAATCCTTGAGTATCCAACCTCCTTTTTCAGTTCATACATTTATTACATATACATTAACGACGATATTAATGAGAGTGAAGATAACGTGATTATAAGCCGCACTCCGTCTTCATCTACCAAAAGCATTGCAGAACTTAAAAAGTACTATAACGAAAATAATCTAAACGAGGGTGAAATATATACATTACAAACCGACAACGGTTATTATGTTTTAACATGGATTAATGAAGAAAATAGTGATTATGATTACAATGTACTGATGTATATAAATATATACCATTTAGTGGAATATGCACGGTCACTTACCTTTGTTGTACTGGCTGTATTTTTTTGCATTTTAATTATAATGACCATAATTGGCTACAGACTCGGCATTCAGATAGAGCGTTCTCAGGAGATACAGCAAAGATTTTTCCAAAACTCCTCGCACGAGCTGAAAACTCCCCTTATGGCTATTCAAGGCTACGCCGAGGGTATAAAAATGGGAGTTGTAGATCCGGAGGACTCCGCTGATGTAATTATGATGGAAAGCGACCGTATGACAAGCTTGGTAGAGGAAATTCTGCTGGTTTCAAAAATTGACGCTCATTATTTTAAACTCAATTTTGCGGTTCTGGATATTCGAGAGGTGCTGTATGACTGCCTGAGTTCCCTGGAGGCAACTCAGCGTATGAAGGGTGTAGAAATAATACCTAAGTTTTGTGATAAACCTATGAATGTAAAATGTGACGAGTACCAAATGGTAAGAGCTTTCAGAAACATAGTTGCAAACGGACTAAAGCACTGTAAAAATAAAATTACAGTAATATGCCAGCCTGAATCCAAAAAGGTTTCCATAAGATTTGTAGACGATGGCAGTGGCGTCGAAAAGAAAGACCTGCCGCATATTTTTGACCGCTTTTATAAGGGAAGCAACGGCGGTACAGGAATTGGTTTGTCCCTTGCGGCCGAGATAATACATATGCATAATGGTAAAATTATAGCTTATAACAGTATTGACGGTGCAGTCTTTGAAGTAATATTGCCTATTGTTAGACGGTAACCTACAAACAATTACTTTTATGACGAATTTGTGACGAATTTAACATACTTTTATGCTGGAAACACTTCTGTACACTATGGTACAATACATAAGTATAATTGTTGTTTTTTATTTTGTGTAATTAGGATTAGTAGTAACAATGGGATTATAAATCGAACAAATAATAATGAGTATATTTTAAATTAAAAGAGGTGTACTAATGAACCGAAATGTTCTGTCCTACCTTGAACAATCAACAGAAAAATTTCCTAATAAATGTGCTGTTGCAGACGCTGACAACAGCTTTACATACCAACAACTGCTGGAAAAAAGTTCTTCAATAGGTACTGCACTTTCCGGGCTTATTAATGTAGGCGAGGCAGTGGGAATATATATGGAAAAAAACGCAGAAACTGTTGCGGCCTTTTTGGGAACTGCCTATGCAGGCGGTTTTTATTCTGTATTAAACAACGAACTTCCTAAAAATCGGCTGCTGCAAATAGTTTCTGTACTGAAACCAAAGGTTATTGTTACTTCACGCAACCTTTTAGAAGCCGCTAAAGATATATTCAGTAGCGAAACAATAGTTACTGTAGAGGAGCTTGCAGCTGTAAAATCCGACTTTAAATGCTTGGAGAATATACGCAGAAGGGTAATTGACACAGACCCGCTTTATGTAAACTTTACCTCCGGCTCAACAGGCACCCCAAAAGGAATAGTGGTATGCCACCGCAGTGTAATTGATTTTATAGAGAACTTTACCCGAATATTTAACATTACGGACGAGGATATAATTGCAAACCAAGCTCCTTTTGATTTTGATGTATCTGTAAAGGATATATATTCAAGTCTAAAATTGGGCGCAACCTTGGTTGTAGTACCCAGATATATGTTTTCTGCACCTACGGAGCTTATAGATTTCTTGTGCAGTCGTAAGGTTACTACTATGATATGGGCAGTGTCTGCGCTTTGTCTTATTAGTACCTTTCATGCGCTGGACTATAAAACACCGGAAACGGTTAATAAAATTCTTTTTAGCGGAGAGGTAATGCCTCTGAAAGCACTAAAGAATTTCCAAACTCATTTACCAAAGGCAGTTTATGTAAATTTGTACGGTCCTACAGAAATAACCTGTAACTGTACATACCATATTCTGGATAATAACCGGGATTATTCAGGCGGTATTCCTATAGGCAAGGCATTTCCTAACGAAGATGTTTTCTTGCTTAACGAGGAAAACCAACGCATAACGGAAAAAGAACAAGTAGGCGAAATTTGTGTACGAGGTTCTGCCCTTGCACTTGGATATTACTGTGCACCACAGCAAAATGAAAAAGCCTTTGTTCAAAACCCACTAAACACACGCTATCCGGAAACAATATATAAAACAGGCGATTTAGGAAGATACAACGAAAACGGCGAGCTTGTTTTCAGCGGAAGAAAGGACTTCCAGATAAAATATATGGGACACCGCATAGAACTTGAGGAAATAGAGCGTGAAATGTCGTCGGTATGCGGCGTAGAGCAATGCTGTTGTATATTTGACGAAAAAAAGTCACGCTTAAAAGGCTTTTATGTAGGTTCAATAGAAAAGGACAGTCTGCACTCTGCTATGTCTGACAAGCTGCCTGCATTTATGATACCGGGTATAATAAGAAAGCTTGACCAAATGCCTTTAACTAAAAACGGCAAAATTGACAGAAAATGTCTTGCAGAGCTTAAAGGAGGCAGAAAAAAATGAATATTGAGCCAGAGCAGTGCAAATCTGCATTTTATGTGTTTGATGTTGCCGAGCTTAAGGGCAGAATTGACTATTTACGGCGAATTTTGCCGAAAACTGTTGACTTGTGCTATGCAATAAAGGCAAACACATTTATTACAGGTGAGCTTATAGGCACTGTTGACCGTTTTGAGGTCTGCTCCCCCGGCGAGGCGGAAATTTGCAGACTGCTAAATGTACCTGAAAATCAAATGGTAATTTCCGGTGTGTATAAAACCCCGCAGGTTATGGATAATATGGTTGCAAACACAGAGTGCAACAGAATTTTTACTGTAGAGTCTATTAATCAATTTCAGCTTTTAAAAGGTCTGTCTGAAAAATACAAAAAGAATTTGAAGCTTCTTATAAGGCTTACAAACGGCAGTCAGTTTGGAGTAAACGCCAATGAAATTGAGGATATAATTGCAAACAGAGAAAGCTATAAACATTTGGATATAATAGGAATTCAGTTTTTTTCGGGAACACAGAAAACCTCCCTTAAAAAGCTGAAAAGAGAAGTTGAGCGTCTTGACAAGCTGTTGCTCACCCTTAAAGAAAAGTATGGCTACACAGCTAAAGAGCTTGAGTACGGCCCCGGTTTTCCGGCGGCTTATTTTAAAGAGGACAGCATAAATGAAGACGAGCTTATAGGGGGCTTTTCACAGCTACTGTTAAATATGACCTCTAAGCCTAAAATCACACTGGAGCTTGGCAGAAGTATAGCCGCCTCTTGTGGAAAATATTACACACACATTGTTGACAAAAAGTGTAATAAAGGTGAAAACTACCTGCTGGTTGACGGCGGTATGCACCACATAGTTTATTTTGGTCAGCATATGGCTATGAAACAGCCCATACTTTCGGTATGCGGCAAAGAAACACAGCCATATTCCGATATATGGAACATTTGCGGTTCGCTTTGCTCTATGAACGATATTATATCAAAGCAGGTTTCACTGCCGCCGGTTGAGGTAGGCGATATAATTTGCTTTGAAAATACGGGAGCATACTGTATGACAGAGGGTATATCCCTGTTTTTGAGCCGTGATATTCCGGCGGTTTACATTAAAAGGAACGACGGCAGTCTTGTATGCGTGCGTGACCCTTATGAAACCTACCTACTAAACAAACCTAATTACAGAAAGGATATTTAAAAATGGACGAGCTAATTGAAATTTTAGAGGACATTAAACCTGATGTTGACTATGAAAACTGTGAAAATTTAATTGACGGACATTATCTTGATTCTTTGTCAATTATTTCACTTGTTGCAGAAATTGAGGACGAATTTGATGTAACAGTTCCTGCTGTGGAAATAGTGCCTAAAAACTTCAACTCTGTAAAGGCTATGTGGAGTATGATAGAAAGACTTCAAGAGGAGGACTAGTATGGACCTTTCCGCATTACTTATGGCAGGAAGATTCGACACAATGACCTCCTACTTTGCGGTAATATTTCTTGTGGCTTTTCTGCCAATATGCATTATTGTATATTCGATTATTCCGCAAAAAACTAAGAAATATTTCTTGCTGTTTGCAAGTATGGTATTTTTTTGGCTGGTAAGCGGACAGCTTATAGTATATTTAATACTCACCATAATGTCTGTTCACTATTTCGGCATATGGCTAGACAGAATACAGGGCAAGCGTAATGCGGCGGTCAAGGCGGCTCCAAAGGAGGAAAGAAAGGCTTTGAAAAAAGTTTTTCTTCACCAAAGTCGTCTTGTACTTTTGTTTGCCACCGTTATACACATAGGCGTTTTGCTTGTAATAAAGTATTCTCCGTTTTTCACAACAAATGTAAATAATCTTTTCACTCTACTGAATGTGCCGTTACAGCTGGATATACCTAGCTACATAATGCCTATAGGCATTTCATTCTTTACCCTACAGGCAATTTCATACCTCTTTGATGTTTACAGAGGACTTATTAAGGCAGACGACAATATTTTTCGTCTGGCTTTGTTTATGTCGTTTTTTCCGCAAATAGTAGAGGGACCGATTTGTCGCTACGGTCAAACAGCTGACCAACTGTGGAATGTTAAGCAGATTGAATTTGAAAACCTAAAGCTTGGCGCACAGCGTATATTGTTTGGACTTATGAAGAAGCTTGTTATTGCAGACAGGCTAAACCCTCTTATTAAAGAGGTATTCAGTAACTACAGCAACTATCAGGGCGGTATAATAGCCATTGCGGCTGTGTGCTACACTATACAGCTGTATATGGACTTTTCGGGTACTATGGACGCAGTAATGGGTATAGCTCAGATTTTCGGTGTTACAATGCCTGAAAACTTTCAGCGGCCCTTCTTTTCAAAATCAATATCAGAATTCTGGCAGCGTTGGCATATAACACTTGGTACTTGGTTTAAGGACTATATTTTTTACCCTGTAACCATGTCAAGACCAATGAAAAACCTTACATCGTCTGCCCGTAAAAGGTTGGGCAACCATTTCGGGCCGTTACTGGCAGGCAGCGTGGCGCTGTTTTGTGTATGGTTTTGCAACGGATTGTGGCACGGCTCGGCATGGAACTATATATTTTTTGGTATGTACCACTTTGCCCTTATTCTTGCCGGCAATATTATTTCACCGGCTGTTACAGCCACAAATAAAAAGCTGCATATAAACGCTGACTGCTTTGCATACAGGACTATGCAAATGGTGCGTACAACTATACTTGTTATAATAGGCGAGTTGTTCTTCAGAGCCGAGGGCTTAAAAGACGGATTGGCTATGTTTGGAAAAATGGTTACAGACTTTAGCTTTTCTACCCTTGACAGCACCCTTATGGACAAGCTTAAAATAGATGTACAGGATATTATTATTGTGGCTGTGGCACTTGTGATTATTTTTGTAATAAGTGTTCTTAACGAAAAGGGCATAAATATAAGACTGTCACTAAAAAAGAAAAACATAGTAATACGCTGGGGGCTTTTGTATGCGTTGATTATGTTTATTGTAATTTTCGGAGCATACGGCAAGGGCTATGTGCCTGTTGACCCTATATATGCAAACTTTTAAGGAGGGTAATATATGCGTACCATATTAAAAAATATTGTAAGCAGTGTAGTTTTTGTTGCCATCCTTATAGGGCTTTTGTGTATATCCTCGTTGGTATTCCAGCCGAAATCCAATTCAAAGGCAGACGGTATTCATAATTCAAGCGCTTACGGTGTACTTAGCGAACCTAAAGACAGCATAGACGCACTTTTTCTGGGTGACAGTGAGGTTTACCACGCATTTATCCCCTTGCGTATATGGAAAGAATACGGTATAACCACTTATGACTGTTCAACCCCAAACCAAAAGCTGGTTTATTCTTTGGAATTTTTAAGAAAAATCTTTAAGCAGCAAAGTCCAAAAATTGTGTTCCTTGAAACAAATGAAATGTATCGGGACACATATTTTGAAGATGAGCTTACATATACTATCGAGGATATGATGCCTGTATTCAGATACCACGACCGTTGGAAAAATCTTCAATTTAAAGACTTTTATTCTTCGGTTGATTATAGTTCTAACGAAAGAAACAAGGGCTACCGCTTTATAAAAGATGTTAAGCCGGCTAAGCTAAAGGATTATATGAAATATTCAAAGGTTAGCGCCCCTATTCAGTCCAGAAACGAAAAGTATGTCCGTCAAATTAAAAAATTTTGTGACGAAAATAACACAAAGTTGATTTTCTTGAGCACTCCAAGCCCCAAAAACTGGAATTATCAGCGACATAACAGCGTTGAGGCACTTGCAAAAGAGCTTGATGTAGACTACATTGATATGAACCTGCTTCGTGACGAAATTCCTATAGACTGGAAAAAAGACACAAAGGACAAGGGCGACCATCTAAACTACTATGGTGCAGTAAAGGCAACCGACTATATGGGTAATTACCTCAAGAACACAAAGCTCTTTAAGGACAAAAGCAATGATAAAAACTATTCTAAGTGGGATAAGGACTTAAAGAAGTTTGAAAAAAAGGTAAAAAAGGAAATCGGTGAATTATAGAAAATTCCTGCTAAACTAACCTTAACGCCCAACTTACAGATTAAGTTGATTTATGGATAAAAACAGAGCTGAGATATTTGCATCCCGGCTCTGTTTTTTCGTTAAATATGCACCCCTAAATCTTTTCTGTATTGTATGCCTCTGTTGTATTACAGCGGTCAATGTGGTTATGTGGCATTCCCCCTTTGCCCCGTAGCTTAGTGTTTATTTGTTGACAGCGTACAGCCGTTTATGATAAAATTTACTACATAGTTTACAAAACACAATCCGCATTTTTGTTATGATTGTTTTATGAGGTGAATAATTTTGATTTTTCGTGTAATAGGATATTTTGTGCTGCTTGTGGTAATTATCTACCTGGCTCTGCTTATTGTAGGCAAAAAGCCACAATGGTTTACTGAGCCTTGGAAAAAAGCGCTGCTGTATTGTTTTAGCTTTGCGCTGTTTGTAGGCTGCTGCTTTGCACTTGACTTTATCTTTAAAATACTAAATATATAAACAAAACAACTAAGCCTCCTGCTTGACGGCATATGCCATACAAGCAGGAGGCTTGTTAATTATTAAAATAAGCTTGGGGACTTACTTTATACTATATTGGGCAAGTATTGCTACAGGAAATCTACTGCACCTTATTAAAGGTAAACTCCTTGTCCTGTACTGTACACTCAACCTTATCGCCGGCTTTTATTTTACCCTCAAGAATTTCCTCACTGATTTTATCCTCAATGTTGGAGCATATAGCTCTTCTTAAAGGTCTTGCGCCATATACAGGGTCGAAGCCAACTTCTGCAATACGCTTAACGGCATCGTCTGTAAAGTTGATGGTAATGTCCATATCAGCCAACCTCTTTGTCAGAGAGCCAAGCATTAGCTTTGCAATTTGAGCGATTTCATCATTTGACAGCTTTGTAAATACTATAATATCGTCAACTCTGTTTAAGAATTCAGGACGGAAGGTGTTTTTCAGCTCTCCCATAACTGTTTCCTTAATCTTTTGGTAGTCCTCTTTCACTGCTTCTTTTTCGTCAGAGAATGCAAAACCAAGATCCTTTGTGCTTTCATTGGTGATATATTTTGCACCTACATTAGATGTCATAATGATAATTGTATTTCTAAAGTCTACAAGTCTGCCCTGTGAATCTGTAAGTCTGCCGTCGTCAAGAATTTGAAGAAGCATATTAAATACATCCGGGTGGGCCTTTTCGATTTCATCAAACAATACAACTGAATACGGGTGGCGTCTTACCTTTTCTGTCAGCTGACCGCCCTCATCATATCCAACATATCCAGGAGGCGAACCAACAAGCTTTGACACTGTGTGCTTCTCCATGTATTCGGACATATCAAGTCTTATCATATTATTCTCATCGCCAAACATAGCCTCGGCAAGTGCCTTACAAAGCTCTGTTTTACCTACACCTGTAGGACCAAGGAAGATAAACGAACCTATTGGTCGCTTAGGATCTTTCAGACCTACTCTGCCACGCCTAATAGACCTAGCTACAGCTGATACAGCCTCTTTTTGACCGATTAAACGCTTATGAAGAATATCCTCCATTTTCAACAGTCTTTGACTTTCCTCCTCTGTCAGCTGTGCAACAGGCACACCTGTCCAACCGGAAACTACCTCTGCTATATCCTCGGCAGTAACCTCGTTTACACTGCCGCCCTTTTGCGACTTCCACTGGTCAACAGCCTTTTGGTGCTTTTCTCTGGCCTGCTTTTCCTCATCTCTCAGCTTTGCGGCGTCCTCAAACTTCTGTGCGTTTACAGCGGCGCTCTTTTCTGCCTCAAGTCTTTCAATTTCCTTTTCAAGCTCTTTAATTTCAGACGGCTCTGTATGGTCCTGCAAACGAACTCTTGACGCTGATTCATCAATAAGGTCAATAGCCTTGTCAGGCAAAAATCTGTCATTAATATACCTTGACGACAGCTTAACAGCGGCATCAATAGCCTCGTCTGTAATCTTTACCTTATGGTGCGCCTCGTACCTGTCACGCAAGCCCTTTAGAATCTCTACTGTTTCCTCCTGTGTAGGCTCGCCAACTGTAACAGGCTGGAAACGACGCTCCAGTGCGGAATCCTTTTCAATGTACTTACGGTACTCGTTAAGGGTAGTTGCACCGATTACCTGGAAATCACCCCTAGCCAAAGACGGCTTTAAAATATTGGCTGCGTCAGAAGAACCCTCTGCACTGCCTGCGCCTACAATAGTATGCAGCTCATCAATAAACAGAATAACATTACCGGAGTTTTTTACCTCGTCAATAGCACTTTTAATCCTGTCCTCAAAGTCGCCACGGTATTTTGTACCGGCTATCATACCTGTAAGGTCAAGGGCTACTACACGCTTACCCTGCAGCAAATCCGGAACTTCATTGTTGGCAATTTTAAGCGCCAAGCCCTCGGCTACGGCTGTTTTACCTACGCCCGGCTCACCGATTAAGCAAGGATTGTTCTTTGAACGCCTTGACAAAATCTGAATAACCCTGTCAATTTCCCTTTTTCTGCCGATAACCGGGTCAATTTCGCCCTTTTTAGCCTTGGCTGTCAGGTCTACACCAAACTTGTCAAGTGTTTCTGTCTTTCCTGCGGTTTTTCCGCTTGGCTTTTCCACATTGCTTGAAAAGCTCTCAACATTGTGGCTAAGCTGTTCCTTTATGTTCTCAACAATGTCGGCAGGCTTTGCACCGATTTCATTAATCATTCTTACTGCATAGCTGTCGTTGTCTTCAAGCAATGCAATAAGTAAATGCTCCGTGCCAACATAGTTGTGGTTTAATCGGGAGGCTATAACCATAGCCATTTGAATAACCCTTTTGCTTCGTGGTGTTAGGTCGGCTGTTGTAAGCCTTGTCATACTGCCTATACCTATTTTTTCTTTGATATTCTGCTCTACAGCCTCAAAGGTTACACCGGAATTTTCCAGTGCTACAGAGGCAACGCCTGAGTTTTCTTGAAGCAAGCCAAGCAAAATATGCTCTGTGCCTATATATGTGTGGCCAAGCTGTTGTGCACAGTCAATAGCCATATTCATTGCCTTATTGGCATTTTCTGTAAAACCATTAAATCTATACATAAACTCATACCTCCAATAACTGTTTCATAATACTTCCTGATATTTATAATAACCCGCCCGGCAAATACTTTTTGTCACATTTACTGAATCGGGATTATTTTAACTGTTCCTTAATAAGCTCAGCTCTAAGCTTATCTCTGTCCTGCGGGGATAACTCCTTGCCTTCGTTTAGTGTAAGGGTATTTGGCTGTAGCTCCACCAACAGGCTGTTTAGCGTATCCAATGAAATGCCATTGACTATTCCCTGGGCTACACCCAACCTTACTGCTGACAACAGACTTTGAGCTTCTTTTGTACTCATTAGCAAGGCATATTTCAATTTACCTAAACACCTCATAATGTAGTCCTGAGTGTCAAGGCGTTTGCAAATTTCGTTACGGGCATCACGCTCGTTACCGATAATCTGCATTGTTACGCTTTGCAGGTTTTCAATGGCTGTTTCCTCTGACAAACCAAGTGTTACCTGATTTGAAAGCTGATACATACCTACCTGTGCGTCTGTACCCTCGCCAAATGTACCACGAAGCGTTAAGCCGATTTTTGAAAGATTGTCCTCAAGTCGGTTAATTACTCCGCCGGACTGCAAAGCCGGTAAATGAAGCATTACCGACGCCCTTAGGCCTGTGCCTAAGTTTGTAGGGCACTGTGTAAGGTAACCCAGCTTTTCGTGGAACGCAAAGCCAAGAGCATTGTCAAGCAAGGTATCTATTTTATCGGCAACATCATATGCCTGCTTTAGTGATAAGCCATCGGAAAGAACCTGTATTCTTATGTGGTCCTCTTCGTTAAGCATAATGCTTATTGACTCGTCCTCCGTTAAGAGTAAATACCTGCCGGATCTGTCACCGGCAAATGCCGGACTTACCAAGTGACGCTCTACAAGCGAATTTGCCTCCGTTGCTGAAAGCTGCGCCATGTTAATAAACTTAAATGTGCTTGCAATGTACGAATTGCTATTGTCAAGCGCATCTTTGACCTTGTTTGCCAGCTCGTTTTTCTGCTGTAAGCTCATAAGGTGTGGGAATGGATAACCGTTTAGGTTTCTTGCCAGTCTTATACGAGAGCTTATAACTACATCGCCCTGCTCACCGTTTTTGTCGTACCACTTATTTGGCATTGTTGTCACCTGCTTCCAAATCATTAATTTTATCTCTTAACTTAGCGGCAAGCTCAAAGTTCTGTTCCTTTACCGCCTGTGCCAGCTCCTGTCTTGTTTTTTCAATTTCTCTTGACAGCTTAAGGTCTGCTCCTGCCCCTGCTACCACCTTACCGGTGTGCTGAATGTTGCCGTGAATTTTCTGTATTGACGGCAACAGCTCGTCATAAAAGTTTGTGTAGCAGTCTGCACAGCCTACCTTGCCCGACCTGGCAATATCTGCAAAGGACGAGCCGCAGGACTTGCACCGTGTAGCACTTGTGCGTGACGGTAAGCCATCACCAAAAAAGCTGCCTAAAAAGCTGCTAAAATCTGTTGCAGTATGTGCAAACAAACTGCCGAAGCCTTTTTCTTTTGCACAGTGTGGACAAAGCCACATTTCTGTATATTCACCGTTTACCATAGACTTAACATGAGTTGTCGCCTGGTTTTTTCCACATAGTTCGCAAATCATAAATAAACCTCCTTGTTTATACACCTTAAATTATTGACAAAAGCATATTCTTTAGTACAGTTGCTCTTACATTGTTGCGCAGCTGCTTTGGTATGCTGTAAAAAGCTCTTTCGGAAATTGCCGAAGACATTACTCTGGCTGTTTCGTTGGCTACTACACCGCTTGCCATAAGATTTTTCAGTATCATATTGGCTGATGTTGCATCAAGCGAATCACCGATAGAATTAACAATATGCATTATTATCTCCGCCTTTCCCGTTGTGAAATGAATTTTTGTAATGCGAATATAACCTCCGCCGCCTCGCCTGCTTTCGACTACATAGCCGTTTTCTTGAGTAAAGCGAGAGCTAAGCACATAATTTATTTGACTGGGCACGCAGCCCAAGCTGTTTGCCAGTTCATTACGCTGTATTTCAGCTGTGCCGTTGCTTTCGTCAATCATATTATTTATATAATTCGCCACAAGGTCGCTCATCCTCATACTTGTCACCTCTTTTTACTGCACAGCTTATAACATATACGCTGTGCTTACAACCTTAGCTTCTGCATAACCTGTCTTGAATCATTCAGCTTATTACAAAGCTTTCGGTAAGGGTCAGTGTTCTTTTTAACCTTCTTTGACCTTTTCTCTTTGATTTTCCCTGACCTTTGTTTATATTATATGTCGTAGGTCAGTTAAAGTCAAAGTCAAAAATAGTCAAATTTTTAATGTTGGTTTGGTTCTATCTCTTGTTTTCGCCGTTTTTCTTGAATTTGCTCTTATTTTCAAAAAATTAATAACTTTTATGAACAAAAAATGCATACAGAAGGCTGACCTTGCCCACCTGTATGCACACTGCCTATAATAAATAAAGCTGCTATTTACAACACCTGACGATACCTGCTAAAACAGCCTAATATTTTTTTACACGCTGTTTTTTATTTACAGAAACAACTCCCCCTATAGCTCCGGCGCACAGCATAGCTATAAGCTTGGTAAGAGAAAGCATAGACACCGGCTCTACACTCATAGAAAGACCTACCATAAATATTACTACAAACATACCCAGTGCCGTAAGCAAACCCACCATAAGTCCCCTGGACTTGCATATACGCACTGATATGTAACTGCCTAAAAATGCCGACACTGCGCTAATAACCTGCAGTGCCACAAAAACAGCGTTTGTAGGTATTTGTCCGGTCTTTACCAGCACAAAGGATAGTATTACTATCATAATACTGCACAGCACAAGCCCTACAATCATACCTATAAGCACAGCTCTGAACACCGTTAATCGTTGGTTTTCTTTATACATAACCGCTCCCTCCTGCCTTATACTAAACGCCGTAAAAATATTTACACCATACTTCGTACTGTACAGCATAAACTCTGTCTTTTAGGGTAGTATTTGCACTGTACACAATACGCCGAAAATGTTTTCACCGCTTTTAAGCCATTTAGTATTCTAAGTAATTTTATTCAGCAAGCAGCAAAATTATGCCGAAAGCCGCCCCTGCACTAAGCAAGGACGGCTTTAAATATTAATTATCTTTTTTACTCTAACTCCATAAACAAAACAGAATTATTTTACAAATGTCGCAACTACACCGTTGACCAAAAGTATGGTTGCTATAATAGGCAATACCCACTTAAAGTAAATACGCAGTTTAGGACTTACCTTTAAGCCCTTGCCGCAGTTCACCTCTGCCAGGTAATTGTCAAAGCCCCAGCCGTATCTTGAAGTACAGAACAGTGTAACTATAATACTGCCACCCGGCAACATAATGTTACTTACTAAAAAGTCCTCAAGGTCAAGCACCGTAGAACCGTCACCCAAAGGGTTAAAGCCGCTTAGCAAATTAAAGCCTAAAACACAAGGCAAAGACAAAACCAAAAGCATAGCACAGTTTATAACGCACACCAGTTTACGGTTAAGCTTCCACTTGTCTATCCAACAGCTTATAATATTTTCAAACACAGCAATTACAGTAGAAAAAGCCGCAAAGGACATAAACAGGAAGAACAGCGCACCCCAAACTCTGCCAAAGGCCATATTATTAAATACATTCGGCAGTGTAATAAATATTAGGCTTGGACCACTGTCAGGTGCAACACCAAAGGCATAGCAGGCCGGGAAAATAATTAAACCGGCTATTATAGCTACGCAAGTGTCAAGTCCGGCAATGGTTAAGGATTCACCAAACAGAGAACGATCCTTTTTAATGTAACTGCCGAAAATCATCATTGAGCCTATGCCTATACTAAGGGTAAAAAAGGACTGATTCATAGCGGCAACTATTACCGACAACCAACCTTTTTCATTTACAGCGTCCAGGTTTGGCACTAAATAAAACTTTAAACCCTCAAGTCCGCCCTTTAGCGTAAGGGAATGTACTGCCAATATTAATATAAGTGCAAACAAAGCAATCATCATTACTTTGCTTATACGCTCAACGCCGTTTTGCAAGCCAAGTGAACATACAAAAAAGCCTACTATTATTACAATAAATGTCCACAGTATTACTGTACCCGGCTCACTAAGCATTTTGTCAAATTCGCCGGACACTGCATCCTTATTCAGCCCTTCAAAATCACCTGCAACAAACTTATAAAAATAGTACAGCATCCAACCGCCTACAACGGTATAGAACATCATCAGCAGGTAATTTCCTACAAGCGCAAAATAACCGTGAATGTGCCATTTTGAATTTTTAGGTTCGATTTTTTGGTAAGCACACATAATGCTTCGCTGGCTTGCTCTGCCTACAGCAAACTCCATTGTCAAAATAGGCACCGCCATAATAACAAGAAACATTATATAAAATAATACAAACAAACCGCCTCCGTAATTGCCGGCTACATAGGGAAAACGCCACACATTTCCTATACCCACGGCACAGCCAACAGACAGCAGTATAAATCCCAAACGGGATTTTAAACTTTCTCTCTCCATTAAAATACCTCTCCGTTTAAATTATTTTTAAATTACATAGTAATACTATATCATATACGGCGTTTATATTAAATAAACTATTCCTACGAAAATATAAGGATGATTTTGTCTATTTTACTCAATAAACAAAATCACCCTATAAAAATAAATATGCCTGCTGTATTGTATCTGTGGTTACCACTCCAAACATTACAGGTAAGCCGCTTTCCAGCGAAACCTGTGCAATACCTTGACCTATTCTAAGGTATTGCTGTTTCTGCTTCTTACAGCTTTTTCATTAGATTTGCCATTTCTATGGCACTTACTGCACAGTCGTAGCCCTTGTTGCCTGCCTTTGTTCCGGCTCTTTCTATTGCCTGCTGTATTGTGTCTGTGGTTACCACTCCAAACATTACAGGTAAGCCGCTTTCCAGCGAAACCTGTGCAATACCTCGACCTATTCTAAGGTATTGCTGTTTCTGCTTTTTACAAATTCTATTTATAATATTACAGCTTTTTCATTAGATTTGCCATTTCTATGGCGCTTACTGCGCAATCGTAGCCCTTGTTGCCTGCTTTTGTTCCGGCTCTTTCTATTGCCTGCTGTATTGTATCTGTGGTTACCACTCCAAACATTACAGGTAAGCCGCTTTCCAGCGAAACCTGTGCAATATCTTGACCTATTCTAAGGTATTGCTGTTTCTGCTTTTTACATCCTATATTACAGCTTTTTCATTAGATTTGCCATTTCTATGGCACTTACCGCACAGTCGTAACCCTTGTTGCCTGCTTTTGTTCCGGCTCTTTCTATTGCCTGCTGTATTGTGTCTGTAGTTACTACTCCAAACATTACAGGCAAACCGCTTTCCAGCGAAACCTGTGCAATACCCTTAGAAACTTCCGCACAAACATAATCGTAATGTGAGGTGGCTCCTTTTATTACTGCGCCTAGGCAGATTATTGCGTTGTATTTGCCGCTTTGTGCCATTTTCTTTGCTATTACAGGTATTTCAAAAGCACCCGGTACCCAGGCCACATCAATGTCGTTGTCATTTAAGCCGTGTCTTACTAAACCGTCTACACAGCCGCTTAACAGCTTTGAGCCGATAAACTCGTTAAATCTGCCTACTACTATACCTATTTTTAATCCCTCTGCTACTAGCTTTCCTTCTAAAATATTCATTATTCTGCACCTCGTTTAAATTATAGTTTTATATATTCAAATTAGTCCATATCCAGCATATGTCCCATTTTGTCCTGCTTTGTTCTTAAATAAAACTCGTCGTATTTGTTCGCCTTAATTTTTATAGGCACTCTTTCTACTATTGTTATGCCGTAGTCCTCAAGTCCGTCGATTTTCAGCGGATTGTTTGTCATTACACGCAGCTGCTTAACTCCTATGTTACGCAAAATTTGTGCGCCTACGGAGTAGTCACGCATATCTGCCGGGAAGCCCAGAGCAATGTTGGCCTCTATTGTGTCCATACCCTGGTCCTGCAGCTGGTAGGCTTTAATTTTATTTATTAGGCCAATGCCCCTGCCTTCTTGACGAAGATACACAAGTACGCCTCTGCCCTCCTGGAACACGGCACAAAACAGGCTTTCCGTCTGTAACATCACCCTTAATAAGCACTACATGGTGCTCGCCGTTTATTTTATTTATATAGCCTCTTATTTCAAATTCGCCATATCTTGTAGGCATTTTTGCCCTTGCAACACACTCAACAAATTCCTCGTGTACCTTTCTGTACTTAATCAGGTCGGCAACTGTACCTATTTTAAGATTATGCTTTTTGGCGAACTCTATAAGATAGTCTGTTCTTGCCATTGTGCCGTCATCTCTCATAATTTCACAGCACAAGCCCACCTGCTTACAGCCTGCCAGACGCATAAGGTCTACGGTAGCCTCTGTGTGGCCCTCGCGCTCTAAAATTCCGCCGTCCTTTGCAAGCAGTGGGAACATATGTCCGGGTCTTCTAAAGTCCTCCGGCTTTGCTCCGTCCTCAACCACCTTCATAGCTGTAACCGAACGCTCAAGTGCAGATATACCTGTTGTAGTATCTACATGGTCTATAGAAACTGTAAAGGCCGTACAGTGGTTGTCTGTATTATGTGCAACCATTTGCGGCAGCTGCAATTTTTCTGTGTATTCTCTGCTCATTGGCATACATATTAAGCCCTTGGCGTGGCTTGCCATAAAGTTAATATTTTCAAGGGTTGCATACTGTGCTGCACAGATAACATCACCCTCGTTTTCTCTGTCCTCGGCATCAATTAAAACAATATTCTTGCCGTTTCTAATATCATCTAAAATCTCTTCTATTGTGTTAAATTTATATTCAGGCATTTTAAGCTTGCTCCTTTCATTAAATAAAACCATTCTCCGCCAGCATCTGCATACTTATGTCGTCCTGTTGTTTAGACTGCATTCCTTGAAAGCTCATTAGCTTTTCAACATATTTTGCAATAATGTCGCACTCAAGGTTTACCGCTGTACCAATGCTTTTGTTAAGCAGTGTTGTTTCCTGCGAGGTATGAGGAATTACAGACACCTTAAAGCATTTGCTGTCTACATATGCTACAGTAAGACTTATGCCGTCTATAGCTATAGAACCTTTTTCAACAACATACTTTAGAATATTATCATCTGTGCTGACAGTAACCCAAGTGGCATTGTCCTCTTTTTGGTATGCAGTTATTTTACCTGTACCGTCAATATGTCCGCTTACAATGTGGCCGCCCATTCGTGTAGCAGGCAACAATGCACGCTCAAGGTTTACCCTACTGCCTGTCGACTGACTGCCTAGGTTGGTGCGGCGCATAGTTTCGGCCATAACATCGGCGGTAAAACAACCACCCTCTATATTTGTAACTGTAAGGCATACACCGTTTACAGCTATACTGTCACCAAGCTGTGTGTTTTCCAGCACTTTTTTGGCGCTGACTGTAATTACAGATGATTTTTCACCACGCTGTACCTGCTTAATACTTCCTATTTCTTCAACAATTCCTGTAAACACTCTGTCACCTCCACAGAAAATTATTTATCAACATAAGCGGTTATGCAAACATCTTCACCTACAAACCGGGTTTCAATATTTTTCAGCTTTACACAGTCGGCTATTTTCCCAAAGCCTGCACCCTCTACAGAGGTTTTTGCCGAAGTACCGCCAAAAATTTTAGGGGCTATATAATAGATAACCTTATCCACAATTTTTTGACTAAAGGCACTAAATGCCAGCGTGCCGCCGCCCTCCAGCAAAATACTGTCAATTCCCATTACCCCCAGCTTTTGCATAAGATCGTTTAGGTCAACTCTGCCGTCCTTTTCTGCCACGGTTATAACCTGTACACCCATTTGTTTAAGCATAGACGCCTTTATTCCTGTTGAGCTTTGCAGGGTAGCTACAACTGTCTTATATTTATCTGCTGTTTGAACCAAGTTACACTCTACAGGGATTTTCAAATTAGAATCAACAACTATTCTTACAGGGGAAGTACAGCCCTCCGTTCTGCAATTAAGCATAGGGTTGTCGGCAAGTACGGTGTTTATACCTACCATTATTCCACTCAAATAGTGCCTTAACATATGCACCTGACTGCGTGATTCTGTACCCGTTATCCATTGGCTTTCTCCGTTACAGGTGGCAATTTTACCGTCTAAGGTAGTTGCCGACTTGTACACAACAAAAGGAATTTTGTTGACTATATATTTCATAAAAATCTCATTAAGCTTAACGCTTTCGTCTGAAAGCAAGCCACAGCTAACGGAAATACCGGCTTTTTTCAGCTTCTCAACACCTCTGCCGCTAACCAAAGGGTTAGGGTCCATAGCACCCACCACAACCCTTGCAATTTTCTTTTCAATAATTTTGTCGGCACAAGGTGGTGTTTTTCCGGTATGACTGCAAGGCTCAAGGGTAACATACATTGTTGCACCCTCCACACTTTCGGTGGCATTTTTAAAAGCGTTTACCTCTGCGTGACCTTCACCGCATTTTTGGTGATAACCCTCTGCAATTATTCTTCCGTCCTTTACAATTACAGCCCCCACCATAGGATTAGGAGAGGTGAATCCTCGTGCTTTGGCGGCTAAGTCCAAGGCACGCCTCATATAGCCATAGTCTTCCTTTGTAAATTCACTCATAACATCACCTGCAAATAAAAAGCCGCAACACCCACCGGGGCATTGCGGCAAAATTCCAAATTTACACACAGCTCAAAGGTAAAAGCCTGCAAGCTGTATAAAAATAAGTTTCTTTCATCCGGACTATACCGTCGGCTTTGGAATTTCACCAAATCAGCGTCTTAACGCTCGTGGGCTTTACCACCGGTGGGGAATTTCACCCCGCCCCGAAACAAATATATCATATTGCTACACTCATTATAACACCGTTAAATAAAAAGTCAATAGCTACAGACTATCTTAAAACAGCCCTTCTCCGGCTCAAATTTTACCTAATTTTCAATAATAAAATTGGCTATGCAGCTTTAAAAAACAACTACCCTTAACTCACACACAGTGAGCCAAAAATTAAGGTCGGTGCACTTAAAAGCACCGACCTTGTTGTTATTGTTAGGATTAGCCCTTGACTGCTCCGGCTACAATTCCCTTGATAATGTACTTTTGACATATCAAGTAGAATACTACTATAGGAATAATAGAAAGCACAATCATAGCCATCATATTTGCCATATCTATTGAGCCGTATCCGCCTCTTAGATACTGAATAGCCATTGGCAATGTCTTTGTGTCTGTTGCATTTAACAGCAAATATGGAAGCAGGTAGTCGTTCCATATCCACATTGCGTCAAGAATTGCTACTGTAATAGCTGTAGGCTTTAGTATAGGGAATACTACCAAGAAATATGTTCTTAGTGCACCGCAGCCGTCTATCATAGCCGCCTCTTCTATTTCAAGAGGTACGCTTTTAATAAAGCCAACAAACATAAATACTGCCAAGCCGGCACCAAAGCCTAGGTAAACAAATATGATACCAACCATATTGTTTAAGTGAAGCTGTGCGGCAATTTGTGACATTGGGTACATTACCATTTGGAAAGGTACAATCATTGAAAATGCACAAAGCAGGTACAAAAGCTTTGAGTACCACTTTTTAACACGAACAATAAACCAAGCACACATAGATGTACACAGAACTATAAGAAGTACTGCAAACACTGTTATAAATACCGAGGTTAAAAACGCCGGGAAGAATCCAATTTTTTGTGCACCCTCGATATAATTGTCAAAGCCTACAAAAGACTGGGCATTAGGAAAGGCAAAAGGCTCTGTTCCCAAGTAATTCTTTGCCTTAAAGGAGTTCATTATTACCAATAGTATAGGTGCAATGAACATTGCCGCCAACACCGTAAGAATAATAATGAAAGGTACATCCTTTGCTTTCATTTTTCTTTTTGGCTCTTTCTTCTTCTCCTTGGTTTGATTACCGCCGGATGCCTTTTTTATACCGCTGGGCTGATGGTTACCTGCCGGGTTTTTACCGACTATCGGCTTTTGCACAGGGATATTGATGTTTTGAGTATTGTCTGCCATTAGCTTTCAACCTCCTTACGCTTTGTCAGGTACAGCTGCGTTAATGCTATAGCCGCAACTATTATAAAGAAAACAACCGCTTTTGCCTGACCTACACCCTGATAGCCTACTCTGCCGTAGAAGGTGTTGTAAATATCCAACGCAAGCATCTGTGTTTGTCTGCCCGGAGCGCCTGCTGTAAGTGCAAGGTTCTGGTCAAACAGCTTAAAGGAATTTGTTAATGTCAGGAATGTGCATATTGTTACTGACGGCATTACCTGAGGAATTGTTATTTTAATAAGCTTTTGGAAGCTTGTTGCACCGTCTATGTCGGCTGCTTCCAGCAAGTCCGGCGATACATTTTGGATACCGGCAATATAGATAATCATCATATAGCCTATTAGCTGCCAGTTCATTAGTATTACTAAACCCCAGAAGCCATATGAGGCATCATATGTTATTGACAAGCCTGCAAACGACAACACGCCGTTTATAATCATAAGCCAAATATAGCCTAAAACAATACCGCCAATTAGGTTTGGCATAAAGAATATTGTTCTAAAGCCATTTGTTCCCCTTAGACCTTTAGTTAAAAGCATAGCAAGTAAAAATGCTATTACATTTATAGTTATAACGGAAACTATGGTAAACTTCACCGTAAACCACAGTGCATCAACAAAGCCCGAATCGTTAAATGCCTTTATGTAGTTACTAAAGCCTACAAATTTAGCATCTGTCATTGTTGTAAATTTTGTAAATGATAAGTAAATGCCCATAGCAAATGGGGCCAAAAAAGATATTATAAACGCTATTACGGTTGGAAGTACAAATACCGGAAACCAGCGCTTTATGGATTTTTGCATAAATAATCCTCCTTAATTTCGACTGTTTAACAAAACGGTCAGACCGGCAAATTAACAGCCAACGGTTTAGGTTTTAAAACAATTTAAAACAGTCTGTAGAAACATTTCTCCCGCACCCTTGGGGGTACGGGAGAACCATACAATTATCCTTTAATCATTCTACCTTCAGCAAATTATTCAGCTTTTAGGCTAACTTCACTTTTCCAAGATGACTTAGCGTCTTCAACAACCTTGTTCCATTCTTTCTGTCCCTGAACATACTCAAGTAGGCTTGCACCGAAATCTTCTTTCCAATGCTCACTTGGTATACCCTGGAATGTCCACTCAACTGATGATACGCCGTCTTTCTCCATCCAAGCAAGAACTTCTTTTGCCAATGGGTTTTCCGGACGCTCTTTCTCAGAGAATGTAGTGAACGGAGCAATAAATCCAAGATCGTTTACTACAGCTTTCTTACCGTAATCTGATGAGAACAGCCACTCTAGGAAGTCTATTGAAGCCTGCTGCTTTGCAGGATCGGCCTTGCTGTTAATAGCAAGATAGTTCTCTGTACCTACGCACAAGCCCTGGCTCTCTTCGCCGTCAACACCTGTATAGATAGGTAGATATTTAATGTCGTCTTCCTTAACAACATTACCCTTTGTCTTTGAAATAGGATCCCAAGCCCAGTTACCGTTCTGAACCATAGCTACATTACCAAGTGCAAACTCACTCATTGATTCATCAACAGTCTTAGAACCAAGCTGATTCTTTTCTGTGCAGGAATTGTCTGTATATAGGTCAAAGATACCCTTAAAGTTGTCGGCATATTTAAACTGAAGCTCACTAGCGTCCAAGCACTTTGTAATAGTACTGCTGTCGCCGTCCTTGAACTCATAGTACAATGGCAAATCCATTAGGTGAGTCTGCCATCTCCAGTCGTCGCCCTTCTTAAGTGATGTAGAACCGAATACACCCTTAATGCCAAGCTCGTCCTTAATCTTAGTCATATCCTCAACAACTTCCTTTAGCTTCTTAAAGTTGTTGATTTCGCTCATATCCTTATAGCTGGTTGACTTCTTGCTTGACTTAAAGTACTTATCCATAATAGCGTTATTATAAATAATACCGTAGCCCTCAACAGCATATGGTACACCGTAAACGCCGTCGCCGCTCTTAATAGCAAGGCTCTTATCTGAAAGGTTAGCATAAAAGTCTGTGCCGCTTAGGTCTGCACAATAGTCTTTCCAGTTTTCATAACCTACAGGGCCGTTTACCTGGAAGATAGTAGGTGCTGTATCAGCGTTAGCCATCTGAGTTGAAAGTGTTTTTTCATACTCACCTGAAGCAGCTGTAGAAACCTTAACCTTAATGCCTGTTTCTTTCTCGTACTGCTTTGCAATCTCCTCGTACTTATCGGAAATTTCCGGTTTAAAGTTTAAGTAATAGATTTCCTTTACACCTGATGTATCAACCTTTGATGAGCTGTTCAGCTTAGATGTATCGTCTGTACCGCTGCTTCCACCCTGTTCACATCCTGCCAAAGCCATAGCTGATGCGCTAACGCACAATGCCATAAACACGGCAGCAAATTTTGTTATTTTGTTCATCGAATCTTTCTCCTTTTCTCTTCTAAAAAATTTTCTCGATTCTCATTTTGAAGTGCTTTGTTAAAAATATACATTTATTTTAACCATTGTCACCTCTTGATTGTCATTTTACCACTTCGCATTTTCGTTTTCAATACAAATTCGCAACTTTTTTTACAATGCTATTAAATTTTATATTTTACACAAATCCGTTAATGAATTTATAAGCAAAAGCAATAAAAACCTGCATTTATGCAATAACTTTAATTATTTTTATTCCATATAAACAATTTTATATACATTTTATACCAAATTATCTTGAAATTATTGTATATACATTTAATAAACCTAATTTTCCCAATTAGCAAAGCTGTTTCAACAGATAGTTGCATTTTAAATATTCTCTTATTATTGTGTAGTTTTATTATTAAATTATACAAAAACAGCAGTATGCGTTGCTCACTGCACACTGCTGTTTTTTAGCTCGCTCTCTCTTTTAGAATATATGCAGCCGCAATAATTTTGACGGTAAAGGCTATACTCCTTTGACAATATTATTGAGCGTTTATATCCGTTTTTCTTTTTAAAGTCACTGAATAAAAATTTTACACCATTTTCAAGGGAAATATCCTCCCCGATTTTATTAATAAGTTGTGCATTTTTTAGAGGACTTATTGTAAGTGTAGTTGAAAAATAGTCAAAGCCCCCCGCTTTAGCTTGCTTGGCGGTTTCCTCCAACCTTAGTCTAAAGCATTTTTCGCACCGTTCGCCTCCCTCGGGACAAGCCTCCAGCCCCTTACAGACTGCAAAAAAATCAGCAGGCTTATACTCCCCCTCCAGAAAGCTAACCTTATTTTTAACAGGCATACTTTCAATAAGTCTTTTTTGCTCAGACGCCCTATAGCGATATTCCTTTTCCAAAGAGATATTTGGGTTATAATAAAACACGGTTATATTAAAATAATCTGACAGATATTCTATTACATAGCTGCTGCAGGGAGCGCAACAGCTGTGCAGCAGAAGCGTTGGCGTAGCACCAGCTTTTTTAATTTTTTCAATTTCTTCGTCAAGTATTTTTTGATAATTAATTTTATTCAACTGAATTTCTCCTGCCGTAAAAATGTTGCAGACCATAATCCTATTAAGGGATATGCCGAGATTTTATTTACTTACTATTTAAGTATTATGCCAAAATCATATCTGCCAGCTGACTGCAAGTGTGGGCTACATTTACCGCTCCTGCTTCCAAAAGCTCCTGTTCACCCCTAAAGCCCCACGCACAGCCTATAAATCCAACCTGTCCGTTTTGCGCAGTAAATACATCAACATTACTGTCACCTACATAAACAACCTGTGATTTGTCAGCATTCAACTCTTTAAGCATAGCATTTAGTGACGCCGGGTTTGGCTTTATGTCAAAGCCCTCTTTTTTTCCCCATGCTTTTGCAAAGGTAATGTCCGGAAACAGCTTACCCAGTATACTTTCAACAAACGCATCAGGCTTGTTAGAAAGCACTGCAAGGGTTACCCCATGTTTTTGCAGTCTTTTCAACATCTCAACGCCGCCGCTGTATTGGCAGGTTTTATCTACTGTATGCTTGCTGTAATAATAGTCAAAATCCGCCTTTAGCGTTTTTATTACATTCTCATCTTCACTGCCGGAGGCCTTTTTCACTAAATTTACAATTCCTGAGCCTACCATTTGTTTATATGCCTCAACAGGGTATGTTCTGTAACCGTTTTTCTCAAGTGCATAATTAACTGCGTTGGCTAAATCCTCCAATGTATTTGCCAATGTTCCGTCTAAATCAAACACTGCATATTTGTACATCTTTTCATTTCTCCTGTCCTTATTTATAAATTAAAAAAATCATCATCTATACTGTCATTATCATCAATAACTTCACTGTTGTCTATATCTTCTTGATTCTTTTCGTTTGTGTTTTTAACAGCCGCCAGCTGTTTCATTGCCTCTTTGTATTTCAGCTTTTGGCTGTGCCTAAACAGCAGGGTGATTATTAACAGGGCCAGTGCAATTACAACACCGCAAATTACGCAATATGCCGCAACCCCCGGAGGGTTAGCCTCGGTAGCACTGTAGCTGAAAATAAAATTGCCTCCGTTTACGGTTGAAGTGTAGCTTTGGTCGCTGTTTAACTTAGTTTCAGCCCCTTGGCTGTTACTTTTATTATCCACTGTAACTTTTCTTATGCTTTCTCCGCATTCGCTTTTTACGGTGTAGTGCATATCTATATTACTGTTAGCACCTGTAAGCATGTGGCTGATATTTATAGTATCACGAACATTCAGGTCGGTTACAACCGACATATCGTTTGTATGGCGTGTACTTTCAAAGGTATTGCCGCTTCCAAACAGATCACCTACAGCGTTACTTATATCCGCCGCTCTACCCTGCTGAGTTACTCTGCACACAATTCCCTCTGATATTGATTCCTTTGACACAGTAAAGCCCTTATCTGCCAAAAAGCCATAAGCATAGTCAAGTCCCTTTTCGCCTGTGTTTCTGTCGTACACAAAGTCAACCACTCTTTTAAAGGCATTGTTGCCTATGGATGTAAGCGCCACATTTATGCTTTTAACACTGTACTGCATACCGTCAGGTATTCGTATATCAAAATTACCGTTGGTGTTATTTATTTTGTAGGTACTGTTAGCCCATTCACCGCAGGTTTGCCATTCACCGTTTTTTAATCCTACTCCCTCACCGTGGGTAGTTTCCTCGGGCAAAGTGTAGTTATAGCTCATAATTACATTTTCCTTCGTGTCAGAAACAAAACCCAATAAATTTATTCTTTCTTCAAATACAAGCTGCTCCGCTAAAGGCGTACTGCTCTGGTTTTGGTCGCCATAATATATATTTTCGTTACGGCAGTCCAAAAACAGCTGTGTATATTGCTGCAGCCTCTCAATATCTATGTTTTTATAATCGACAGTATAGTCCATATAGCCGTTATTTTCTGACCAACTGCCTTTTCCGTCAGAATTTGTGCGTGAGGTCATTAAGGTTTTTAAGGACTCACCCAGCTTATCATAGGTTGACTTTGGAACAGATAAAACCATACTTCTGTCGTAAACGCTGTTTTTATGATTCACTGTGCTTACCGCAACACTGTGAACAGGCTCACCCTTTATTGTAGAGGTATTCATTACAGAGGTTTTACTGCTTAACACTTCATTATTATACTTAACTACATTTGATGTTGACTGTACATCAAGGTTAATATCCTTATAGCCTTTTTGGTAAAGGTCATCGGTAAGCCATTTTACAAGGTCCATACCGTCATAATCCTCTTGGTAATATGTGCCCTTTGCCAGCACCGTATCGGTATAGCCGTATGCAACAGAAATCTGTCTGCCTATAATTCCGGCAACCTTGGTTTTGTATTCCTCCAACGAAGTAAATGAAAGCACAAACACGCAGTTATACTTTCCGTCAACAACCTCTGTACGATAACTTAAGTTATCCGGGCAGCCCTCTTTAATAACTGTTTTCAGCTGGTCTGACTTATCTTGATTTACAGCCATATCCCCATCCAGCTTTAAGGTTACTACACGCTCACCTACAAAGTCGTTTGTAATTTTCATCAGATTTTCTACCTGAGTATTTATTTCTCCGCAGCCGCTTAACACAACAGCCGCTGCTATAGTAAGCAACGCTGTAAGCATCAGCTTTACTGTAACTTTAATCATCTTCAAATTCAACATCTCCATTGCAACCGGTATCTTAAGGCGCTATAGTCAATTAGCGGTAGGCTACAGCCCCAATTCCTGCTCAAGTAAAATTGCCCTGGTCGGTGCGGCCTCGGCGCCCTCTATTTTAAGCGGTAATGCCGCCAATATGTAGCTACCTGTATCTATTTGCGACAGGTCAAGATTTTCAATTATTAAAATATCTTTTAAAGCCAACTCACGGTGTACAGCATATTCTTCACTTTCATAGGCGATTGAAGCGTTTTCAGTGCCGACCATTTCAACATCATACTCGCCCATAACAAACACTGCGCTTAATGTAAGAATACCTTCCCCTACACCTTTAAAAAGAATTTTTTTGCAACAAAAAGGAAGTATTTTTTCCATATCTTCGCCTGTTAAAGGATGCTTTGCTTCTACTACAGTGCAGTTACCGTAAAATCTATTCATCTGATAATCGGTTATAGTATTTCCGTCATCGAAAAAGTGCTTTGGCGTATCAATATGAGTTCCGGCGTGATTACAAAATTTTGTTTTGGACAAATTATAGTCATCACCACAATCAATTCTTGTAACCCATTGAAAATCCGTAATAGGATCCCCCTCATAAATCGGTGTTGAGGTTAGCTCCTTGGTTATATCATGAACAATCATACTATACCCCCGTTTAGATATATTCGACTAGATTATACCACATTACCTAAAAGAATAAAAGCATTTTGCAATATTTTAGCACATTTTAATCGGTATATTTAACCGTTTGACTTAAATTCCTTAGTCAAAGCACAGTTTTACTTTGCAATAACAATAAAAATTTTATTGTATACACAAAGCTACAGCCATTTTAAAGCCAATTTTATGTAAACACCTTATGCAAGTGCCACAGCAAGATTTTAACAAAACCATTGCCACCGCCCACACTTAATGAATAATGTCAAAAAAGAATATATCAAAAAACTCGCCGAAAACTTGCTGACAATTTGTTTACAACCATAAAGCAGTACATAATTAATATAATAAAGCACTGAAAATATCATATAATTACAATATAGTTACAGTAAATAAAAGTAAAAGGATTTTTAAAAACAGAATAAAAACATAAGAAAAGCATTTAAAAATAAATAAATTAAAAAAATTTTAAAAAAACAGTTGACACATCAAATAAAATAGGCTATAATAAAAAAGCTGTATGAAACAGCAATAAATTAAATATCGCGGGATGGAGCAGATGGTAGCTCGTCGGGCTCATAACCCGAAGGTCGTAGGTTCAAGTCCTGCTCCCGCAACCACACATAAACCAATTTAAGCTTTTGCTTGGATTGGTTTTTATTTTGTATCTTTATATAATCTTTGTTTTCAACACTGATTTAATGGAAAGCGGAAAAATAAGGCTTTTTAAAAAAGTATTGATGTGCCACGAATACAGTGTATAATATAAATACATTAAAGGAAAGGAGCTCATTAAATAGTGATGACCGATAATAACAATAACAATTTAAAAGAAGCTCGCAAACTTGCGGGATTAACGCAAAAAGGGATGTCTGAACAGCTAGGTATACCGAGGCGCACCATAGAGGACTGGGAGCGTGGGATTTCAACACCCCAAAAATACGTGGAGCAGCTTGTTATTGAAAAGTTGCTCAACATAGCCTCAACACAAAAAGGCGACAATGACGATATAGAAATTAAAGACTGAAAAGCGGAACCGGTTCCGCTTTTCATAAAATAAAAACCACTGTAACCACTGTATTAATACCTACAGTGGTTTTTATAATTTTGCCTAATTCCTGCTAACGCTCGGTTCAGTTCTTCCCTATGGGCGCTTGCTATTCTAACAATAACCTTAGAGTTACACGCCCTGTAACACAAATCCTTTTTTATGACTGCATCAAGCTTATTAAAGTTTGACTGTTCAATCTCCACATACTTAAAATTCAACTGCTCGATAAGTGAGTTGTAACCATTGAAAACAAAATCAACAACAAGGCTCTTGTTTACATCTATTGGAATACTATCAGCCACTTCCTCAACATCCAAACGGTTCAATACAGGAATATATTTATCTAAGCCAAAGTTATCATTTATAAGCTCCACTAAGAGCCTAATCAATATGTCATTTTTTCTCTCTACATTTCTCGGATAGGACAGAGAAATCAAAGATAAGTTATTATCAAAGTTTGGGGCTAAACCTATATATTCACCTGTATCAGCATTTCGCAAAAAGCCATAGTTGAATGTATGTCTGTCAGGATTAGCAACCAGTGTATCCATAAATAATATTCTGATATAATCACCAACTGCACCTGGACAATATTTCTGTATAACAGATAAACTTACAGCGTAATCATCATCATCATTTACATAATCAAACATTGGCTCAAAATTCACACTGGCATTGTTAGTAAAATCCCTTGTTTTTATATACCCCTCACCCATTTGATAATCAGCCATATTAAACCCTAACTTTTTGCCAAGCTTATAAGTAAACAATTCTGAAAACATTTGCATATCATTAGCTGTTTTATACATAAACCAAGCACCGTTAATGAGCTTCCAACATTTTTCAAAGCTGCCGGTATTTGTAAGTTCAGGAGTTCTTTTATTTTTGCTGTTGCTTGCATTGTTAAAATTATCATAACCACCTGAAAGTGCCAGTTCGGCAAAAAAATCATCTTTAAATCTAACATCTTCGTATGTTAAGCTACTGCCTATTTCCTTTACCCAATAAGTATCTGTAATCGTAACAGCATTTACACTGATGACTGTGTTGAAATCGTCTTTTTCTTTAAGACGCAGCGCCTTTTTCAAAAGCCTGGAATTAACTCTGTGAGAATCAATCGCCCTATGCTCTAGCCAGCTTTCAAGGTGCTTTGTTTTTACTAGGTAATAAGGAGCAAGCTGTGCATTTAAAATTTCAAGTTCACCGTTTTTATAGACAGCAACCCTAATGTCCTTATTCATCACATACAGTTCCATAAAATCACCTCACCGTTATTATACATTACTTTAGCTCAATATATCAATAAAAAAAGCGGAACCAATTCCGTTTTTTACTTTACAGAAATAACTGTGTCATAATTATTATCTTTCTTAATGGATTGCTGGAGCTTGTACAATGATGTATCATAATAATTCGGTGCCATATTGTAGCTAGTGCAGAATGAAATTTGTAAAAACTGAAACTCCGCCTTCTGCATAATAAACAGAAACTGTGTTTTTATTCAGCTGTCTTTTTTGCGATTTTGCGGTATTCGATAGGCAGTATTCCCGTGCTTCTTTTAAACAACTCCGCAAATCGACTTGAGGTGGTGTAGCCGATCATCTGTGCGATTTGCCCCATAGTAAAGTCTGTGTGGATAAGCAAGTGTTCTGCCTGGCTCATACGGCGGCCTTGGATGTATTTTGTTACCGTACAGCCGGTGTGCCGCTTAAAGCAGGTTTTCAGCTTGCTTACACTCATACAAGCAATGTTTGCCAGGCGTTCCAGCGGTATGTCAAAAGCGTAGTGGTCGCCAATGTAGTTTACCACATTTTCAAGCCCCTCAATATCTTCTTTTGAAAGGGGATGTACAGCCTTTGCAGCCTGCTTTTTTTGGTTGTCAACTACAAGCGCAATTGCCTCTGTAACCTTTGCCTCGTAGAAAAGCGACGCCGCAATTCCCTCACCACGGTAATTTTCAATTTCAAACAGCAACTTTGACATTGCCGGAAAATCTGCCGCCTGATCAATGCTCTGAAATGCAGCCGGCAAATTGAAGTAATCATCCGGATACTGTTTTTTCAGAAAATCCTCGTAGTACGCCGGCAATATCTCAATGCCGATGGAATGGATTGGAATACGCTTGTGAATCAGCGCCCTATAACGCTGCTTTCCGCCAACAATGGTCTGAATATCGCCTGCCGAAAGCCGTCGATAAGGACTTAGCTCCTCTCCCGAGATAGAGTCATACCGTTGAATACTAATGCATTCCGGAATTTTAAGATCCAGACAAAAGTCCTCATTAAAACAGAAATCGTGAATTTTGATGTCAAACAGATCCTGCCTTGCATATAGCCAATAGTAGCCGTTACCCACTGTAGGAGCAATCTGCCAGCATTTTCCGGACAGATTAAACCTATCCGGACAGGCAACAGGACGAAATCCATTCTTTTGCAAAAGCGGATCGTAATAATCGGTAAGTATATTACTACTCATCTACTTATCTCCTTGAAACGATTAGACAATAGTTTGCAACGAACAGACAAACCAAAGTGCAAACCATTGTTGAAAATCGATCTAATATGTATGATGTATTAAGTTAGCAGTCACTAACTTAGTTATAGCAAAAAGCGAGCAGAAAGTCAATCTGTTGGCTTAAAGTAAAGGAGAAATTGATATGAATCAACAATTAACCGTAAAAAAGGGACTTGCAGCGAAAGACCTGGTATCTGTAGGTATTTTCTCGGCACTGTTTCTTGTGTTTGCCCTTGTGGGTGGAATATTTTTTGCGCCAAACCCTGTTTTGACCTTCTATATGCCGGTGGGCAGTGCATTACTATGTGGGCCTGTTTACCTGCTGATGCTTGCCAAGATACAGAAGCGTTTTGTGGTTTCTATCCTTGGCGTAATTCTGTGTATTATTTGGTTTGTAACCGGTATGCACTGGGCAATGGCACTGGGTTATCTTGTTATGGGTGTTGTAGCCGACCTTGTGGCCGGCATAGGTAAGTATAAAAACAAGAAAATCAATTCGCTTTCCTACATTCTTATTTCCCTAGGAGGCACAGCATCCTACCTTGTGTTTTTCGCAAACCCTGACGGCTGGGCAAAAACCATGCTTGGCAACGGTACCGAACAGTCTTACATTGACACCATGCGCTCCACGGGAACAGTTTGGATTATGGTAATTATGCTTGTCGGAACAATTCTTGCCGCCGCCATCAGCGCACTTGTAGGCTGCAAAATGCTGAAAAAACAATTTGAAAAAGCAGGTATTACCAAATGAACACTCTGCAGCTTGACCCCCGTACCAAATTATTCCTAATTCTGCTTTGTGTCCTATGTGCCATGTTCTCACCCAGCCTTTTATTTCAGTTTGTGTTGGTTGCCCTTATAGGTCTGCTTGCTGTGGTCAGCGGAAAATGGAAATATGCCCTGCGTGGCGTTGCCGCCTATGCTCTTATTTGCCTGTTTACAACATGGTGTATGGGCGTTATGACCGGCACTTGGCGGACTATGTTTGTGGCCTTTCTTGGACTTTTACATAAGGTTTACGCCTGTGGAATGTTGGCAGGCATTGTTATCAGCACCACAAAGGTGGGGGAATTTCTCTCCGCCATGGCACGACTGCATTTTCCTAAAAAGCTGACTATTCCTATTGCCGTAATGCTTCGCTATTTGCCCACAATTCGAGAGGACTGGCACTTTATAAAAGATGCCATGCGGCTTCGGGATGTGTCACCGTCATTGTTAGGCTTTTTAAAAGCCCCTGCCATGACGGTAAACTGTATTTATGTGCCGCTGCTAACTGCCGCCAGCAAAGCGGCAGACGAACTGTCCATTGCCTCTGTAACACGGGGAATTGAAAACCCAAAGCCCCGTACCTGCCTTGTTGAAATTCGGATGCGAAAAACAGACTGGCTGGCTATTGTGTTTTTCACAGCGTTCTTGGCTTTAGAACTGATATGGAAGGTGGTGGGATAAATGATTGAATTTCGGAATGTGTCATTTTCCTACCCAAACAGTAAAGACGGCTGTTTAAAAAACATCAACCTTACCATTCCTGACGGACAGTGCGTGCTGCTTTGCGGTCGCAGCGGCTGCGGTAAAACCACACTGACAAGGCTGATAAACGGTCTGATTCCACAGTTCTTTACAGGAGAGGTTACGGGAGAGGTACTGCTTAACGGCGAAAATATTTTTCAACTTCCTATGTACCGTATTGCAGAAAAGGTCGGAAGCGTCTTTCAGAATCCACGGACGCAGTTTTTTAATGTAGACACCGACAGCGAAATTGCTTTTGGTATTGAAAACCAGGCTCTACCTCATGATGAACTAAAAGCACGCGTAAAACAAACGGCAGAAGAGCTGCATATTCAAAAACTCCTTGGACGCAACATTTTTGCACTCTCCGGCGGCGAAAAACAAAAAATTGCTTTTGCCTCGGTCTATACTATGAAGCCGGAGATTATGCTTCTTGACGAGCCATCCTCCAACCTGGATATGTCCGCCATTGTCGAACTGCAAAAGCATTTGAAACTTATTAAATCACAGGGCAAAACGGTGATTGTTGCAGAACATCGGCTATACTACCTGATGAATGTAGTTGACCGCATTTTATATCTTGAAAATGGCAGCATTACAGGCGACTACTCGCCGAAACAATTTCGGGCGTTAAACTCCGCAAAACGCTGTACTATGGGTTTGCGAACGGTTGACCTGTGCAAAGAACGCCCTCTGTATTTTGCCGCACCTCATGCTACACCGGTGTTAGAACTGCGGAATGTGGCGCTGTCCTATGAAAAGAAGACTGTACTGCATAACATTTCTTTGCAGGCCGGCCACGGTGAGGTTATTGCCGTAGTGGGACACAACGGAGCAGGAAAAACCACATTCTCCCGTACCCTTTGCGGACTACACAAAGAATGCTTTGGAGAATACTTGTGGAATGGAAAAACGCAAAAACCAAAGGCCAGAATGAAGCGCTCCTATATGGTTATGCAGGATGTAAACTATCAGCTTTTTGCCGAAAGTGTAGGGGCAGAATGTACTTTTGGTATTAAGCAGCCCAACATTCCCCTTGCAGAGAAAACTCTTTCTGAGCTTGGACTTGCACCATATCGGAACCACCACCCCAACACCCTTTCCGGAGGACAAAAGCAGCGGCTGGCAGCGGCAACTTCTATGGTATGCGGTAAAGAGCTGTTGTTATTTGATGAACCTACCAGCGGCTTGGATTATGACAGTATGGTTCGACTGGCGGCGCTCATTCAAAAATTATCCGGTATGGGCAAAGTTATTTTCATTGTTACCCACGATTATGAGTTCGTCTGCCGTACCTGTACAAGGATTCTTCATTTTGGTGGTGGACAAATACAAAATGACCTATCTGTAACAGAAGAAAATCTTCCAAAAATAAAATCTATTTTTAATGTGGGGTAAGAGTAATGCAAAAAGAAAAAAGTACATTTGGCTGGGTGTTTACCTTTGCCGGACAGAAAAAATCCGGATACATCACAAGCGTATGTCTTGCGATTATAGGTGGGGCGTTTCAGATTCTGCCGTTTTTTGTTATGTCAAGTATAATCGAAAAACTTCTGTCAGGAAATCGGAATTTAACAGGATATCTTATAGACTGTGCCGTTATGGCGGTTATGTGGCTGCTGCGGGTGCTGTTCCACTCGCTTTCCACAGCCCAGTCGCATAAGGCAACCTTTGCCGTGTTGGGCAATATTCGTAAACAGGGGCTAAAAAAGCTTTCCCATATGCCTTTGGGCGATGTACAGTCTAAAGGCTCCGGCGAGCTGAAAAATATACTTGTGGAGAGAGTTGACAGCATTGAGCCAACTCTTGCCCATGTTATTCCGGAAATGAGCAGCAACGCCGTAGTTGTGCTGGCAACACTGATTTACCTGTTTGTCCTGGACTGGCGCATGGCGCTTGCTTCTCTTGCTACTTTGCCACTGGGTATGATTTTCTTTATGCTGATGATGTCCGGATACAGTAAAAACTACGCCCGTACCGTAGCAGCTACTAATAATCTTAATGACACAGCAGTGGAATATATAGGAGGCATTGAGGTAATAAAGGTGTTTGGCAAGGCAAAAAACAGCTATGAAAAATTTGTAACTGCAGCAAAGGAGTGTGCCCAAAGTTACATCGACTGGATGAATAAGAGCAATTTTTACTTCACCTTTGCTATGAACATTATGCCGGCAACACTGCTAAGCGTTCTTCCTATTGGAGGACTGCTCATGAAGGCCGGTGCTTTAATGCCGGAAAAATTTGTACTTATTGTTATTCTTGCTATGGGACTTGTTACGCCGTTTATCGGCTGCATAAAATTCACCGACGACCTTGCAAAGGTTGGTACCGTCATTAAACAGGTAACAGACATTTTGACAGCCCCTGAGCTGTCCCGTCCTAAAACCGATACAGAAACACCAAAAGACAGTACTGTAAAATTGGAAAATGTCCACTTTGGCTACTGCGAAACAGAAATTCTACACGGCGTAAGCCTGACCTTTCGTGAGAGAACAGTTAATGCCCTTGTAGGTCCCTCCGGCAGCGGAAAATCCACTATTGCAAAACTAATAGCGTCGTTTTGGGATGTAGGCAGTGGCAGTATTACAGTGGGCGACGCTGATATTCGCAATATTTCCGCAGATAATTACCATAAACTGGTGGCTTATGTGTCACAGGATAATTTTTTGTTTAACACCACTGTTCGAGAAAATATCCGAATGGGCAGACCCGGTGCAACTGATGCCGAAGTGGAACAGGCGGCAAAAGACTGCGGCTGCTACGACTTCATATTGGGACTGGAAAACGGCTTTGATACGGTTGTAGGCAGTGGTGGCGGACACCTGTCCGGCGGCGAGAAGCAGCGTATATCCATTACCCGAGCCATGCTAAAAAACGCCCCTATTGTTATTTTAGACGAAGCCACCGCCTATACCGACCCGGAAAATGAAGCTATTATTCAGGAAAGTGTGGCGAAGCTGGTGCGTGGCAAAACACTGATTGTTATTGCCCACAGGCTCTCCACCATAGTAGATGCAGACTGTATTGCCGTGGTGAATAACGGAAAGATTGAAGCAACCGGAACACAGGCGGAACTGTTGAAAAACTGCCCGCTGTACCGTGAGCTTTGGAATGCACATATTGCGTCCCGTGATTCTATGGAAGAAGGTGCCCATCATGCTTAAAATTTTGAAAAAGTTTTTTAATTTTTGTAATGAAAAAGAGCGTAAACAATTTTACACTTCTATTATTCTAGGCGTTATTGCGGCGTTATTTTCCGCCCTAAAAATTCCTGCCATGGGCGTTATGCTGCAGGCGATACTTGATGGTGCAGTCACAACAAGAGCAATTCTGATGTCACTGGGAATAATGCTAACCTCCGTCATGGGCTCGTCGTTGCTAAAGTACAACGCCACTGCCCTGCAAACAAAAGGCGGATATTTAACCACAGCAAAAAAGCGAGTAGAAATTGCCGAACATCTGCGCTACCTGCCTATGGGCTATTTTAATAAAAACAGTCTGGGGGCAATTACCTCCGTCAACACCAACACTATGGATAATCTTTCCGGAGTTTCAACCCGTGTTGTAATGCTGGTTACAGAGGGTTTGTTTTCCACTGCCATTATGACACTGGCAATTTTCCTTTTTGACTGGCGGGTAGGACTGCTTATTGTGTCAGGACTGATAATCTACTATTTTATAAATCACGCACTGCAGATTAAGTCCGAAAAAACAACAAGCAAAAAGCTTGCCGGTGATATGGCAGTAGTGGAGCATATCTTAGAATTTATTAAGGGAATTTCAGAGGTAAAGTCCTATTCCCTTGCCGGAAAATATAACCAAAAACTGGAGGCAGTTATTGATGAAAATGCCGCAGACAACATTGATATGGAGCTAAAGCTTCAGCCGTTAATGCTGGCACAAAATGCCGTTGCCAAGCTTATTGATGTAGGTGTTGTGGTCCTGTCTTTGGTGCTTTATACCGTGGGACATATGGAACTTTTAAACTGTATAATTATGGCAATTTGCTCTTTCCTACTCACCGAAGGATTAGAACAAGCCGGAACACAATCATCGCTTTTGCGGGTAGTAGACACCTGCGTCAACCAAGCAACCGAAATTCTAAACCTGCCCACTATGGATATCTCAGGCAAAGAGCTAACACCTAAACACTGTGACCTTCATGCCGACAACATTTGCTTCTCCTATGGTCAAAAACCAATCATCAACGGCATTACGCTGAATATACCTGAAAAAAACACTACTGCTATTGTTGGTCCATCAGGTGGCGGCAAAACTACGCTGTGCCATCTGCTCTCCCGTTTTTGGGATGTGGATAACGGGCAGGTCACCTTAGGCGGACACAACATTCGGGAGTACAGTATGGACAGCCTTATGAAAAACTTTAGTTTTGTGTTTCAAAATGTTTATCTGTTTCATGATACCATTGCCAATAATATCCGTTTCGGTCAGCCGGAGGCACCAATGGAAAAAGTAATTGAGGCGGCAAAAAAGGCCCGCTGTCACAACTTTATAATGAAACTACCACAGGGCTATAATAACGTGGTAGGTGAGGCAGGTGGCTCACTTTCCGGCGGTGAACGCCAGCGGTTGTCTATCGCCCGTGCCATGATGAAAGACGCACCCATTATTATTCTTGATGAGGCCACGGCAAATGTTGACCCGGAGAACGAAAAAGAATTGATGGAGGCTGTAAATGAACTAACCCACGAAAAAACGGTAATTATGATTGCCCACAGGCTGAAAACTGTTCGTCACGCTGATAAAATTCTTGTGATAGACAAAGGGCAGATTGTTCAGCAGGGTACGCATAATGAACTTATGCAACAAAACGGCATCTACCGTTACTTTATTACCGGCCGTGAAAAAGCAGTAAGTTGGAAGCTGGGGTAACGGTGTAAACAATTATTATTGTGAATAAGCACAAGCATTGTCAGAATTAACAGAACACTTCATAATAAAAGTAAAAGCTCTGCATTAAGTTTTCTGTACCCCTCGTAAAAGCATATAATAATTAACCGAAGTAAATTACTTACCTTGTTATGATATAATCCATAGTAAATACTTTCAAATTGTAGGTGAGAAAATGCGTGCATACCGTAATGACGATGATATAATCAAGAGGGAGTTTGTGTACTCTTCGATGTTGTATCCGTTTTGGGTGCGCCCCTGCTTTGGAATCTTGTTAAAATTGTTATAGCAATTATCAGGAAGAAAAGGCAATTTAATTGTAAACATCTAAGCCCAGGGTAATGCCCCACATCATTAAAACAGGATATAAAATTCAAACGGCAGCACAGCACTGAGGTATATGTTCGGTGCTGTGTTGTTTTGGCTGTATAAAGGGAAATCGTCATATGCACAATGTTCACAGATAACACGCTAAAATTTTATTTATAAATTGACATATATCGGCGTAGGTGGTATATTATAAAGTAAGATTATGTAGCTGTCAGGCAGTGCCTAATGGGCTTTTACAATATTTTTGTCTGACAGGCAAATAATAATTAGTAATTTCATACTGTATATTATAGGAGGATATTTATTGTGAAACATTATAAGGTTGGTATTATTGGTGCAACAGGTATGGTTGGCCAAAGATTTGCACTATTGCTTGAAAATCACCCTTGGTTTGAGGTAGTGGCGTTGGCTGCCAGCAAGCGTTCTGCCGGCAAGGCATACAAAGACGCTGTAGGCGCTAAGTGGGCTATGACAAAGCCAATTCCTGAAAAGTTTGCGGATATGATCGTTATGGACGCTTCTGATGTTGAGGCTGTTGCATCAAAGGTTGACTTTGTATTCTGCGCAGTAGACATGAAGAAAGACGAAATTAAGGCTCTGGAAGAGGCTTATGCAAAGGCAGAGTGCCCTGTTATGTCAAATAACAGCGCCAACAGACACACACCGGATGTTCCTATGATTATTCCTGAAATAAACGCTGACCATGCAAAAATTATTCCTGCACAGAGAAAGCGTTTGGGAACAAAGAAGGGCTTTATTGCAGTAAAGTCAAACTGCTCACTTCAGAGCTATGTGCCTGCAATTCATCCTTTGATGGATTTAGGCGTTAAAAAGGTTCTTGCTTGTACATACCAGGCTATTTCCGGTGCAGGCAAAACATTTAAAACATGGCCTGAAATGGTAGACAACATCATTCCTTACATCGGCGGCGAGGAAGAAAAGTCAGAGAAGGAGCCTCTAAAGATTTGGGGACACATTGAGGGCGACAAAATTGTTGACACAACAGTTCCTTCTATTACATCACAGTGTATCCGTGTGCCTATCAGCGACGGTCACACAGCCGCAGTATTTGTAGAGCTTGAGAAAAAGGCTTCTATGGACGAGATTATTTCAAGATGGGAAAACTACAAGGGCAGAGCACAGGAGCTTGAGCTTCCAAGCGCACCAAAGCAGTTCCTGCACTACTTTACAGAGCCTGACAGACCACAGATTAACAGTGAAAGAAATCTTGAAAACGGTATGGCTGTTTCTATCGGCAGACTTAGAGAGGACACACAGTATACAATCAAGTTTGTTTGTATGTCACACAACACATTAAGAGGTGCTGCCGGCGGTGCGGTTCTTATGGCAGAGCTGCTGTGCGCCGAGGGTTACCTGGACGATTAATAAAAATATCCAACGGGGGTAATATTTATGCAAGAGCCTATTTTTACAGGTAGTTGTGTAGCTATTGTTACACCTATGAACCCTGACGGTTCAATTAACTACAGTGAGTACGGTAAATTAATAGATTTTCAAATAGAAAACGGAACAGACGCTATTTTGGCTTGCGGTACTACAGGCGAGTCGGCTTGTATGGATCACCAAGAGCACTGCAAGGTTATAGAATACACCTTAGAAAAGGTAAACGGCAGAGTTCCTGTAATAGCAGGCACAGGCAGCAACGACACTGCCTATGCCGTAGAGCTTACAAAAGAAGCTAAAAATATGGGTGCTGACGCCGTATTGTCAGTAACACCCTACTACAACAAAACTTCACAGGCAGGTTTGGTTGCACATTTTACAAAAATTGCGGATTCTGTAGACATTCCTATGATTGTTTACAATGTGCCTAGCCGAACAGGCTGTAACATTAAGCCTGCAACATACGCAGAGCTTGCAAAGCACCCTAACATTGTTGCTACTAAAGAGGCAAACGACAGTGTAGGCGCTGCTGCAGAAACACTGGCACTGTGCGGTGACAACCTTACAATGTACACAGGCTGTGACGACCTTACAGTACCTATTATGTCACTGGGCGGCAAGGGTGTAATTTCTGTATTTTCAAATATTATGCCAAAAGAAATGCACAACATTGCTCAGCTGTGTCTTGACGGTAACTTTGCAGAAGCAGCAAAGCAACACCTACACTATTTAGAGCTAATGAACGCAATGTTCTGCGATGTAAACCCTATTCCGGTTAAAGAGGCTGTTAATATGATGGGCTTTAACTGCGGTGAGTGCAGACTTCCGTTGGTTTCGCTTAGCGACAGCAAAAAGGCAGAGCTAAAGGCTGTAATGCAGAAGTACGGTTTAGTAAAGTAATTTGTAGTATATAAGTATAAGGAAAGTTTAAAATGACAAATATTATTTTAAGTGGCTGCAGTGGAAAAATGGGCAAGGTAATTGCCAGAGAAATTGCAAAAAGAGATGACTGCAAGGTAGTAGCCGGCATTGATGTATTTTCTGACGGTTCGGCTGAGTTTCCTGTATACGACGATTTCAGCAAGGTACAGGAAAAAGCAGACGCTATTATAGATTTTTCTAATCCGGCTGTGCTTGCAGGACTTTTAAATTATGCTGTTTCCAAAAATGTACCTGCTGTAATTTGTACAACAGGCTTTTCCAAGGAACAAATTGCAGATATTGAGAAAGCATCTAAAAAAGTGGCTATTTTCCATTCCGGAAATATGTCATTGGGTATTAACCTGTTGATTGAGCTTTCAAAAAAGGCTGCCGAAATTTTAGGCAGTGCCTTTGATATTGAAATTATCGAAAAGCACCACAACCAAAAGCTTGACGCACCAAGCGGCACTGCTTTGATGATTGCCAACGGCATATCTGAGGTAATGGAAAACGAGCCCCAGTATGTATATGACCGCCACTCTTACAGAAAAAAGAGAGAGAAAAACGAAATCGGTATTCACGCCGTTCGTGGCGGCACCATAGTAGGTGAACATCAGGTTATTTTTGCCGGACATGACGAGGTTGTTACGCTGACGCACCAGGCACAGTCAAAAGAGGTTTTTGCTATTGGTTCAATTAATGCGGCTGTTTATTTAAGTGATAAAACCCCGGGTATGTACAATATGTCAGATATGCTACAGGGTAAATAATAATAAATATGGGAGTTGTATAATATGAGTGCAAAAATTCAGGTATCTAACGATATTACGCTTGTTACACTAAGAAATGCTCCTGCGGATATGGATTTTATTGCTTCGGTATTTGAGGACATTGCCGCTTTGAATATTGATATTGATATGATTTCATTATCACCTGTACAGGGCAGCAGCACATCTGTTTCGTTTACTATAAACGATGACGACCTTATGCCTTTGCTGGGCTATACCTCAAAGCTTAAAAGCAAGAATATTAAGCCTATAGTCAGCAGCGGCAACTCTATTATCAGTCTAATGGATGACGATATGGCAGACCATCCGGGCGTAGCTTCAAAAATTTTCAGGGCTATTGCCGATTCTAATATAGACCTGCGTATTGTTACAACATCACAGGTGCAGGTGTCTGTACTGGTAACTGACGCTGTTTTCGAGCAAGCATACAAGGCGCTAAGCACTTGTCTGGATTCATAAATATGTTATGAAACAAGGGGTGTATTTACCGATGTATGTCGGTAGGTACAACCCTTTTCTTGTAAAATTTTTTGTAAAATACCGGGTTATTAATGCTTTTAGATAAGCATAGGGTATAATAAGCCTGCGCAAATAAAGTTTTGCTGTATGCAAAGCCGGCAGGCATAAATATATAGATAGAGAGGATGTTTAATATGAAAAGAGTAGGCTTCTTAACAAGCGGCGGTGACTGTCAGGGTCTTAACGCAACTATGAGAGGTGTGGCAAAGGCACTGTATGAGCATTACGGTGAAAAAAATGTTGAAATTATAGGTATTTTAAACGGCTATAAAGGATTAATTCACGGTGACTACAAAAAAATGAAGCCTGAAGATTTTTCGGGAATTTTGAGCATTGGCGGTACAATTTTGGGTACATCCCGCCAACCGTTTAAGCTAATGCGTGTTATTGGCGAAGATGGTATAGACAAAGTAGCCTGTATGAAAAAAACTTATAAGTACCTAAAACTTGACTGCCTTGTTATTTTAGGCGGCAACGGCTCTCAAAAAACTGCCAATTTACTTAGAGAAGAGGGCTGCAACATTGTTTCTCTGCCTAAGACAATTGACAACGACCTATGGGGCACAGACAAAACCTTTGGCTTTCAAAGCGGCATAAATGTAGCTACCTACTGCCTAGACGCTATTCACACCACAGCTACATCCCACAGCAGAATTTTTGTTGTAGAGGTTATGGGACACAAGGTTGGCTGGCTTACTCTATATGCCGGTGTAGCAGGCGGAGCAGATGTTATACTGCTGCCGGAGATTCCTTATTCTGTTGACAATATAGTTAAAAAGATTGAAGAAAGAGAGCGTAACGGCAAGCACTTTACAGTAATTGCAATGGCAGAGGGTGCTGTACCTAAGGAGGTTGCAGAGCTTTCCAAAAAGGACAGAAAGGCTGCTGTTATGGCACAGCCTAACGGAACATTTACTTCACAGCTTGCAGCACAAATACAGGAAAAAACAGGACACGAAACAAGAATTACCGTACCGGGCCACATGCAAAGAGGCGGCGAAACCTGCCCATATGACCGTTTCTTGTCTACAAGCTTTGGCGCTGCCGCAGCACAGCTTATTGTAGAAGAAAAATACGGAAATATGGTAGCACTGCAGGGAGATAAAATTGTTCCTGTTCCACTGGAGGAGGTTGCAGGCAAGCTGAAAACAGTACCGGTTGACTGCGACGAAATTAAGTGCGCAAGAGCCGTAGGTATATCCTTTGGTGACAAATAATAAAGGGAGGCTTATATGGCAGATACAGAAATTACCCGTGAAAGAAAGCGCTGGCTGTTCTTTGGACTGCCCTTTACTTTTACGAAGTATATAATCTACAAGAAAAAATTAGTAGTAGAAACAGGCTGTTTGGTAACAAAAGAAAATGAAATACTGCATTACAGAATACTCGATATGGAGTATTCTCGCTCACTTTTTCAAAAAATGTTTGGCTTAGGTACCATTACTTTGTATTCACAGGATGTTACCTCTCCAACCCTTGTAATAAAGAATATTAAACATTCCAGAGAATTTAAAGATACTCTGTCAGAGCTTACAGAGCAAGAGAAGCAGAGGCTGTCGGTACGCCGTGGCGAGGTAGTGGGCGGTATGCCCCACCCTGCACACGACCCGCATATGCCTGATGATTTTGATATGCCGGACTGCCCTGACTGTATTGATGATTTTCACAACTAAATTAATACCAAAAGGCAATGGTCACAAATGCATTAATTAAGTGCATTTGTGACCATTTTGTTTAGCGTAAAAACCAAATACTTTCATTGCTTACCTGAAAGCTTTTTCCGTTTAAGTAGTTCATACAGCCGCCGTCAGTTTCAAAGTTAAATGTAAGCTTGTAAGCGTACAACGCCTGATATTTGTAAAAATCATCTTCCCCTTTGCGCTTGTAGCCGTACTTTGTATCACCCAAAAGGGGGTGACCTATGCTTGCCATATGTGCTCTTATTTGGTGGGTTCTTCCTGTAAGCAAATCCACCTCAACAAGACTGTTATTACCTATATTCTTTATAACGGTATACTTTGTTTTTACAATTTTACTGTTTTGCGTAGGTTTTTTTAGTATTTTAACCTTGTTTTTCTTTTGGTCTTTTTCTAAATATCCTGTCAGAAGCCCCTCTTGCCTTTTAAGCGTACCCTGCACCAGGCAAAGGTACAGCTTTGTAAGCTCCCTGGTTTTCATTTTTGCGTTTAATATCCGCAAGCTTTCAGCATTTTTAGCGGCAATAACTATACCGCCGGTGTTGCGGTCTATTCTGTTTACAAGTGCCGGTGTAAACGCCTTGTCCTGATTCGGGTCGTACTCCCCTTTGTCGTACAAATAGTGCAAAACACGGGCTATAAGCGAGTCAAAGTGATATTTTTCGTCCGGGTGTACTATTACTCCCGGTTTTTTATTTACAAGTAAAATATTGCTGTCCTCGTAAATTATATCCAGCTTGGCAGGTGCTTTCAAAAATTCATAGTTTTCCTGTGTATCTGCCTCAAAAAATTCGTCCTTAATAAACAGCTTAAGCACATCACCTTCATTTAAAAAGGTAGAAATCTCACAGCGTTTATTGTTTATCTTAATGCATTTTTTTCGTATATATTTATACATAAGCGACTTTGGCATTGTTTTAAAGCGTTTGCTTATAAACTTATCCAAACGCTGTCCTGCGTCATTTTTGGTAATAATTATTTCTTTCATACACAGCACCCTGGCCCTTGAAAATTTTACAGTAGTAATTCTAACACAAAGGCTATCCTAATTCAATATTTACAACATAGTAACCGGCTTTGATGTAGACAGTAACGATTGTTTGTTATATAATTACATTAAACTTACAATGAATAGGAGTTGTACTTTATGGATAGAATTTTAAAGCTTCTTAGTGAAAACAGTAACTTAACATATAAAGAAATAGCCACAATGCTTGGCGAGCCTGAAGACTACATCGAAAAGCAAATAAAGCAATATGAAAAGGACGGCGTTATAAAAGGCTACCAAGCCGTAATTGACTACGACAAGGTAAAGGGTGCAGATGCAACGGCCTATATAGAGCTTACCGTTACACCTGAAAAGGATACCGGCTTTGACAGCATTGCACAGGAAATTATGAATTTTGACGAGGTAGAGTCAGTATACCTAATGGCAGGCTCTTACGATTTGCTTGTGCTTGTAAAGGGTGCAAGTGTAACAGACATTGCTATGTTTGTAGCCAAAAAGCTTTCTACCATTGACGCAGTTGTTGCCACAAGCACTCGCTTTAAGCTGAAAACCTATAAGGAAAGCGGCATTGAATTTGACAGCGACAATGAGGAAGATGACAAAAGGAGTATTATACTGTGATAAACTATGATGAGGTAATAAACGAGAAAATAAAAGCAGTAAAGCCGTCGGGTATAAGAAAATTTTTTGATATTGCCAGCGAAATGGATAATGTAATATCACTTTCAATAGGTGAGCCTGATTTTAAAACCCCATGGCATATCAGAGAAGAGGGTATTAACTCCCTCCGCCTTGGCAACACCAGGTATACCTCCAACAAAGGCTTAACCGAATTAAGAGATGAAATTTGCAGTTATTATAGAAGAAGATTTAATGTATCCTATAAGGGCAATGAAAATTGCCTTGTAACCGTAGGCGGTTCAGAGGCTATTGACCTTACTATGCGCACGCTGATAAATATAGGCGACCAGGTGCTTATACCCGAGCCTAGCTTTGTCTGTTATAATCCTTTGGTAGAAATGGCAGACGGAGAACCTGTAGTTGTTGAAACCAGAGCGGAAGATAAATTTAAGATTACACCTGAGCTTTTGGAAAAGGCAATAACACCAAAATCAAAAATACTTGTTTTGCCATACCCTAACAACCCTACAGGTGGAATAATGGAAAGGTCTGACCTTGAAAAAATAGCACCCATTATTAAAAAGCATAACATTTTTGTGCTGTCGGACGAAATATACGCCGAGCTTACATATAACGGCAAACAGCATGTATCTATAGCAGAACTTGAGGGTATGAAGGAGCGCACAGTAGTAGTAAGCGGCTTTTCAAAATCATACTCAATGACAGGCTGGAGATTGGGCTACTCCCTAGCACCAAAGCCTATTACAGACGCTATGACAAAGATGCACCAATTCGGCATTATGAGCGCTCCTACTACAGCACAGTATGCAGCCATAGAGGCTCTTAAAAACGGCGACAAGGATATTACAGCTATGCGTGATGAATACGATATGCGCAGACGCCTGGTAGTTGAAAAGTTCAACGAAATGGGACTAACCTGCTTTGAGCCGGAGGGTGCGTTCTATGCCTTTCCGTGTATTAAAAGCACAGGTATGTCCTCCGAGGACTTTTGTATGGAACTGCTAAAGTCTAAAAGCGTAGCGGTTGTACCGGGCAACGCCTTTGGAGAAAGCGGAGAGGGCTTTGTAAGAGTGTCTTATTCCTTTTCGGTTAAGCACATTATGGAGGCTCTAAAGCGCATTGAGGAGTTTTTGCAGGAAAGAAAATAAGGTTTTGTAATTTAATCTTTGCAAAATATGCATTTCTTTTACAGGAGGAGATTGTATGGTAAAGGTGCTTGCACCGGCAAAAATAAATTTTACTCTGGATATTACCGGCAAACTGGAAAACGGCTACCATACTGTAGATATGGTTATGCAGTCGGTAAATCTTTGTGATGTTGTTACAGTTGAAAAAAGCCAAGAGTTTACCCTAACCTGCAACAAGGACTACATTCCCTGCGACAGCAGTAACACTGCCTACAAGGCTGTAAAGCTGTTTGAAAAGCTGACAGGCACTGTCTGCAATGTAAATGTTAATATAGAAAAACATATTCCGGCACAGGCCGGCTTAGCCGGGGGAAGCACCGACGGTGCGGCAGTGCTTGTGGCGTTAAATAAGCTGTATAATCAAGGCTTGTCAGACAGTCAGCTTGCAGAGCTTGGCGGCAAAATAGGCGCTGATGTTCCCTTTTGCATATACGGTGGAACAATGCTTGCCACAGGCATAGGAACAGAACTTGAAAAAGTCAAGCCGAATTTAGATTTACAGAAATACATCATTTTGCTCTGCAAACCGAAAATAAATGTGTCAACACCACAGGCATATAAAATGTCTGACAGCAGACCGTTTTCAGACAGCGTACATAGTACAGCTGTAATAAATGCACTTGTAAACAATGACGAGGCTGAATTTTGCAAAGGACTGTACAACGACTTTGACAGTCTGCTTAACCTTGAGCAGGTACAGTATATTAAAGAAATTATGCTAAAAAACGGGGCATATGCCTCGGTAATGAGCGGCAGTGGCCCTACTGTATACGGAATTTTTACAGACAATGGCTTGGCTGATAAAACCTATGAAATACTAAGCAAGGAATATACAGATGTTTATAAGGCAAGCTGTTGCAACGGCGGCTGTACAGTGCTGTAACAATATAAAAATGAATTGAATAGCAATACAAAAAGCTGTCCATAATTATGTTACCGAAAAGATTACATAAGAAGGGACAGTTTTTATTATGAAAATTTTAGCTAAAGCAGTGCTTACAGCCTTGGTGCTGTCGTTTATTCTTACACAAACATTTTTTACAGCCGAATGTGAGGACATTCCAAACAGACTTGTCCGCCTGCACATTTTAGCAAACTCCGACACCGAAGCTGACCAAAAGCTCAAGCTACAGGTTAGAGATTACATTTTGTCTATAGCCGGGGATATTTTTGAAAATGCCGATAATAAAATTGAGGCTGAACATATTGCCACAACTAATGTGGATAAAATTGTAAAACAGGCACAGCAGTATGTATACAGCCTGGGCTACGATTATAAGGTAAACGGAGAAATGCGCTACAATATGTACTTTGACACCAGGGATTATCAGGGCTTTTCAGTACCGGCAGGCAGGTATGACGCCCTGCGGATTACCATTGGCGAGGGTAAGGGACACAACTGGTGGTGCGTTATGTTCCCCCCTATGTGCTTTTCAACCGCTGAGGACGACAACTCACAAAAGCTTGACAGCGTACTGAACGACAATCAAAGCGACATTACTGAAAATAAGGATAAATATGAATACAGGTTTAAAATTGTTGAAATATACAATGATATAAAAAGCTTTTTTGATGATAATAAGTAAATATTTATAACTACCCTTGACTTAATGCCCACAAAGGATTTATAATAGTAAATAGATGTGTAATAAATCAAGGAGGCATATGTAATGAACAGCACCCAGGAATTACAACCGTTAAATCCGTCAGTTGTGTCTAAGCTGTCATCGTTTTTTAAGGTAATCGGTGATGAAACAAGAGTTAGAATTATATATGCATTGTCACAAGGGGAAATGTGTGTAGGCGACATATCGGAAATTTTGGGTATTTCTCAGTCTGCCGTTTCTCACCAGCTAAAGCAGCTCAGAATGGAAGGTCAGGTAAAAACCAGACGAGAGGGTAAAAACATTTATTATTCCTTAGACGACGAGCATGTAGTTGATATACTTAACCAGGCGCTTAAGCACATTAAGCACAAGCTAAAAGAAAGCCAAAGCTGAGTTTAAAGGCCTTCCCCCTAACACAACATTTATTTTCAGAACAAATTTGAATTTAATATTACAGCAAAGCCGCTGTGCAGAAACTAAACTGCACAGCGGCTTTTTCGTATTTCTTGTTAATTAACAGACTTATCACTGTCAATATATTTTAGCATAAGTTCTATAAACCGACTCATTTGTGGTGTTACACATTTATTTCTGTGGTACACCAGTTGGCTCCACATTGTTATTTCAGGACATTCTGTATTTAAAACAACCAATTCACCCTTTTTTACATAATCGTTAATTACATATTCGGGCAAAAAGGAAATTCCCTGATTTTTTAAAATAAAACTTGTAATTACATCGGTATTGCCAATCTCTAAAAACGGGTGAAGCTCTACCCCTTTTTCAGCCAACACCTGCTCCATTGCGTAGCGATAGCTTACCCCCTTTTCGGTAAGGTACAAAGGTTCTTGCAATAGGCGCTCAATAGATATTTTCTTTTTGTCTGCTAACGGCGAGCTTGCAGAGGCTACAAAGTAACTTTTTTCCGGTCGTTCAAATACCTTTATCCACTCCGGGAAATATAGCCTTTGGTCAGAAAAATACATAAGGTCTATATCATTTTGCTTAAGCATACTAAACAGGTCCGATACAAGGGCAGTTTGTATGCTTATTTCCACATTTGGGCAAACTTTGCTGAATTCTGTAATAACAGGCGGCAAAACACTTATTACATAAGATTCGCAGGTACCTATACGCAGAGTCCCCCTTACTTCCTTTGGTGCTTGTACAGCATTCTCCGCCCTTTGTACAGAATTTAAAATTTCCAGTGCATACGGCAGTAACCGCTCACCTGCCTGTGTTAATTTTATTTGTTTCCCAATGCGTTCAAACAGCCGGGTGTTTAGGTCGCTTTCAAGCTGTTTAATCTGCATAGTAACTGCCGACTGCGAATAGCCAAGCTGTTCTGCCGTTTTTGAAAAGCTTTGCACCTCTGCTATACGAACAAATGTAACAATATTTCTTAGTTCCATAAAATCACCGTTCAAAATTTTTGAACCATTCTATAAAATTAATGAATTTAACAAATAGTTCGCTTTATGGTAACATTATTAACATAGAAAGTCAAGGAGAACACGGTACAAACAGTAAATCAATAAACAAAAGGTTATATTAAATAATGTAAAATTTAAGGAGGCAAAGCGTATGAATACTACAGAACAAAAGCAAAATGAACAAATAGGAAAACTGATGAAGGAATTTGTAAATGAAACAGTTGAATTTTACAATAATATAGAACAACAGCCGGTTGTACGGCACGCCAACAGCCAAACCTTAGAAAAACTAAAACAACAGGAAATACCTGCTGACGGCAACTCGGTTGAAAATGTATATAGGCAAATGCTTGACGATGTTTACTCAAATACACTTTTGGCACAGCACCCACGCAGTTTTTCCTGTGTTCCGTCTACATGCACAATGCTTTCCTGGATGGGCGATGTAATGACAAATGCCTACAATCCTCACGCAAGCTGTCAAATAAATGCCCCTGCAGCTGACATAATTGAAAAGAAATTAATAAACTGGATGTGTAGTCTGGCGGGCTATCCTAAAGAAAGCGGCGGATTGTTTGTATCAGGAGGTTCCATAGCAAATCTTACGGCTCTTACAGCGGCAAGGGATAACAAGCTAACATATGAACAACGCAAGGCCGTAATATACATTTCTGACCAAACCCACGCTTCGGTGTCAAAAGGGCTTCATATCATCGGTTTTTGCAAAAATCAAATTAGCATTATACCTACAGACAACAGCTTTCGTATGGATACAACGGCACTGGAAGAGGCAATAAAGAAAGACATTGCCTTGGGCAGAAAGCCCTTTGCCGTGGTAGCATCGGCAGGCACAACAAATACCGGCAGTGTTGACCCACTGCGTGAAATTTCTTCTATTTGCAAAAAACACAATATGTGGCTGCATGTTGACGGTGCTTTTGGTGCGTCGGTTTTATTATCCAAAAAATATAAAAAATATCTTGACGGAATAGAACTGTCAGACAGCCTAAGTTGGGACGCACACAAGTGGCTTTTGCAAACCTATGGATGCAGTGTTGTACTTGTGCGTAACCGTTCAGTATTAGTTGACAGCTTTGCCGCACATCCGGAGTACCTAAAAGACGCTGAAACCTCACAGGAGGGTATAGAATTTTGGGATTTAGGGCCCGAACTGACCAGACCTGCAAGGTCACTAAAGCTGTGGATTACATTGCAAGTAATGGGCAGTAAGAAAATAGGACAGTCTATTGAACACGGCTGTGAAATGGCAAAGCTTGCAGAAGATAGAATAAGTGCCTTGCCAAACTGGGAAATTGTATCTTCAGCAAAGCTGGGGATTGTTAATTTCCGTTTTTTACCAAAATCAAAAACAACCGAAAATGATGTGGACAAAATAAATCAGGAAATTTCCAAAGAAATTACCGCAAGCGGCTACGCCCAGGTTTTCACTACCGACCTGCAAGGCAAAAAAGTACTGAGAATGTGTACAATTAATCCAAATACCACACAGGAGGATATTTGCCATACCATAGAAATGCTCAATAATATAGCAAAAAAATTTGAGTGAAAACACTTGCTATACAGCAAAAAGAACGAATTAATAAACAACATAACTTAAATAAAAAGCTTAATGTTATGCTGTTATACAGTAAGCTTTTTGTATGCAAAACCTATGCTCTAAGCTGTATTAAAAAAACCAAATCAGCCCAAATGTGCAACAGTGTTTGCGTCATCTGGGCTGATTTTTAGCTTAAAATTAAATATGAATTTATGGTATGTTGCTTTTGTGGTTGTGTAAATCAATTTATGTATTCAACAATTCATCAACTGCTTGTTTAATACTGTTAAGCTCTGTTTGGGTTGGAACCATACGGCATTTAACAGGATTGCATACAGAGGTCATACCCAGCTTTGCAAATTTGTCATTTAACAGGTCTGCCCCCTCTCCTGACCAACCGTACGAGCCAAACGCAAAGAACCTTTTTCCACTGTGCACTCCGTTTATTTCTGACAATGCATTCCATACACAGGCAGGCAAGTTATTGTGCACAGTACAGCTTCCCACTGCTATATAGTCAGCTGTATCAACAGCTTTTTTACATTCTGCGGCGGTGCTTACGGACATATCCAAAAGCAATGTTTTTATATTTTTTTCGTCAAATGCCTCTTTTGCGCCCTTAGCAAGAGCCTCTGTACAGCCACTCGCCGACGCATACAGTACAACTGCCCCAGGGGTGTTTTCAGCTTTTCCGAGGCTTTTATATTTTTCAACAACTACATCTACTCTGTCAGCCACTACCACGCCCTTTGCCGGTGCTATATAGTAAATTTGCTTTTGAGCAAGGCTTTCAAGCAGGCCGTTTACCGCACCCTTGCAGTGTGAAAAATAGCAGCTGTAATAATCGGAAAGCTCTGTCATAAATTCTTTTTCAAAAATAAGCTCTTGGTCAGTTACCTTTGGCTCGCAAAAGTCAGTAGAAAATATATTTCCGGAAAATAAAACACAGTCATTTTCAAAATAGGTGCACATAGCGTCCGGAGCTATTCCCTCCTGTACTACAAACTCAAGTACACTTACACCCAGCTTCAGTTTATCACCGTTATTTACCACAACGCAATTATATGGCTTGTTAATAATATTATCAAGCAAATCCTTTGCCAAGGCACTGCATACAATAACTGTTTTTGGGCTAACCTCTAAAAATCTCTTTAAACTTTCAGAATGTTGTGGTCGTATTCTGTTCAGTATTAAATAGTCAACGGCACCTATATCCGCAACCAAACCTAGGTTGTACAGAAAATCATCAAAGTATTCACCGTACACCATATCAATTACTGCTGTTTTTCTGTCGTCTATAAAATATGAATTATAGCTTGTGCCATAGGGACAAGCCTTTATAAGCTCCTCTTTTCTTACAAGCGGGGCCATTACCCCTACACTGTACACATTGTTTGATATTCTCATTAATGACATTTTATAGCTCCAATCTAATTATTTATTTTTGCTTTCTATTATTTCTCTTATTTCCTTTTGTGCAAGCTCAACCTCTGTTAAAAACGCCTGTGACGATACACGCAAAGCGCCGTGGCCAAGTATAATAGACTGCTCCATCCCGTCGGAGGTAACTACCCGTACTCTGTTATTCTTTGCCAAAGTATGAGTAACCTTTTCTATGTACATATCGGCAGTTTCTGCTTCTTTGGTATATACCACATTAATATTATTTATTTTTTCCACCTCTCGGTGCTGTCCCTTTACACGGTAGGCGTCAAACACAAGAATAAGCTCACATTTGTTATACCCCTGGTAGTTGCACATAATATTTATCAGTGTATTTCGTGCAGTATCAAGACTGTCTTTGGCAAGCTCTTTTAAATTTTTCCACGAAAATATAACATTGTAGCCGTCCACAAGAAGATAGTTTTTTCCCCCGTACTGCTGTTTAACCCTTTTAGACTTTGTTTTGTTGTCAAAGCTTACCACACGCTTTACCGAGGTTTCTTCCTCATTATAATTTTTCTTTTTAATAGGGCCGTAAGTTTTTTCAAAAATTGCCATAAGCTCTTTGTCCTGTGCAAATTGTAGCTTTGCAGAAAAAACGCAAAAAAGTTGCAGATAGAATGCAA
>CADANT010000008.1:0-44117 GCA_902789345.1 uncultured Ruminococcus sp.
TTAATGTAACAGCTAATAAATTGCATATACTTAAGAATTTGTTTTAGACGATAACAAATATACGCCGCATATTTGTAACCCGGAATATTATTTTGGGGAATTTAAAAAAAGCACTTGATTTTTTTGTAAAGTTGGTGTATAATACGCAGTGTTGTGCCGGTGTGATGGAATTGGCAGACGTAGTGGACTCAAAATCCACCGGTAGCGATACCGTGCCGGTTCGAGTCCGGCCACCGGCACCATTTTATGCAGTTTCTGCTTTTGAAAAAGTAGAAACTGCATTTTTTGCTTTTTATGTTGCGAAAAGCTGTATGCGTTAAGAGAAAATTGTATTTTAGGGACTTTTATGTGGTAGAAGAGGTTAATTATGGATTTACAGAGTTTGTATGAAATGTTAGACGGTAACTATGATGATGTTAAAGATCGTTTAGTGAAGGACAGCAGAATTGTAAAATATGTCAGTAAATTTCCTGACGATGGCAGTTACAAAGGGCTTGTGGACGCTATGTGTGTTCAAAAAAATTACAAACAGGCTTTTGTTTATGCCCATACTCTAAAGGGGTTAGCACAAACCTTGGGTTTTACTAAGCTTGCTTTGTGTTCGGGTGCCGTTACCGAGGCTTTAAGGAATGACCAATATGCTTTGGCGGAAATTAAACTGCCGGATTTAACACGGGCGTACAATGCAACAATTTCAGCTATTGCGTCGTTTTTAAAATGATTTTCTGAGCATTAATTGTGTATGATTGTTTTTGCGTAAAACGGTTGACCTTTTGCGTATTTTACTGTACAATGTTGCTGTATTAATGAGGCACTGGGAGGTAATCTTAAATGAAGTGCAAGAGGTGTGGATATATTAATTACGATGAGGCGTATTTCTGCCGTAATTGCGGCGGAAAAATGAATCCATCGAAAAAAAGAAAAATCCAAAAAGAGAAAAACAGGAATGACAATGAAATGGTAAATGAGGCTTTGGATAATATTACCTTTGGTAAGCCACAGCCTGATTATTATGACAATACACCTATAGATAACAATATGGATTATAATCAGCCAAACGGGTTTAATCCAAACCAGATGAATCAGCCAAACGGGTTTAATCCAAATCAGATGAATCCACAAAATGGATTTAACCCAAATCAGGTGAATCTACAAAACGGATTTAATCCAAACCAGATGAATCCACAAAATGGATTTAACCCAAATCAGATGAATCCACAAAATGGATTTAACCCAAATCAGATGAATCCACAAAATGGATTTAATTCAAACCAGATGAATCAGCCAAACGAATTTAACCCTAATCAGGCAAATCAACAAAACAATTCGGGCAGCTACAATCAGGGACAGGGTAATAACCAAACTGCCGATAACAACCCAAACGGTTATAATCAAAATGAGGTAAACAACCAAAACGATTACGGCAATTACCAAAACAGCCCTCAAAGCAATGGCAATTATAATAGGGACTATGGATTTAATCCTAATGCTGCCAACGGCTATGAGCAGGGCAGAGGCTTCCAAAACAATTCTAAAAGATATGACCCTAACGAGGTGTTGGAAAGTTTGGAGGGTGGCAATGTAAACAACGGTGCCGGCGCAAAAGCGGCAGTAGCCATTGCTGTTGTATTAGGCGTAGTGCTTATTGGCGGTATTGTAGGTTTGCTGTTGACCTTAGGTTTTAAGTAACCAAAAGTCGGTTTGCGACACAATATAAGAATTGTGTATAAAAATCTTGACAACTTTTGTAATTAAGAGTAAAATGAAAAAGTAATATAAATAATAAATGGCGTTGACAGGACAAACGGCTATTTAGAACATTCCAGAGAATACACCATTGGTGAGAGGTGTTATGTTTCGGTTGCCGAGGCCACCCTGTAGCTATCGCTGTGACGAACAGCGGCGTATGTTGGCGTTAACAACTAATCAAGTGGCACAGCATATTTGTGTTGTGCAATTTGGGTGGTACCACAGGAGTAATGTTTGCACTCTTGCCCCAAAGTTTGGGGCAGGGGTGCTTTTTGTTATGTAACCGCCCCGCAGAAGTAATTATAAATTAAAAAGGAGAATAAATTATGCAGTGGACAGGACTAAACGAGCTTAGAGAGAAATACCTTTCTTTCTTTGAAAGCAAGGGACATTTAAGACTTCCTAGCTTTTCACTTGTACCTGACGGCGACAACAGCTTGTTGCTGATTAATTCGGGTATGGCACCAATGAAAAAATATTTTACAGGCGAGATTACACCACCAAGAAAGCGTGTAACAACATGTCAAAAATGTATTCGTACACCGGATATTGAGCGTGTAGGTATTACAGCCCGTCACGGTACCTTCTTTGAAATGTTGGGCAACTTCTCATTCGGTGATTACTTCAAGCACGAGGCTACAGCTTGGGCATGGGAATTCTTTACTAAGGTGTTGGAAATTCCTGCTGAAAAGCTTTATATTTCGGTTTATGAAGAGGACGAAGAAGCATATAAAATCTGGACAGAGGAAATAGGCGTAGATCCGTCCCATATGGTACACCTGGGCAAAGAGGATAACTTCTGGGAGCACGGTTCAGGCCCTTGCGGTCCTTGCTCTGAAATATATTTTGACAGAGGTCCTGAAAAGGGCTGTGGCAAGCCTGACTGTAAGGTAGGCTGTGAATGTGACCGTTATGTAGAGGTTTGGAATCTTGTATTTACACAGTTTGAAAACGACGGCAACGGCAACTACACACCTCTTGACCACCCTAACATTGATACAGGTATGGGACTTGAGCGCTTGGCTTGCGTAATGCAGGGCGTTGACAACCTGTTCTTGGTTGATACCGTAAAGGGTATTATGGATAAGATTATTGAAATTGTGGGTGTTAATTACGGCGATAACGAAAAAAGTGATGTATCACTGCGTGTAATTACAGACCATATACGCAGTACAACCTTTATGATTAGTGACGGTGTAATGCCGTCTAACGAGGGTAAGGGTTATGTTCTTAGAAGACTGCTTAGAAGAGCCGCAAGACACGGCAGACTACTGGGCTATAACAAGCCTTTCCTATATAAGGTTGCAGAAGAGGTTATTAACTGCAGCAAGGGTGCTTACCCTGAGCTTGCTGAAAAGCACGACCTTATTATTAAAATGATTAAAACAGAGGAAGAGGCTTTCAGCAGAACTATTGATTTAGGTATGACACTGCTTGATGATATTGTAAGCAAGCAGGATATTAAGGAGCTTTCCGGTGAGGACGCATTTAAGCTAAACGATACCTACGGCTTCCCAATAGATTTAACTAAGGAAATTCTTGCTGAAAAAGGCATTGGAGTAAATGAAAGAAGATACCACTCATTGCTGGCAGAGCAAAAGAGGCGTGCAAGAAACGCCCGTAAGAATGCCGGTGCCGATGCTTGGTTAAGTGACAATGTAGACCTAACAGACTTGCCTAAAACAAACTTTACAGGCTACACCACCCTTAAGGACAGCGGTAAGGTTTTGACAATTATTAAAAACGGCAAGCGTGTTGAAAGTGTCGCCGCAGGCGACAAGGTTGCCATTGTGTTTGACACTACTCCTTTCTATGCAGAAAGCGGCGGACAGGTTGGCGATGTAGGTAATGCAGATTCTGTATCGGCAAAGCTTGAGGTTTACAACACATCAAAGGATCAGACAGGCTGTTTTGTCCATTCGGCAGAAATCATTGAGGGTGCATTAAGCGTTGGTGATACACTTGAATTAACAGTTGACAAGGAATATCGTGAAAAGGTAATGCGTAACCATACAGCCGCACATATTCTTCAGGCGGCTTTGCGTAAGGTGCTTGGCAATCACTGTGAGCAGGCCGGTCAGCTTGTTAATGAAAACAGAGTAAGATTTGACTTTACTCATTTCTCTCCTTTGTCGGCAAAGGAGCTTGGTGATGTAGAGCAGCTTTGCAACAAAGAGGTTCTAAGGGCAATGCCTGTAGAAACAATGGAAATGCCTATTGACGAGGCAAAGAAGATGGGCGCAATGGCACTGTTTGGTGAAAAGTACGGTGATATTGTCCGTGTTGTAAAGGCAGGAGATTTTTCTACAGAGCTTTGCGGCGGTACACATGTGTCTAACACAGGTCAAATCGGCGTTATTAAAATATTGTCTGAGTCATCTGTTGCTTCTGGCGTAAGAAGAATAGAGGCTGTAACAGGTACAAACGCAATTAAGGAATATAACACATTGCTGTTTACCTGTGCCAGCGTTGCCGAAACACTAAAGATAAATAACCCTTATGAAATTTTGCAGGGTGCAAAGCATATTGCAAAGCAATTAAAGGAAAAAGACGCTGAAATTACAGCACTTAAAAATAAGCTTGCCGCAAGCGAAATTGACAGTGTAATGGCTAACCCTACACAGGTGGGCGAGTTTAAGGTAATGACAACAAAGCTTGCCGGTGCGGACGCAGATGTAATGCGTAATATTTGTTCAAATATTATTGACAGAGAGCCAAACGCAGTATTTGTTGTTGCCGGAATTTCAGACAGCAAGGCTACTATTGCTTGTGCCTGCGGTGAACAGGCACGCAAAAACGGTGCAATGGCAGGCAAAATTGTTAAGGCTGTTGCACAGCTTGCAGGCGGCAACGGCGGCGGTAAGCCGGACATTGCAATGGCAGGCGCTAAGGATTTAAGTAAAATTGACGGCGCTCTTTCTCAGGTAGCAAAAATAGTTGAGGCTTTATAATAAAGAATTTTGTAATTCTACAGTACAACTGCATAAATATATAAGCGTGCAGTTGTGCTGTAGTTGAAAATTGAATTACCAAATAGAAAAAAATTCATTTTTCTTGAAAAAGTTATTCAAAATATCTAGCATTTTTTAGAGAAAAAGTGTATAATAAGCAGGTATAGCAGGTTTAATTCGTGGTGGTGTTTGCCGCTGCGCTTTACTGCCTTAAATTACAAAAGTGAAAAATTTTAGAGGGTATTTTGGTTCTGTAAAATTTTTCAAGAAATCTAAGGTTGTGGATATATGGGTATTTTACAAAAAGCAATTTCCTTAGCTAAGGAGCGTAACCTTGACATTTGTCTTGCTTCTACTACAGGCAACACTGCAAGGTCTGCGCTTAATATTATAAGTGAAATTAATTATACCGGCAGATTGGTGGTAGTGCGTAACGCTTTTGGTTCACCGCAGGCAGGTGAAAATAAAATGTCTGCTGAAACCTACGACTATCTGTGTAAAAACGGTGCATATGTTGTAACGGCAGGTCATGCATTAAGCGGCTGTGAGCGTGGAATTTCAAAGAAATATTCCGGAATTTATCCGGTACAGATAATTGCAGATACTTTGCGTATGCTTGGGCAGGGCGTAAAGGTCTGTGTTGAAATATCCCTTATGGCAAATGACGCAGGACTGCTTCAGTACGGCAAACCGGTAGTATGTGTTGGCGGCAGCGGAAAGGGTGCGGATACTGTCTGTATTATTACCCCAGCGTATTCGTCGTCAGTGCTTGAAACTAAAATAAATGAAATTATTGAAAAGCCTAGCTTATACTAAGGCTGTTAAAAGGAGAATAATATATGGAAAAGAAAAATCTTGATTGGGCAAATATCGGCTTCGGTTACAGAAAAACCGACAAAAGATATGTAGCTAATTTTAAAGACGGTAAGTGGGACAATGGTGCACTTATTGACGATGATATGATTACAATGAGCGAATGTGCCTGTGTATTGCAGTATGCACAAACCTGCTTTGAGGGGTTAAAGGCTTATACAACAGAGGACGGCAAGATTGTCTGCTTCCGTCCTGACCTAAATGCACAGCGTATGTCAGATACCTGCAAAAGACTTGAGATGCCACAGCTAAGCGTTGAACAGTTTGTTGAGGGCGTAAAGGCAGTTGTAAAGGCTAACGAGGCATATGTACCTCCGTTTGGTTCAGGTGCAACACTTTACATAAGACCTTATATGTTTGGTATTAACCCTGTAATAGGCGTAAAGCCGGCTACAGAGTACCAGTTTAGAATATTCTCTACACCTGTTGGTCCTTACTTCAAGGGTGACGCTAAGCCTATTACAATTAAGGTAAGCGACTTTGACAGAGCCGCACCACACGGCACAGGACATGTTAAGGCCGGCTTAAACTACGCCATGAGCCTGCATGCTATTGTTACAGCACACGCAGAGGGCTACGACGAAAACCTGTATCTTGACCCTGCAACAAGAACAAAGGTTGAAGAAACAGGTGGTGCTAACTTTATTTTCATTACAAAGGATAATAAGGTTGTTACACCTAAGTCAGACAGTATACTTCCTTCAATTACAAGACGCTCACTAATGACAGTTGCTAAGGATTATTTGGGACTTGAGGTTGAGCAAAGAGAAGTATATCTTGATGAGCTAAAGGATTTTGCAGAATGCTGCCTGTGCGGTACAGCTGCCGTAGTTACACCTGTTGGCAAGATTGTTGACCACGGTAAGGATATTTGCTTCCCAAGCGGTATGGAAAAAATGGGACCTATTACAAAGAAGCTGTATGATACACTTACAGGTATTCAAATGTGCAAAATTGAAGCACCGGAAGGCTGGATTTGCGAAATTAAATAATGTTAATTACGCCGACTTAAAAAGTTAATTTAGTTAAGTAAATATGGTAATTGTGGCTTGTCCGCAATTACCATATTTAATAAATAGGAGGTATGTTGGTGGCATTTTTCTCAATGATGCTTGTGTTTGGTGCAGCTGCACTTGTAATACTGGCATTAATGCTGTTTTTGTTTGTGTTAGGCGCTCTTTTATTAATTTTAGGTATAATTTTTAAGGTGCGTAAACAAAGCCGCAGCAAAACCTACCCGGTAGTGCTTATAACCGTTGGCTCTGTAATTTTAGGGCTTTTACTGCTTTTTGTGGTATTTTTAGTCTTGCTTGGTAACGGCGTTATTTAGTTGCGAGCGGCGTTGTTGCCGGACAAATACAGCAGGTAATAAGTTGTACATATTAAATGTGTGTATATGTATGTTTAGTTTGAATTTAAGGTGTTGTGTTAAATACAGTTTATTAAATATATGCTGTAAAAATTGAATGTAAAAGGTGTTTTTATGAGAAAGTTTGAAAAATCCCACAAGCTTGATAATGTCTGTTACGATATTCGTGGACCTGTTATGGACGAGGCTAACAGAATGATAGCTCAGGGTACAGAAATATTAAAGCTGAATATCGGCAACCCGGCCGTGTTTGATTTTAGGGCACCACAGGCGTTGGTTGACAAAATGTCAGAAAGTCTTGTTCATACAGAGGGCTATTCCGACTCTAAGGGTATATTTGCAGCCAGACACGCTATTGTAGAGTATTACAAAAGCAAGGGCGTTGAGGGTGTAACTGAAAATGATGTTTACACCGGTAACGGCGTAAGCGAGCTTATTACATTGTCTATGCAGGGCTTGCTTAACAACGGTGACGAAATGCTTGTACCTGCACCGGATTACCCACTGTGGACTGCCTCTGTAACACTGGCAGGGGGTAAGGCTGTGCATTATATTTGTGACGAAAGCTCTAACTGGTACCCTGATATTGACGATATGAGGAGTAAAATTACAAGCAAAACAAAGGGCATTGTTGTTATAAATCCTAACAATCCTACAGGTGCGTTGTACCCTGTAGAAATACTTCAAAAAATTGTTGACTTGGCAAGAGAGTTTAACTTAATTATTTTTGCAGATGAAATTTACGACAGACTTGTGCTTGACGGTAAAAAGCATACTGCTCTTGCTTCCTTGGCGCCTGATTTAATGGTTGTCAGCTTTAACGGACTGTCAAAGTCCCATCTTATAGCCGGCTACCGCTGTGGCTGGATGTGCCTATGCGGCAACAAAAAGGGCTGTGAGGGCTATATAGAGGGCTTAAATTTGCTTTCTTCAATGAGGCTCTGCTCAAATGTTCCGGCACAGTCTATTATTGAGCTGTCACTTAACCATACAGAAGAAACCGAAAAATTACTACTGTCAGGCGGACGAGTTCGTCAGCAGAGAGATTTTATTTATAATGCTATAAACGATATACCGGGACTGTCATCAACAAAGCCGGAGGCGGCTTTCTACATTTTCCCTAAGATAGATGTTAAGAAGTTTAATGTAACAGATGATGAAAAAATGGTATTGGATATTCTGAGAGAAAAGCATATTTTGCTTACACATGGCGGCGGATTCCATTGGGAACAGCCTGACCACTTTAGAATTGTGTATCTTCCAAGTGTTGAGAATTTGGAAAGGGCAACAAGTCAGCTTGCAGAGTTCTTTGCTGACTATAAGCAAAATTAATTTTCGCTTTATTGGAAAATTTTATATAGCTGTGTAAAAGTGGGCTGTACTCGATTGTTGAGTACAGCCCACAATTTATATATCATATGTTTTATGTGATTGTTTCGGGGTGTTTTTATGCCTTAACCGTTTATTTGTTTTCTACCACACTGTAGTTTACCCTGTGCAGTTGCTTTTTGTCAATTTTATATACCTTGTCCGAAATATCAAGGGCGTTTAGCTTGTGGGTTACAAAAATTATTGTTTTGTTTTTAAAGTGGGTTTGAATGTTATGTAGCAGGCGGCTTTCTGTTTCTTCGTCCAGTGCAGATGTAACCTCGTCAAACAGCAGAATAGGGGCGTCCTTTATAAGGGCACGGGCAATGGTTATGCGCTGTATTTGTCCCTCCGAAAAGCCCTTTCCGCTTTCGCCTATTTGCGAGTTTATTCCCTGCGGCAGTTTGCTTACAAAGTCATAGGCACAGGAAAGCTTTAGTGCAGTTATAATTTCTTCGTCTGTTGCGTCCTTTTTAATAAGGCGCAGGTTTTCTGCTACTGTGCCGCTTATTATGGTGTTGCCTTGGGGTACATAGGCTATTAATTCACGGGTACTTGGACCGGATTTAATAATTTCACCATTGTTGCCTTTAAATGTTATTTCACCCTCGGTAGGCTCCAGAAGTCCCAGCAAGAGCCTGAAAAATGTTGTTTTGCCAATGCCCGAACCGCCGATAATTGCTATTGTTTCGCCTATACCGGCTGAAAAGCTTGCGTTGTTAAGTACCTTTTCATTTGGTTCGTCACTGTAGCTAAAGGTAAGGCTGCTGCAATTAATTGAAACACCGCTTTTAAAATTGTTGTTTATAAATTTCTTTTCCTCCGCTGTAGGAGTTGATTTTTCCTCCGGAAGGTTTTCCAGTGAAATAATCCTGGCCGCCGAAGTGCCTAAATTAATTGTTGTAGGTATAACACTTAAAATTGAGTTAAAAGAGTTGGAAAGGGTAAGGGTAAGCTGTAGGAACATAACCATAGTGCCATATGTTATAAAGCCCTCCCACAGCCTGTATATGCCCCAGGCATACGAAACAAAGGTTACTGTTATACCTACAAGCCCCATAATTATATTCATTAATACGGTGGTTTTGTTGTAGTTAAGGCTTTCTTCTTTGTATTCCTGTTGCTTTTTTATTAGCCGCTTGTTAATAACATCGGATATTCCAAAAGACTTAATATATTGCAGATTTTGAAAGGAGTCCTCCTGGTAGGACATAATATCCGCACTTAACTCCTTTACCTTTAGGTTGTGGTTATGCATTTTCCTTATCATAAATCTTGAAAGCAGGGCAGATACCGGTGCAGACATTAGTGCTATTGCCGCCATTATAGGGTCGTTCATTACAATAAGTACAAAGGTGTATATAAATTTTGCGGCAAAGGTAATTACCGTAGGCCACCAGCTTACAGCGCCGCTTGCTATCAGTGAAACATCGCTGTTTATTCTGTTTATAAGGTCGCCCTTGCGGTATTCACGCAGGCTTTCCCACTGTGCGTTAAATATTGTGCCGTACACTTGAAGCTGAAGCTCGTTTTGAATTTTTACATTTACCTTGGTGGTAATTCTTGAGGTTATGGCTGACAGTAAAATACTTCCCAACAGCATTGCTACAGCCGCCAGCGCAACAAGCAGTATACTTTGGTTAAGGACGCCTGTTACTATGTCGATTACATATTTTAAGCATAAACTTGTGGTCAGTGAAAAAACAGTGCCTATTACAGAAAGCACAGTAACTGCAAAAATTTCTTTTTTGTAGCACTTGCTTAGGCTAAACAGCCACATAAGCTCGTCCTTTAGACTTATAAGCTTTTGTGATTTTTCTTTAATAAGTTTAAAAACCATAGGGAACAGCTCCTAAATATGTACATTCCGAAATTATAAAATAAAAAGATTATTTGCTAAAACTATATATGAGAAATTATAACATAAAAATTATTTTTTTAACATATACCCACTGTATATTGATTATTTTTATTTGATAATGTAAAATAATAATGTGTATACAGGCTGTAAAAGGTACTGTGTAAATAGTCAGAAAGGTAAGGTGGGCGGCTTGAACAAGGATTATTTACTTAGAGAAGCGGCAGGCGAGTATCTGCTGATTCCTCTGATTGATGGGCAGTCCCAGTTTAATTCCATTATAAAAATGAATGAAACAGGTGCTTTTATCTGGAAAGGTCTTGAAAAGGGACATACGGCTGAAAAAATTGCCGCAGATATGGCACAGGAATATAATGTTGAGCCTAAGCAGGCTGAATGTGATGTTCGAGAATATATAGATTACTTGAGAGAAAAAAATATTTTATAAAGTGGGTATGGATTATGGATAAAATTATGCAGGAAACAAAGCAGGTTGTAACAGAGCTGTTGGAGTGTGCTAAGCTAAAGCCGGGTGATATATGCGTTATAGGCTGTTCTACAAGCGAGGTTACAGGTAACAATCCGGGTACTAACTCTACACCGGAGCTTGCAGAGGAAATGTTTCAGGTTATTTATAAGGAGCTGCAGGCTAAGGGCATTAACATTGCCGCACAGTGCTGTGAACATTTAAACAGAGCTATCGTACTTGAGGCATCTGTAGCCGAAAAATATGGCCTGGAGCCGGTAAATGTTATTCCTCAGCCAAAGGCAGGAGGTTCTTTTGCTACAGCAACATATAAAGGGCTAAACAACCCTGTAGTGGTTGAAAAGGTAAGAGCACACGCAGGTATAGATATTGGCGGTGTGCTTATAGGTATGCACCTAAAGGAAACAGCTGTGCCTGTACCTCTTAAACAGCGTACAATAGGTGAGGCAAGAATAATTGCGGCCAGAACACGCCCTAAGTTTGTAGGCGGCGGTCGTGCGGTTTATGATGAGTCGTTAATGTAAGGAGAGCATTTATGAGCGAGATTATACAGTCAGGGGAACATGACTATAAGGCAGAATATCTTGAGCTTTTTGAAAAATATGTAAACCGTCCGGGAAAAGACAGACTTTTAGACTGGATGGGTAAAACCGACTTCTTTACTGCCCCGGCAAGCACAAAGTACCATTGTGCCTGCCCACAAGGGCTGGTTATGCACAGCATAAGCGTTTTTAATGTTATGATGGAAAAGCATTTTGACGAGGAAACTGACAGCGTAGAAAGCTTTGCGGTGTCGGCACTTTTGCACGACCTTTGTAAGGCAAACTTTTACAAGGTGTCTACAAGAAATGTAAAAAATGACGAAACGGGTCAATGGGAGAAAGTACCGTTTTATCAAATAGAGGATGCCTTCCCTTACGGACACGGCGAAAAGTCGGTATTTTTAGTGGAAAGATTTATGAGGCTTAAAATTGACGAAGCTATGGCTATACGCTGGCATATGGGAGGCTTTGAGGATTCTACCGGTTATTCAATGAGCCAAGCGTACGAAAAATTTCCGCTGGCTGTAAAGCTGCACCTGGCTGACCTGGAGTCTACATATTTGCGTGAAAAGCATACATCGGTTATACGCAACAGATAATAATAAAAATATTTTAAATTTTACAATACCCATTTAATTGCATAAATTTGCAGAGGCTAAGTATGTGCCCTGTAAGCTTTGGTGATTATTTGGGTATTTTTAGGAATTGTGACAATGAACAATACTTATATATTTAATTCTCAGCAAATAGACAATGCTGAGAAATTTCAAAAATACTACAGCTGTATGTCTGACTACAGAAAGTCTAAAATTGACAGAATGAAAATGGAGAAGGACAAGCTGCTTTCGCTGTCTGCCGGAATATTGCTTGACAGCTGTTTAAAAAAGTTAGGACTGCGTGAAAAATCTATGGAGTATGCCCTTGGCAAAAATGAAAAGCCTTTTTTTGCTAATGCACAGGGGATTTATTTTAATATTTCTCACAGCGGAACTTACGCTGTTTGCAGTTTTTCTGAAAATGAAATCGGCTGTGACATCGAGAAAATAGAATCTGCCGATATAAAGATTGCAGAGAGATTTTTTACTGAAAGTGAATATAGCTATATTCTTTCCGGCGAAAATACAGAGGAGAGAAACTACCGCTTTATACGACTGTGGACTCTTAAAGAAAGCTGCCTGAAATACAAAGGCGTAGGGCTTTGCGGAGGACTTAACTCTTTTGAAATTGGCTTTATCCACAACAGGCCTGTTATACTGAATAATGATGAAAAGTTATACCTAAAGGAGTATGAGGTAGACGGCTACTGCGTTAGTGTAGCCTCCGGCAGTAACAGTTTTGTCCACAGCCTTGTGGAGGTACAGCTGTAAAATATTGAAAGTGCTTTTTCTGATAAATAAACAAATGTTGTAGGGATATACCACAAATTACAGACTGCCGTAAGCATAATCTGTAGGTTGTAATATTGACATTTGTTGAAAAAAGATTAAAATATATGTATTATGGAATTTGTGTGAAAAATAAAAAAAGAAAAGGTAATACAAGTTTTTTTGTTAGACAGGTGGTAATACTTTGTTTCAAATTATTAAAGAACATAAGGGCTTTTGGGGGCAAATAATAAGGCTTGCCAAAAATGAGCTTATAAAAACATATAAGGGCGCAGTAATAGGTCCTATGTGGGCTGTTGTAAAACCGTCCTTTACACTGTTTGTATATTGGTTTGCGTTTGCACTTGGCTTTAAAAAGGCAGGCGATGTTGATGTTATTATAAACGGCTCAACGGTAATATTTGACAGATTTATTTTTATGCTGGTAGGCTTTATTCCTTGGTTTTTTATAAATGACAGCATAATACACGGAATGAAATCAATTAGGGTGAACAGGCATTTTGTAACCAAAATATCGTTCCCTGTTTCTACTATTATGACCTATACACTGCTTTCAAAGCTGTATGTGCAGATTTTGCTGTGTGCTATAATGCTTGTTATTGTGGGACTGGCAGTAGGGTTAAGCGTTTATGCCTTTCAGCTGTTATTAATATTGCCTATAATGTTTTTGTTCTTCCTGTTCCTGTCATGGAGCACTGCGCCTATGGGTGCCTTCAGTATGGACTTTGACAATATGGTAATGTCCATTATGTCGGGTATATTCTGGCTGTCAGGCGTTATTTACAATTCATACGATATGGGCAACAAGGCTTTGAATACGGTTATGCTGTTTAACCCTATTAATTTCTTTGCCAACAGCTATCGAAAGGCTGTTCTTTATGACCAGTTTATATGGAATAACCCGTTAGAGCTTGGAATATTCCTGGGTGAGTTCCTGCTTGTGTTTATATTGGGTGCGTATAATTATAACCGTTTGCGCAAAAGAATTCCCGATGTATTGTAATAGGTGGCAAATATGGAAGATAATAAAAGTATGATATGCTTTGACCATGTGTCAAAGGAATATATGTTGTTTAAAAATGACAGACAAAGGTTTAAGTCGCTGTTTTTTAAGCCTAAAAATGTTAAGCTTCACAAGGCGCTTGACGATGTTTCTCTTGAAATTTTTGAGGGAGAAAGCGTGGGTATTATAGGCGACAACGGTGCAGGTAAATCTACTTTGCTAAAAATGATAACCGGCGTTGCGTTTCCTGACAGCGGTACCGTTACAGTAAACGGAACAGTTGCGGCTTTGCTTGAGCTGACGGCAGGCTTTGCCTTGGAAATGACAGGCAGAGAGAATATATTTTTGCGTGGCTATACCCTAGGGCTAAAGGACGCTTATATAAAGGAAATTGAGCCTAGAATTGTTGATTTTGCAGAGCTGGGAGATTATATTGACCAGCCTGTAAGAACATACTCAAGCGGTATGAAAATGCGTTTGGGCTTTGCAATAAATGTTAATATTGACCCTGATATTCTTGTTATTGACGAGGCTTTAAGCGTTGGTGACGCATCATTTAAAAAGAAGTGTAAAAACAGAATTGCCGAAATTATTAAAGAGGGTACAACAGTTCTTTTTGTAAGCCACTCAAAGGACAGTGTAAAAGAAATGTGTACAAGGGCAATTTTTTTGAAAAAAGGCAAGGTTCTTTTCTCCGGTGCGGTAAATGAAGCTTTTGAGCATTATGACGCTGACAAGAAAAAGGAAGCCGAAAAAAAGAAGAAAGCAAAAAAATAATATTGAATATATAAATACACCCCTAACAAGAGGGTTTATAAATGTGGAAAGGTAAGTGAAGTATATATGGTAACTGCAGTTATATTTGCCGGCGGCGTTGGCGCCAGAATGAAGTCGGTTGAAACACCAAAACAATTTCTAGAGGTTGACGGAAAGCCGATTATTATAAGAACGCTGGAAAATTTCCAGTATCATTCCGGAGTGGACAACATTGTTATCTCCTGTTTGGCAGATTGGATAGACACTCTTTGGGAGAAAATAAAGCAGTACAACATTACTAAGGTGTTGAAGGTTGTACCGGGCGGTGCAAACGGCCACGGCTCTATTCACAACGGACTTGTTGCGGCACAGGAGTACGCAAAAAATGATGATGATATTGTTTTAATTTGCGACGGTGTAAGACCACTGCTTTCTGAGGAGCTTATTACAAATTGTATAGCTACTGCCAAAAAGTACGAGACTGCTGTACCTGTTACCAAGAGCATTGACTCTGTTTTGGAAAGTAAGGACGGAGAAACCTGTAACCACAGCTTACCAAGAGGAGAAATGTTTATAACACAGGCGCCGCAGGGCTACACAATGAGAAAGATTATGTGGGCGCACGACGAAGCCGAGAAGCGTGGCATAACAAATCCTATATCCAGCTCTGAACTGCTTATTGAACTGGGTGAAAAGGTTCAGATATTTATTGGCGACCGTGACAATATCAAGGTAACTACTCCTGAGGATATGAGATTCTTGAGGGCTTACTATTACTACAGAAGATATGAAAACTTTGCAAGAGAGGAACTGGCATATGGACTGTAAAATTAATACTCTTATTCACGAGTATATATATAATGATATTTTGTCGGTAGCTGATGCAGAGCTTCCTTGGGAAAAAATGAAGAATAAAACAATACTTCTTACAGGTGCTGCAGGCTTTATAGGCTACTATCTGACAATGGCTATGCTAATCAGAAACGACCTTTACGGCGACAATATTAAGGTGCTTGCACTGGTGCGAAACGGAGAAAAGGCTAAAAAGCGTTTTGGCGACGCACTAAACAGAAGTGACATTACGCTGTTGGTTCAGGATGTGTGCAGTGAAATTAAAACCGAAGAAAAGGCGGACTATGTTATTCACGCCGCAAGCCAGGCAAGCGCTTATTTCTTTGAAAATGACCCTGTAGGAACAATAGACGCTAACCTTACAGGTACTTACAAGGTTTTAGAGTATGCAAAGGCATGCGGTGCTGTAACGCTGTTTGTTTCTAGCTTGAAAATATACGGTGCTTTGCACACAGGCAAAATGAAAATAGAAGAAACCGACATTGGCTATATCGACCATACATCATACAAAAACTGCTATGCGCAGGGGAAAAGAGCCTCTGAAACACTGTGTGCCTCTTTCCACAAACAGTATGGTTTAAGCATAAAAATAGCAAGACCAAGCTATATTTACGGCCCGTCCAGTCTTAATGACGACAGAGTGTGGGCACAGTTTATTGCCAATATTGTACGCAACCAAAGTATTCTGCTTAAAAGCGCAGGCGCACCTTACCGTTCATTCTGCTATGTAACAGATACCGCAACTGCACTTTTGAAGATTCTGCTTGACGGAAAGGATATTTATCCATACAACATTTCTGCCGAGCATTCTAATGTAACTATCAGAAACTTTGCAAAAGCGGCTGTTGAGGCGTTCCCGGAAAGAAATCTTTCCCTGTCCTTTGCAAACAAAGAGGACGAAAAGGAGCCTGAAATTTCATATATTAACGCAACACCTGAAATTCTTGACAGCACAAGGCTTAATGAACTTGGCTGGACGGCAAAGGTAGACCTTACCGACGGTATTAGGCGTGCCGTTAAAATTGTGGAATTGCAAAATAGTTAACATACGGAGCTGCTATGGAACTTAGTAAAGTACTGGGGCAGTATGAGCTTGACTGGGCATACCATTTGGCTGCCCACAGTAAAGACGACTACCCTTTTGAAAAACTTAAAAATAAGACTGTATATATTTCTGGCTGTCAGGATTTTTTTTCTAAGGCGGTTTTATATTGCTTCTTTGGATTAAATGACCTGCATAAGCTGAATATAAAAATTTCTCTTATTGCAAAAAGTACATCGGCATTAAACGGTATTTTTCCGGCACTTTTAAAGCGAGAGGATTTCTCCTTTAGACTGTTGGAGGATTTAAGCAATGTACAGGATAAGGCGGATTATTTTATTTACACAGGCTGTTGCAGTAAGGCAACCGACGGACTACCTGAAAGCTTTATTGACGAGGTTTCGGTGTTGGAGAAATGCCTGGACTTTGCAGGTAGGTGTGAAATTGGCAGATTTATTTTATTCTCTGACTACCGTGTTTACGGAAAAATTGACAGAGGATATGTAATATCTGAGGGCGAGTACGGCAGTATTGACCTTACAAGGGGCAGTGGATATGATGCAGAGCTTTTGCAGACTCTTGAAGCACTGGTGCCTGTTTACGGAAAAAAATACAGCTTTTCACATATGATTTTGCGTTCGGGCATAATGCTTGGCGCAAAAACAGGCTTTGACGAAAATCTGTTTTATGACTTGTTTAGAGCTGTGGCAAAGGGCGAAAGTATTGAAATGGTTCGCTCTACTAAAAAGTATTCTTTTACTTATATAAATGACTTCTTTACTGCAATGTTTTGGAGTATGGTTAAGTTTAGCCCAAACAATGTGTATAATGTTGTCAGCAAGGACTGTACTATGTCTACAGGAATGTTGGCGGCAAAGCTTTTTGACCTTTACCCGGAAAAGTGCAAAATACAGTTAGTTGACGCTAAAAAGGACCCGTCCTATGGTGTTGCTATGAATTGCCAAAAACTGCCGGTGGACGGTTTTGAGCCTGAGGTTACAATGGACGAGATTATCCAACTTATGGTGGAAAGTATGTCTGCCGCAGACGATGAAATGTTTTTGTACCAATACTCCCACGACGGCAAGCTGAAGAATATACAAAGCCTGCTTTTGGGATATTTGCTGGATGTAGACAGAATATGTAAAAAGCATAACATTAAGTATTTCTTAGGCGGCGGAACACTGCTTGGCGCAATAAGACACCACGGCTTTATTCCGTGGGATGATGATGCGGATATTATGATGCTGAGAGAGGATTATGACAAATTCCTGCAGGTAGCGCCTACCGAAATGCCAAAGGAGCTTTCTTTCCAAACCTCTGACACAGACAAGGGCTGTCATTATCCTTTTGCAAAAATAAGGCTTAACAATACTATGTTTGCCACAAAGTACTCAAAGGCTCATAACGATATGAACAACGGTATGGCTTTTGACATTTTTGCCCACGACGCTACGGCTAATTCAAAACTAGGCAGAAAGTTGCATTTGCAGTTTACACTGCTTATTCGTTCAATGATATTTAACAGATGGAATAAGCGGAAAATTGACAACGGCCACAAGGTTCAGTCATTTTTGGCAAATATACTTAAGGTTATATTCCCAATACCTGTTTCCGAGTGGATTCAGTATAAAATATTTAAAATGTTCCGAGGCAGAAAGGACAATAAATATTTGTATGACGGAATGGGCAGAAATGTATACAAGGGCGACTTCCCGAAATACTATTTAGACGAAGCTATTGAATGGGATTTTGAGGGACATAAGCTGCCTGTACCAAAGGAATATGACAAGTACCTAAGGTATTTGTACGGCGATTATGAGCGTGTTATTTTGCCGTGGGGCAGACAAACATGCCACGATATTGTAAACCTTGACCTTGGTGAGTTTTGCAAGTTTCAGCTTCCTGAAAACTAAAATTTAACCTTATAAAGGGGCAGGGCGAAAGGCGCTGGGATTAAGTATACTAACCTTAAAAGGCTTAATTACTGCCTAAAAATAAAGTGAAAAATGCAACAGCAAGTGTGAATATGCAAAACTTGTGGCAATATTTTTGGCTGTAAAATTTAATATTTAAGTTCCCCGAGGAATATGGTTTTTAGCATATTTTCGGGGAATTGTTGTTATAACTAATTATTTTTAACTGCTTGCAGGCTTTTTTGACAGATTGAATTTATACCGGAAAATTTGTTACACAAATGTTGCTTTTTATTGGTTGACACTATTTGGATTGTGAAGTAAACTTGTGCTGTTAAGCGTGACAAGGGAATAAATAATCATATATTGTTTCTACGCTTTAAATTGTAAGGAGGAGATTGGGTGAAAAAGATTTTTAAAGTATTTTTAAGTGATATTAAGAAAATTTTCAGCAGACCTTTTGCCGCCATTGTTATGGTTGGTATTCTTATTTTACCCTCGCTGTATGCCTGGGTAAATATTTATGCCTGCTGGGACCCTTATGGAAATACAAAAAATCTAAAGGTAGCCGTTGCAAATGTTGACAAGGGTGCCGATATTTTAGGCGTAAATGTTAGTATTGGCAGTAAGGTAATTGATAATTTAACAAAGAATGATGTTATTAACTGGCAGTTTACAGACAAGGACACAGCCTTACAAGGAGTAGAGGACGGCACCTACTATGCGGCTGTAATAATACCGGAGGATTTTACAAAGGATATGACCAGTATCCTGAAAAAGGACATTACAAAGCCAAAGATAGACTACTATGTAAACCAAAAGAAGAATGCCATAGCGCCAAAAATTACCGACAAGGTGGCTTCGTCTATTCAACAGCAAATTGATGAAACCTTTATTTCTACAGTTGCTTCAACACTTAGTAACATTGCTATTGATACCCACGATGATGTTGACGGAGATGTAACAAACATAGTTAATAATTTAAAAGATACAGTCCAAATGGTTGACCAGGATTTGGATAATCTAAAAAATGATGTAAAAACCTTTAAATCCCTAACAACCACACTAAGCTCTTTGGTTGACACTACAAGAGAGTCTGTACCTAAGGACGCTTTTTCAAATGCTTCAAAGCTTGCCTCTGACACAGCAGATACAGCAAGAGCCGCAAATAATTTTGTAAATGATATGAGCGGAAGCCTGGATACTATTGTAAGTATGGCTGAAAGCGATATGCTGCAAATAAGCAACGACTTTTCATCTGCCATAGCTTCTGTAGACACTGCCAACAACACTGTGGCAGACAGGGTTGATTTGGTTTATAACAAATGCGCTACACTTAATTCATATTGCAGTGATATTTTGGCTGTAGTGCAAACCCTTGAGGGCTATTTCCCAGATTTACAGGGGCTAAAGCAAATGGACAGCAAACTGACCGAGGCAATAAGTGATTTAAGCCTTTTACAGACAGACCTTTATGACGCCGCTTCTTCACTGCGAAGTGCAGGTACACTGGCTGCAGAAAAGCAGGCAAGCATAGAAAACAGAATTTCCACACTAAGAGGTTTGTTCTCTGACATTAAGTCAAATTACAGATTACAGGTTTCTCCAAAGATAGATACTCTTACAGACAGTTTGTATGATAACCTAAAGAGCCTTAGCAGCTTTTTAACTACTATGGGTGGTGTCGATTGGGACAAAACCCTTAACAGTATGGATAAAAGCCTTACTTCTGCGGCAGATACCTTTGACGGTTTAACCGTTACTTTAGATACAGCTCAAAAAAAGATTAAAAATCTACTAAAGGATATTGAGGACGCTTTGGACTCTGACGAAATTGATGCAATTAAGAGCCTAATTACAAGAGATCCTGATGAAACCGCCGCGTTTCTGTCTTCACCTGTTGATTTGCAGACAAACAGTGTTTACGCTATTGAAAATTACGGTTCTGCAATGACACCGTTCTATACAGTGCTGTGCCTTTGGGTTGGTTCTGTAATTTTGATAGCAATGCTAAAGGTGCAAATAATCGACGCTGAAGAAAGAAAGCTAAGACCGGTGCAGTGCTATTTTGGCAGATATTTACTGTTCTTTGCCGCAGGCGTTGTACAGGCGGTAATTGCTTGTCTGGGCGATTTATATGTTTTGGGAATACAGTGTCCGCACCCTGTGGCCTTTGTATTTGCAGGTGCTTATACAGCCTTTGTATTTACACTGTTTGTTTACACACTGGTTATTTCCTTTGCAGAAATAGGCAAGGCTATAGCGGTTGTATTTTTGGTTATACAAATTGCCGGTGCAGGCGGTACATTCCCAATAGAAACTACCCCGCAGGTTTTCCAGGCGTTAAACCCACTGCTTCCTTTTACAGGTGCAATAAATGCAATGCGTGAGGCCATTGGCGGTATGCACGGCTGTGACTACTGGCTGTATTTGCTGCAGCTGTCAGCCTATATTCCGATTGCTCTTATAATAGGACTTGTATTGAGAAAACCGTTAATTTTGTTGAATCATAAGCTTGAAGGAAAGCTTCATGAAACTGGAATAATGTAACATTTATATTTTACAGCCCCGTTGTTGACTTTACAGCTTCGGGGCTGTATTATATACAAATGAAAAAAGTTATTATAGGAGAAAGTTTTATGAAAAAGACCTTACTATGTTGTTTATTGGCGCTTACCGCCATTGCGGCGGCAGGCTGTAACAGCAGTGCCGACAGCAATAAAAATGCCACAGATACATCTGCTACCCAGGCTGTAAGCTCTGCCACTGAGGCTACAGAACAGCCTACAGGCAAAAGCTACATAGCAAAGCCGAATTATATAGAGGACAGCGATGTTGATATAAACAACACAACATCACAGGGCAGGTTCTGCTACAGTCAGCTTTCTGACAAACAAAAGCTGTATTACGAAAAGCTTCGTACAGCTGTAGAACAGCAAAGAAAGGGTTTGTACTGGAATAACCGTGAATGTACAGCACAGGAGATTGACGACCTTTTAAATTACATTACATATGATTATCCTGAGTATTTTTGGTTTTCAAGGGAAAATACCGGTGCGGAAACTATAAACGATAAGCTTGTATATAGAGTGAAATTTCATTATGAATACGATGCCGACCAGGCTAAGGAGCTTCAGGGCAAGCTGAAAACCGTTACAGATGAGTTTCTAAAGGAAGCTAAAAAGCAGAAAACTGATTATGAAAAATCACTGTATACCTATGAGTATATAATTAACAACACTAAATACAATCAGAAAAACGCCACAGCCGGGTACAATTATTTTACTGAAATGGAAAGCGACGATGTGCTTGCTTGCTGGAATATTACAGGCGTACTGCTAAACGGTGACGCTGTTTGCCGTGGTTATACACAGGCTTATCAGTATTTAATGAATTTGCAGGGCATAGAATGTGCTTATGTAGTGGGGGATAATCACTGTTGGAATTTAACCAAGCTGGACAATGAATGGTATTATACCGATGTTACCTGGGGTGATCCTTTTACAGAGGAAACAGACCCTGAAACCGGTGAGGTAAAATATACAGAGGACGGCATTGACTACAGCTACCTTAATATGACCACAGAACAGCTTTTAAAGATACATAAGCCTGACCCGAACTTTAAGCTGGAATTGCCTGAGTGTACTGCCACAAAGGATTCGCCTACAGCAATTCGCGGTGATAATCCGAGGGACTAATTGTAGTGTAATTATAATCACAGAGAACTAAAGTAATTAAAAAACTTAATTAAAAACGAAGTGAAAAAGCCGCAATTTTCAAAGCACGGTACGGTGCAGTGAAAATTTGCGGCTTATATTTTTAAATGTTTAGCAGAAATGTGTGCCTAAAATTAAGCGTCCTCTTTAAATTCGGTAGGCATTGGCAGTCTGCTGTTTTGTTGGGTATATATTGCCTCCATTTTAAGGCTTATCATATTCAGTTCTTCTGAATACTGTTGGAATTTTTTGCTTATTTCTCCATAGAACTCGTCCTTTAGGGTTTTGTAGTGGAGCTGGTGCTCAATACTTGCCCAACAGTCCATGGTAAGAGTTCTTATTTGCAGCTCTACAGGGTAATATTCCACACCCTTTAGGTAGTGTACAGGTACTACTACAATCATATGATAGCTGCGGTAGCCGGATTCTTTCGGGTTGCGTATATAGTCGCTTTCCTTTACAACATCCAGGCAGGACTTCAAAGCACGCACAACCTCATAAACATCCTGCTGGTAATAGGTAATAACCCTTACACCGGCAATGTCAGTTAAATATTCCTTGGCGTATTCAATCTGTGTAGGGTAGCCCCTAAGGGCAAGCTTTTTTATGATACTGTCCAAGGATTTTACTCTATGTATAATTTGATGAATAGGGTTGTGTCTGTGAAGCTGACCGTAATCGGAGTCAAGTGCTTCAAGTCTTATTTTAACAAGCTTAATAGCGTCGTTATAAGGTCTTATGAATTGGTCATATTCCTTAATAAAGTGTGCCATTTCCTTTGCGTAATTGTTATCCATTACATATGCTTCCTCTCAATAGTTAAAATGCATAAAAAACAAACCGACTTATTGTATAAGTTCTACATTTTAAAAACCGTTTTGTTCATAATTTATTCATAATTATATATTATATTATAACTACAGTAAAAAACAAAAAGAAATAAAAAACAACATTTATTAATTAGTTTTCTCATTTTTTCTTCTTATATATTCTCAGGTAGGGGCGTTGCGTAGGCAGCGCTTTTACTATTTTACAAAATGTTTGGGTATTGTCTGCGACAGTACCCATTTTTTATTAAAAAACTGAGTTAATTGTTTTTCTTTTTTAAGTCCTTAACATTGATTTTGGTGCCGTCCGGCTTTTCTATAACCATATTGTCAAGCTGACCTGTCAGGCTGGCTTTAAATTCACTTATGTATTCCTGCCTTAGGCTGTTTTGCTCGGCCTGTTCGGCTTCTGTTAAGCCCTGTGATTTTTTTTTTTTTTTCAGCTCGTTTATGCGGTTGATTTTTTCCTTTTCCATAACAAATCCTTTCTGTTTAATAACCCTTCTAGGCATTTTCTATAAAATTATACCATACATAAGTAATAAGTAAATAGATAATTTGTTAAATTTTTGATATTGCTTGAATTGAAAAAATACTACTGCTATAATTATCAGTATGAGTATATATAGGAGGTTGTTATGTCGGAGAAAGTAAAACGCTATACCCCTGATATAAAAATAGGTTTAACTGACAGCCAAATTAAGGAAAGAATAGAACGGGGCGAATATAACAAGGAGAGTAACCTAAAGTCAAAGCCGGTTTCGCTTATACTTAGGGACAATGTTTGTACACTTTTTAACTTGGTGAATTTTATACTTGCTGTGGCAGTGTTCTTGGTTGGTTCTTACAAGAATATGCTGTTTATGGTTATTATTGTAATTAACTCACTTATTGGTACATTTCAGGAAATTCGTGCTAAGCGAACCATTGACAAGCTTTCTATTGTAAGCCAACAAAAAATAAAGGCTATAAGAAACGGTAAGGAATGTGAAATTGGAATTAATGAAATAGTTCTTGATGAGGTTTTTTATCTAAAACAAGGTCAGCAGGTGCCTACAGACTGTATAATTGCACAGGGCAGCTGTGAGGTAAACGAGTCTTTGCTTACCGGTGAATCTGACGCTGTGTTTAAGGAAAAGGACAGCCGCTTAATATCCGGCAGCTTTTTGGTAAGCGGCAGCTGTGTGGTTATTGCCGAAAAGGTAGGCGACGAAAACTACGCCGCAAGCATTTCAAACGGTGCAAAATATGTTAAGAAAGTAGATTCACAAATTTTAAACACTTTAAATTTTATTATAAAGCTAATGAGCATTGTAATAATACCTGTAGGCCTGCTGTTATTTTGGCGACAGTTTATGGCAACCGACTATGCCAATATCAGCAGTGCGGTGGTAAAGTCAGTTGCGGCGTTAATCGGTATGATACCGGAGGGACTGATGCTTTTAACAAGTACGGTTATGGCCATAGGTGTTATAAGGCTTTCAAGGCGAAAGGTGCTTGTACAGGAAATGTACTGTATAGAAACCCTTGCAAGGGTAGATGTGCTGTGTTTGGATAAAACAGGTACTATAACCGAGGGCTGTATGGGGGTTACGGATTATAAATCGGTAAATGCAAACGAAAATATTGAAAATTTGCTTATTGCCTTTGCTAACTACTCCCAGGACAGCAACCCTACGATAAACGCAGTAAAGGACAGATATTGCGGTAAAAATACAACACTAAAGGCAGACCATTGCGTTGCCTTTTCTTCCGAGAAAAAGTGGTCCGGAATTAATTTTGGAGCAGACGGAACATATATTTTAGGTTCCGAGGAATTTGTTTTTGGCGGTAAATGCAAAGAAATAGGTGAACTAACCAAAGATGTTCCAATGGGCTACCGTGTTTTGTCTATTGGATTTTCTGAAAATGATTTTAAGGACAGAGAACTTCCGGACGATATAAAACCCATAGGCATAGTTGTTTTTAAGGATAAAATCCGTAAGGAAGCACCGGCTACACTGGAATATTTTGATAAACAGGGTGTAGACCTAAAGGTAATTTCCGGTGATAATGTAAATACAGTTGCGGCTATTGCCAAGGAGGCAGGGCTGAAAAATGCCGACAGAATTGTTGACGCAACAACTTTTAAAACAGAAGAGGATGTTTACAATGCTGTGGAAAAATACTCTGTGTTTGGCAGGGTTACTCCGGCGCAAAAACTGCAAATGGTAAACGCACTGAAAAAACACGGCCATACCGTAGCTATGACAGGCGACGGTGTAAATGATGTGTTGGCACTGAAAGAGGCAGACTGTTCTGTAGCTATGGCAAGCGGCAGTGATGCGGCAAGGTGCGTTTCTCAGCTTGTTTTGCTGGATTCAAATTTTGCCTCAATGCCAAAGGTTGTGGCAGAGGGCAGACGCTCAATAAACAACATTCAGCGTTCGGCTTCACTGTTTTTGGTAAAAACAATTTTTTCAACACTGCTTGCGATTATATTTGTTTTTATAGGTCAGCTGTACCCGTTTATGCCTATTCAAATGACGCTGATAAGCACATTCTGCATAGGTTTTCCGTCATTTGTTTTGGCGCTGGAGCCAAACGAAAGCAGAATTACAGGTAACTTTTTGCTTAACATACTTAAACGAGCCATTCCGGGTGGTGTTACTATAACCTCTTTGGTGGTGTTTGTTACCGTTGCAGGAGATTTGCTGAAGCTTGACCCAACATTTATATCTACACTGGCAGTTGCGGTTACCGCATTTACGGGACTTATGGTTATATTTAAAACAAGTCTGCCGTTTAACCCTATACGCACCGCTATGTTTACAATATGTATTGCAGGTACGGTGTTTGGCGTATGCTTCTCTAAAAAAATATTGTTTGATATAATGCACATTGACAATTTGTTTGGAATGGTGGATATGAGTTTTGAATTTTTAATCTACTTTGTTGTATTTGCCGCTGTGGCTGTTGGCGTATTTGCACTGGTAAGCCACTTTACCAATAAAATAGAGGTTCCTGACGACAAGGAGTTTGAATTGCCAAAGCTTCATATAAGCACACTGATAAATAAACTAAAAAAGTAAAAGGCGATATTATGGAAGACAAAATTAATCAACTTCAAAAAATTATTGACCAATGCAACAGTATAGTTTTCTTTGGCGGCGCCGGGGTAAGCACAGAGTCGGGTATACCCGATTTCAGAAGTGTTGACGGACTTTATAATCAAAAATATAAGTACCCTCCCGAGGAAATTTTAAGTCATACATTTTTTGTAAAAAAGACAGCGGAATTTTATGACTTTTATCGTGACAAAATGCTGTGCTTTACAGCAAAGCCAAATGCCGCACACTTGTTTTTGAGCGAGCTTGAAAAGGCAGGCAAGCTAAGTGCCGTTGTTACACAAAATATTGACGGATTGCACCAAATGGCAGGCAGTAAAAAAGTATATGAGCTGCACGGCAGTGTACATAGAAATTATTGCTTGTCTTGCGGAAAGTTTTTTAGCGGTGAGTATATAGCAAGAAGTAACGGTATTCCGCACTGTGACAGCTGTGGCGGTGTTATTAAGCCTGATGTTGTTTTGTACGAGGAGGGGCTTGATGACAGAACTATTGAGGGAAGCGTAAGGGCTATAAGCAATGCAGACTGTATGATAGTAGCCGGCACAAGCCTTACGGTGTACCCGGCGGCAGGTCTTATAAGATATTTCGGCGGTAAGCACTTAGTTCTTATAAATAAAAGCCAAACCTCACTTGACAGCATGGCAGATTTGGTTATTAATCAACCTGTTGCACAGGTGCTTTCCAAAATAAAAATTAACGGTTAAACGCATTTTAAGAGTTGCGGTACATACCGTGATTCAGCATTAACGCAATATAAAATAAAAATAGGCAAGCCTGAATGTACAGTGTAGCAGGCTTGCCTTATTGTTTTAGGAATTATTTCATTATTACCAGCCCGTCGGTATATTCTGTGCCACAGGGCTTTATTTTTTCTGTAAAAGTATTGTAAATATCGGTTGATTTTATTTCAAGCATAAGCATACGCTGTGCCGAGGAGGTTAGACTGCTAATTGAATTTGTCAGCTTTGTTACTATTGGTAATGGTGAGCTTTTTTTGATTTTGCCCAACAGTTGGGCACCGTTTTCGTTAAAGCCAAGAACCCGTATATATTGCGGCAGGCTTTCGGTGTAGATTTTGTCTATGTCAAGCAGTGCAGATATTATTAAACGGCGTATTCTTGAGTGTGTGTAGCGTTTTGTTTTAACACTGTTAATTACCTCGTCTACAGATTTACTTGTCTGTATGGCGCTGTAAAGGCGGTTTTCTAAGCCCTCGGTTATGTCGGCAAGCTGTGCCAGCTGTTGTGGGCTCATAGACCTAAGCTTTGTAAGTATAGCTTTTTCGTTGTTTTTCAGCTCCGCCGTTTCTCCTAAGACTATAGCGTCTTTAAGAGTTTTGCAGGCGATTTCCGGAATGTATTTTACAATTTCGCTGTTATTGCTTATTAACTGCCGTATATTGCTTGCGCTTGCAAGGCTTGAGGTTATTTGGGTGCTGTTGTGTGAATCGCCCCGGCGTTTTACTGTATAAAAATCAATGTCCGCCTTTTGCTCTGCGGCCGCCTTAATGTATTCAATAGCAAGTACATTATTAGGTGTGCTTACCGTTTCAAGCAGGGAGTTGTCCAAAGCTTCTGTTGCCCTTGACAATGCAGCAGGGTAGCTTATACCCTTTGCCATTTCAAGCTTTAGCCGGCTGTTAAATTCTGCACTTGTTAAAATATTTGCAGCCTTTTTCAGCTTAGCAATATCACCACATTCACTGCCAAAGGCAAGTGTGTCTATACAGCCTGTTTGATTTACCAAATGCACACCGCCCCTTGCAAACACTTGAGCGTTGGCGTTGGCATAGGGCAGAGGAAGCTCTATAACCAGGTCTACTCCGCACTGCAGTGCCATTTTGGTGCGAATATGCTTTGAAACTATGGCTATGTCGCCACGCTGTACAAAATTTCCGCTCATTACAGCTGTAATATATGCTGCACCGGCTTCTCTGCATTTATTTACCAAAAGCTGATGACCGTTATGAAAAGGGTTAAACTCGCTTATAATTCCGTAGCTTTTCAAAATAACTGCTCCCTTATGCTTTTATTGGAGAAAAAAGGTTGAATTTGTTTCCCGTTTGTAATATTATATAATAGTGCTAGTAATTTATGCAACATTATTTTTTCAGTAAGGAGAATTACGGATATGATGATTTTGGTTATTAACGCAGGCAGCTCGTCACTGAAATACCAGCTGTTTGATATGGAGCACGAAACAATGCTTTGCAAGGGTAACTGTGAAAGAATAGGCCTTGATAAAAGCTTTATAGGTCATAAAACTTATAACGGCAGACAAACACAAAAAGAAGTTGTTATGAAAGACCACAAGGACGCATTTATGCAGGTTAATGAAATGCTGACAGACCCTGAGTACGGCGTTATTGGCAGTACATCAGAGATTACAGCTGTAGGCCACAGAGTAGTGCAGGGCGGTGCCCGTTTCAGCAAAAGTGAGCTTGTAACAGACAAGGTTATTGAGGGCATTAAGGCGCTTATTCCTCTTGCACCACTTCATAATAAAGGACATGTTCAGGCTATAGAGGCTTGCATTGAAGTATTTGGCGATAAGGTTCCGCAGGTTGTAGTATTTGATACGGCTTTCCACGCTACAATGCCACCAAAAGCATATATATACCCAATTCCTTATGAATATTATGAGAATTATAAAATACGCCGTTACGGCTTCCACGGTACATCTCACCGTTATGTAAGCAACCGCTGGTCAAAGATTACAGGCAAGTCTTTGGTAGGTACAAAAATGATTACCTGTCACCTTGGCAACGGTTCGTCCATAACAGCAATTAACGACGGCAAGGTTATAGATACAAGTATGGGACTTACTCCTTTGGACGGCTTTATGATGGGCTCACGCTGTGGTACACTTGACCCGTCTGTTGTTACATACATTGAGGAGAAGGATAACCTTTCACCGGAAGAAATGAGCAATATCTTAAATAAAAAGTCAGGCTTGCTTGGTATTTCAGGCGTTTCTTCAGACGACAGAGATGTTACAAAGGCTGCCGCAGAGGGTAACGAAAGAGCTATTTTGGCCCATGAAATTTTAAGATATGAAATAGCAAAGTTCATCGGCAGCTACTATATTGCCCTTGGCGGTTGTGATGTTATGATATTCACAGCAGGTTTGGGCGAAAACCAATCTCACCACCGTCAGGCTATTTGTGATCAGCTTGCATGCTTAGGCGTAAAGCTTGACCCTGAGCTTAACAATAAGATGGTTCTTGGCAAGGAGGGTAAAATCTCAGCTGAGGACAGTAAGGTGGATGTTTATGTAATTCCAACCAACGAGGAGCTTGTTATTGCAAGAGATACTCGTGACATTGTAAATAAACTAAACAATAAGTAATTTATAATATGTTGACCATGCAAAGCACCCTGTACTTTCAACACTTGTGTGAAAGAAGGTACGGGGTGCTTTGTTTTGTGCCTATATAAAATGCTTAAGCTGAAAATGCTTTGCCATAGGTAAAGTGATTTTAGTAATATGGCTTTATAAACACTGTTTCGCTACGGTTTTGGGTGCAAAAATGCCCGCCTACACAAGGTAAGCGGGCATAATATTTAACTGATTATGTAGGGTAGGGGCAAGTAAAATTACTCAGCCTCTGTTTCAGCAGTTTCTTCGTTTTCTGCTGTTTCCTCTGCATCGTCGTTGTTATCCTGAAGCAAAGCTCTGATTGACAGGCTAACTCTCTTCTTGTCGAAGTCGATAGCTGTAATCTTAGCCATTACTTTCTGACCGATTGAAAGCTCGTCCTGTGGCTTTTCAATTCTGCGGTCAGCAATCTGTGAAATGTGGATAAGACCGTCAATACCAGGAATAATCTTAGCAAATGCACCGAACTGTGTAAGGCCAACAATTTCAACCTCCACAACACTGCCCTCAGGGTAGTTGTTCTTTAGGATTTCCCAAGGGTTGTCCTCTGCCTTTTTGTAGCCAAGAGAAATGTTGTGCTTTTCTGTGTCGATATCCTTTACATATACCTCTACAGTGTCGCCAACATTAACAACCTCTGACGGGTGCTTAATTCTGTTCCAAGAAAGCTCAGAAATATGAATCATACCGTCAACGCCGCCAATGTCAACAAAAGCGCCGTAGCTTGTAAGTGACTTAACTGTACCTGTGTAAGTCTTGCCAACCTCACAGTTTTTCCAGAATTCTTCTCTTGCCTTGTTCTTCTCTTCGTTTAGTACAGAACGGATAGAGCCTACAGCTCTTCTTCTGCGGTCGTTTACATCAATAATTCTGAAGTTTACTTCCTTCTTTAGTAGGTCTTCAGTAGACTCGTTTCTTGATGCAGTAGCCTGAGACGCAGGAATAAATACCTTAACACCGTTTGTAACAGCAATAACGCCACCGTTGTTGATTTCTGTAACAACACCTGTTAGGATCTCCTTAGACTCAAGAGCCTCTTTAATAACATCCCAACCCTTTTGAGCATCTACACGCTTTTTAGAAAGCATAATTGTACCCTCTTGGTCGTTGGTACGCATAATTAAAAGGTCAAGTGTGTCGCCAACCTTTACAAGATCTTCAATCTTGGCATTTGGGTCGTCTGTAAGCTCACTTAGCTTAACAACGCCGGCTTGCTTTCTGCCAACATCAACAAAAATCTCGTTTGGTGTTATTCTCTCGACTACGCCTTTTACCCTCCCGTCTGTATTAAAGCTTTGCATATGCTCCTCTAGCATTGACGCAAAGTCCTGTTCTTGCTCTTCACTGGAATTTACTTGATTCTCTGCCATTGTATCCAGTACCTCCTTTATTATCCTAGCAGGTGCAGAAGCACCAGCTGTAACGCCAATATTACAAGCAGAAGATAGGTCAATATCTTTCAGCTCCTTATAGGTTTCAACCAAATAGGTATTTTTACATACTCTGCTGCAAATGTCATAAAGTTTGCAGGTGTTGGAGCTGGTTTTATCGCCAATAACTATCATTAGATCCGACCTTTCGGCCAGAATCCTTGCTTCTTCTTGCCTTTCTGCCGTTGCATTACATATTGTATCAAAAATTACTGCGTTTGTACATAGTTTTTTGATAACTTTTAAACTTTTTTTCCATTCTGAAACATCAAAAGTAGTTTGTGCCACCACTGTAAGGGGGTTAGTCTTTAGCTTTGGGGTGGTTTCTATAAGTTTTTCAGCTTCTTGGTGGTTTTTTACTGCAAAAAACTCACCGCAGCAGTGTCCCTCTATGCCCTTAACCTCAGGGTGGTTTTTGTCACCTATTATTAAAACAACAGAATTTTCCCTGCCTGCCTTTGCCACGGTTTTGTGTATTTTTGACACAAAGGGGCAGGTAGCGTCGGAATAATTCAAATTTAAGCTATGAATTTCATCATACACGCTTTGGGGTACGCCGTGGGAACGAATTACCACCGTATAGCCGGGTGGCACCTCCCGGGGCGTGTTGGCTATTATAACGCCCTTTTGTTCAAGCTCTCTTACCATTTCGCTGTTATGGATAATAGGGCCAAGGGTGCATACCTTTTGCTTTTCAGACAGGCTGTAAACCATATTTACCGCTCTGTCTACTCCAAAGCAAAAGCCGGCGGTTTTTGCCAGAGTTATATTTCTCATTTTATCACCATTTTATTAGAATTCTTCTGTAGAACGCATTTCTTCAAGTTGTTCCATTATTTTTTTTGCGGCGTTTCTAAGCTCCCGTGGGTTGCCTGTAGTAATGCCAAGCTCCTTTGGAGTAATAGGCTCTCCAAAGGATACCCTTGTTTTTCTAAACATTTTCATAAGCTTTTTTTCAGGGGTAATACACGCCGGTACTATAGGTGTGTTAGTAGCGTAGGCTATAAGCATTGCACCTGAACGAGGGCGCAAAAATTCACCGGTTTTTGAACGCTTTCCCTCAAGGAATATTGTCATAACACCGCCGTTTTCAAGTATATCCTCACCGGTGGTTATTGCCTCCTGCTCAACGCCGGCACCTCTTACTACAGGGAAGGCTCCCAGTGCCGTTATAAGTTTGGCAAAAAGTTTGTTTTTAAAAAGTTCTGATTTTGCCATAAACCGCAGCTTGCGGTTTCGTTGTCCCATACCCAGTAAAAGAGGGTCAAGATAAGAAAGGTGGTTGGAGGCAATAATGTACGCACCCTCCTTTGGTATATTATTTTTATTTCTGAACTTTACTCTGTAAAGAAGTGAAATTATAGGTGATACTACCACACCTGCCAAAGAGTAAAGCCACGCTTTTTGCTCTGCCATAAAAAGCCTCCGGAATTTACTTTATTTTGCTGTTTACTACAGCTATTATTTTTTCAACAGATTGTTCAAGAGTATCGTCAGAGGTGTCAACAACTACAGAATCCTCAGCTGGCTTTAGCGGAGCAACGGCTCTGTGAGAGTCGTTGTAGTCACGCTGTTGTATGTCGGCAAGAATCTGTTCGTAGCTTTCCTGTGTATTGCCTGCCGCCAAATAATCCTTATATCTTCTTTTTGCTCTGCACTGTGCAGAGGCTGTTAGGAATATTTTTACTTGTGCCTGTGGCAGAACTACGGTGCCAATATCTCTGCCGTCCATTATTACATTATTTTCTCTGGCTAGTCCTCTTTGAAGCTCCAGGAGAAAATCACGCACAGTGGCAATGGCAGATACCTTTGACGCCATCATAGAAACCTCTGTGGTTCTTATTTTGTCGGAAACATCTTGCGAATTTAAGAAAACTCTTTGCTCGCCGTTAATGAACTTAATTTCTACCTTTGTATTGTTTAAAAGCTCGTTTATTTCTGCCTCGTTGTCTGTATTTGTACCGCTGTTAATTGCGTTAAGTGCTATCGAGCGGTAAAGTGCGCCTGTGTCTACATAAATATACTCAAGCTGTTTTGCCACAGCCTTGGCTATGGTGCTTTTGCCTGCTCCGGCAGGCCCGTCTATTGCTATTGAAATCATATTTTCACCTGCTTAATTTAATAATCATAAGGGTTGTTTGCACAGTTAGTGCCTGCAAGGTAGCCTGTTGAAAAGGCTATTTGTAGGTTAAAGCCGCCTGTGTAGGCGTCTGTGTCAATTACCTCGCCTGCAAAGTAAAGCCCTTTGCAAAGCTTGGATTCCATAGTTTTTGGGTTTATTTCCTTGGTGCTTACACCGCCCGAGGTTACTATGGCCTCCTCAATAGGGCGAAAGCCCTTTATATTTATTGTAAAATTCTTTATTGCATTTGCCAGTGCACAGCGCTGCTCTTTTGTAACGGAGTTGCATTTGGTTTCAAAAGGAATACCCGATTTTCTAATAACTGTAGGTATTATTTTTGACGGCAGCAGCTTGTTAAGCGAATTTTGAATATCCTTGTTAATAAACATTTCAAAGTCACGCAAAATTCTTGCGTCAAGCTGTTTTTCGGTTAGCGCCGGTTTAAGGTCGACAGATAAATAATAATTATCCGCCTGCTTGTGCACAAGGTGGGCAGAGGCGCTTAGTATAATAGGGCCGCTTACCCCAAAGTGGGTAAACAGCATTTCGCCAAAATCCTTGTAAATTTCCTTGTGGCTGTCCTTTGAAAGCACTGTAAGGGATACATTCCTAAGGGAAAGCCCCTGTAGGTCTTTGCACCAAGGGTCAGAAGATACTATAGGTACAAGAGAGGGCTTTGGCTCTACAATAGTATGGCCTGCCTGTTTTGCAAGAAGATACCCTGTACCGGTAGAACCTGTAAGAGGGTAAGACTTGCCTCCTGTAGCTACAACAACGCTGTCACAATAGTATTTTTCCCCCGATGCGGTTTTTACACCGTATACAGCGCCGTCTTTTACCAAAAGGGCTTTGGCTTCGTCGTTAATCAGCTTGCAGCCGCTTTGGTCTATAAAACGGTGCAGACCGTCTACAATATCTACCGCCTTGTCAGAAACAGGAAAAACCCTGTTGCCACGCTCTGTTTTCAGAGGAACACCGTTTCTCTCAAAAAAATCCATTGTGTCCTGTGTGGAAAAGCTGTTAATGGCACTGTATAAAAATCTGCCGTTTGTAGGTACATTTGCTATAAACGCCGGGTTGTCGCAGTTGTTTGTAACATTACAGCGGCCTTTGCCTGTTATCATAACCTTTCTGCCTACACGGCTGTTTTTTTCCATTATAATAACATCGCCTCCGCATAATGCGGCATTGCCGGCACACATCATACCTGCGGCGCCTGCACCTATTACTATTACCTTTTTGGGGGTCATTTACTTTCCTCCGTATTATCCTGTGACGCTATGTCTACTTCAAGCTCGTTAGGGTCTCTGTTGTAAACGCCGTAGTTGTACCAAGCTTTTTCAAGGTCCTTAAAGGTAGCTACAACATCGTCCTTTTTCTCTATTACAGTTGCTACTACAAGGGCGTTAATAAGGCTTAAAGGTGCAACCAATGAGTCTACTATGGTTGCCATATCGCTTCTTGCCAGCAAAACATATGTGGCTGTTTGTGCAATAGGGGAGTTCATACTGTCTGTTAAGCCTATTACAGTAGCACCCTTGTCCATAGCGAATTTCATAGCTGTTGAGGTGTGGTGAGAGTAGCGTGGAAAGCTTATGCCTATCATAACATCGCCCTCGCCGATTCTGTTAAACTCCTCGTAAATTCTGGCCTTGTCGGCAGTGGAAACCACCTTTACATTTCCAAAAATCAGGTTTAGATAGTAGCCCAAAAAGCTGCCTAAGGCTGATGAGCTGCGAAGCGCATATATATATATTGTTTTTGCCTCTGAAATGGCTTTAACTGATTTTTTAAAATCCTCGTGAGAGGTTTCTTCTATAGTTTGCTTAATGTTGTCTATATCACTGTTAAGCACATGCTCTATAACGCTGCCGTTGCCTATTCTGCTTTGGCTAACCTCAATACGCTGAAACGATGTAAGCTTATCTCTTATCATTTCCTGCATAGCCTGCTGCATTTTAGGGTAGCCGCTGTAGCCCAGCTCGGTTGCAAAGCGTACCACCGTAGATTCGCTTACGCCTACAGTTTCGCCCAGCTTTGCAGCTGTCATAAAAGCTGCCTTGCCGTACTCTGTTTGAATATAATTTGCAATTAATTTTTGTCCTTTTGAAAGTTTTGGCATTAAAGACTCTATTCTTGTTAATAACGAGTCAACCATCTGAACACCTCCGAATGCATTAGTATACTACCTGCATAGCACATATACATATTAAGTTTAATACCTACAGTCATAAAAATCAAGCAAGAATAAATTTTTTACTTGCAAAATCTCTATTTTTTTAGTTTTACCCATAAGTGTGGGTGTATTAGATAATATATGCCGTAATTACCATATTATAAGCCAAATGTTTATTGCAAGAATTGCTCCGTTATGCTATTATTTACATATATTCTCAATGGGGAAAGGAAGAGTAAAAATGATTGCTGTAATTGACTATGGTGCAGGAAATTTGCAAAGTGTGGTTAAGGCGCTGAATTATATTGACTGTAAATGTGAAATTACCAATAATATAGAAACTATACTGAATGCCGACGGTGCAATATTGCCCGGAGTAGGCTCTTTTGAGGACGCAATGAATTGTATGCGTTCCTGTAATGCGGATAAGGCTGTAAAGGATTTTGTTGCAACGGGAAAGCCTTTTTTAGGAATTTGTTTGGGCTTGCAGCTGTTGTTCCCGGCCAGTGAAGAAAGCCCTAATGCCGAGGGGTTGTCGTTACTTGAGGGTGATGTTACAAGAATACCTAATGACGGCGGTAAGCTGAAAATACCGCATATGGGCTGGAATTCCCTTAATATTAAAAAAGGGGACGGCCTTTTTAAGGAAATAGAGGGCAGTCCATATGTATATTTTGTACACTCATATTTTTTAAAGGCTAAAAACCCGGAGATTGTGTCGTCACAAACAGAGTACGGAACAACCATTGACGCTTCTGTAAGCTGTAAAAACATTATGGCAACCCAGTTTCATCCGGAAAAAAGCGGCAAGGTTGGCTTGCAGATGTTGAAAAACTTTGCCGATATGGCAAATGGAAAGGTTGTGCTGTAAAATGTATGCTAAAAGAATTATACCGTGCTTAGATGTAAAAAACGGCAGAGTTGTTAAGGGTACAAGCTTTGTTAATTTAAGAGATGCAGGCGACCCTGTAGAGTGTGCCGTGGAATACGACAAGCAGGGAGCAGACGAGCTGGTTTTGCTTGATATTACCGCATCGTCAGACGCAAGAAATATTATGACAGATATTGTAAGCCAGGTTGCAAACAGTATTTTTATTCCGTTTACCGTTGGCGGCGGAATAAGAACTGTTGACGATTTTACACAGCTTCTGCGTGCAGGTGCAGACAAGGTAAGTGTAAACTCTGCCGCAATAAAAAGACCTGATATTATTAACGAGGCGGCTTATAAGTTTGGAAGTCAGTGCGTAGTTGCCGCTATTGACGCAAAGCGCAAGGACGGCAGCTGGGAGGTTTACATAAACGGCGGCAGAGTGCCTATGGGCATTGACGCTGTTGAGTGGGCAAGAGAGGCAGAAAAAAGGGGGGCAGGAGAAATTTTGCTTACCAGTATGGACTGTGACGGTCAAAAGCAAGGCTACGACTTGGAGCTGACAAAGGCGGTTTCTGAAAGCGTGGGAATACCTGTAATAGCCTCAGGCGGTGCAGGGGCATTGGAGCATTTTAAAGACGCCTTTACCCTAGGTAAAGCTGATGCAGTGCTTGCCGCATCACTTTTCCATTTTGGCGAAATTCCCATACCTGTTTTAAAGGAGTATCTGCACAAGGAAAATATTCCTGTAAGACTGTAATAATTAATACCAAGCAGATTGTAAACCTGTGTGCTGTTAATGCAGGCTGAAAAGTCGCAGTTAAGCTGTGGCACAATTTTAAAATCTGTAAATAAAATGTAGTTACTGCAGGGGTACGGCTTTTGCTACAGCTGTACTCTTGTTTATTGTTTGCATTAATTTAAAAAGCGGAGCTGTTATAAAAATCAGCTCCGCTTTTGTTGGTTAATATTAAGTTAAAAAATATTTGTTACACGCTTTTTCATAGCCAGCAGCCAGTCTTTTGGAAGTTTGCCAAGCTTTAGTATTGTTAGGGCATATGCAATTTCGGTAAGCAGGTCGCAGTTAAATGAAAGCATACTGGAATATCTGAATTTGTTGCTTTCGATTTTATTTGGCGAGCTGTTGCTTATATGCTCTACCATCAGGTGCTGTATCAGCATAAATTCGCACAGATAATTTTCTGTTGCCTTATCAAGGCGAACCTCTTCAAGCAGCCTTATGGCTGTCCAGTCATACTGTATAAGGTCGCTTATATGCAGTTTGTATATTCTGTTTTTAGGTGTGTTGAAAATCCACCTTACTAAAACCCAACTTAGAATACAGCCAATGCCTACAAATGCAAACTTCATAAGTACATCGGGGCTTATAACAAGCGTAGGGTACAAAACGCATGAAAGCACCTGTGTGGCAAATGCGGCCTGACCAAATTCTCGCTTAGCTGTTGCAAGACCAAGCATAGAGAATATTATGGCGGCAGGTGTGCGCCAAGCAAACGGCATCCAACCTAAAACCAACATATACACAACAGCAACAAATATAATAAATACTGCCCCCGGTATGGTGTGCTTTAGCTTTACCTTTGGGTAGGTTGACAGCACAGCCAGTGCGGTTATAGGTATAATCATAGCGTCGCTTACAGGCAATACCTGTGCCACTACACAGCATATTGTAACTATTGTTGAAAGCTGCAGTGCGTTGCGCATATTATAAGAGGCAAGCCCCCATCTTTTTTTCAGTATAGAAATTTTAAATTCGGCCGCTTGCTTAATGCTTGTTTTTATCTTTGGCTTGTTTTTATATTTTAAGTATTCGGCAAGAGTCAGCAGGTATTTTTTCCACAGTGAAGAAAGCTGTGGGTTGCTCAGGGAGTAATCATCGGCAAAGGAGCTTAGGCTAAGTGCCAAACGCTTTATGTTTTTAATGTTTGAAAACATATGGTAAAGCTCGCTGAAATATTCTTTATCCTTGTCTGTAGGCTGTGTCAGCTTTGAGGCTGTGTCATAGATAAGGTCGCTTAGCTGTTCCATAGTCATTAGCGCCAAAAAATCATTTTTGGCTGTTTCATCCAAAATATTGCCTTGCTTGCGCATTTTTGTGTATCCGCTGTTGCAGAATTCTGTGGTAAGGGTGAAAAGGTCAACCTTGTCGTTCTTGGGATTATCCGTTAAAATACTAAGCTTGTTTGCAATAGCACCGCAGCCCCGAAGTACATAAGGGTTTTCGTAGTGCTTAGAAAAAAAGTTGTTCATTATAAGTAAAAAGATGCCGCTTAATACAATACAGAACACACAGCACAAAAGCCTTGGCAGCAGGGCAGATATTTCTACACTGCCGGGATACTGCATTAATAAAAGCTGAAGGGCTATCGTGAAATATTCCCCCAACCGCAAATTACTGCTGTGAACAAACGAGATAAAGAACAGCGCCGCAAAATTTATAACTATAGCAATTATAAAGTTAAGGCTGGCAATAGTTCCCAGTGTAACTAACAGCAGTAAATACACAGCGTTTCTTATGTAGTTTGTTGCACTGAATGTAGTTTTGTAAAGGTCCTTTACAGTAAACAGGGAAGCAATGCCCACCACTATAAGGGAGCTTTCACTGCCGAAAATAGCATTTATGGAAAAGCACATAACTATTCCCAAAAGGGCTATAGGCAGGTATTCCAGAAAGTTGCTTGCAATTTTTTTAAGCCAAATGGCTCCCTTGCTTTTAACTTTTTCAATCATAAAAAATATACCTCTATTTATCATATTCATCAAACACTGTGTTAAAAGCGGTGTTTGACTTTGAATTTTATTTTTGATTTTGTTGTTATGTATGGCGCTGTATATACAGCGCTTTGCCGAGCGGAGGGGCGCAAATGGCATACCACACCACTCTATACTATACAATTATCAATATTATATACCCGAGGAATATTTCCGTCAAGATTTTTAACAGCAGTTTTTTGAGCTGCGTAAATTGACGGCTGAATAGTTGTAAAAATCAAAAGGGAAAATTATTTTTTATATGGAGTGCTTTTTCAAATTCAGCTTATTAGCCTATTTCAAAGCTTGGTTTAACCAATTTTCAGTGCTACAGGGTGTATGGTGTGGTCGGCTTTGGGGTTAAAGCCGGAAAGCGTGGTGTCCTTTAACATAACGGCAGGATTAATAATGAAATTGCCAAAGCGGTTTTTAAGTGCGTCTGTGGTTTTGTCAAGACTTTCTTGACGAAGCCGCTTTTTGTTATCTTCAAAAAGGCTTAGCTGTGTGCCGCTGTCTTTACAGGTAAGCTCGTTTACGCTTAGACCTAAGCTGCGTATAGGATTTTTCCAGTTGTAGTTTTCTTTAAAAAGAGCCAAGGCGGTGTTTAATATTTCTGAGGTAATGTCGGTGTATGAAAGAAGCTTTTTCTGCCGTGTAAAGGAGTAAAGCTTACTGTCACGCACTGTAATGCTTACAAGCATACAGCTTAAACCCTGCTCTCTCATTCTGCGTGCCACGCTGTCCGCCAGTACGCCCATAATTATTTTTACATCTGTAATGTCTTTTAAATCTCTGGGAGAGGTAGTGGAGTTGCCTATAGACTTTACAGGCGAGGTTTCACCGTATAAGGCAACCGTAGAGGTGTCGTTTCCGTTTGCAAAGCTGTGGAGCATTTGTCCCCATTTGCCAAGGTTTTTCTTTAGAATATCCGCAGGGGTGTTGGCAATTTGCCCTATTGTGAATATTCCCAGGCTGTTCAGCTTTTTCTTTGTGGCACTGCCTACATAAAGTAAATCCTCGGCAGGCAGACTCCACACCAGGTGCTTGTAGTTGCTTTTATTTATTAAGGTAACTGCGTCGGGCTTTTTGTAGTCACTGCCCAGCTTTGCGAAAATTTTGTTGTAGCTTACGCCTATACTTACGGTAATATCCAATTCCTTTTTGATACGGTTTCGTATTTGTTGGGCTATTTCGTAGCCGTTGCCAAACAGCTTTGTACTTCCTGTAACATCAAGCCACGCCTCGTCAAGCCCAAATGATTCTACCATATCTGTATATTTATAGTAAATTTCCTTTACTCTTTTGGAATACTCAACATACTTACTAAAGTTTGGCGGCAGAGTTATAAGCTGTGGACACTTTTTCTTTGCCTGCCAAATGGTTTCGCCTGTTTTTACACCAAATTTTTTTGCTTCTTCACTTTTGGTAAGTATTATGCCGTGCCTTTTTTCAGGGTTACCGCTTACAGCTACAGGCTTGCCCTTTAATGCCGGATTAAGGGCACATTCTACCGAGGCATAAAAGCAGTTGCAGTCGCTGTGTAGAATTATTCTGCTCATAAGGTCATCTCCAAACAAATGTTTAAAGATATTATAAAACATTTGTTTAAGAAAATCAATATAAAAACGAACTTTTGTTCCAAGAAAATTTGTTATATTGAAAATACCTGTAACAAAGAAAATGGCCCGACATATTATAAGATAAAAAATTTTTTTAAGAAGATGTACAAACTTGCATATTTTACAGCAAGTTTTAACCTCTTTTTACTATTAATTGCAGAGCGTTCTGCAATTAATACAAAGGAGAAAAATATGCAGGGAATCAGAAAGAACTATCTTACGGTATATGGTGACGGTACCATAGTACCCGACAGCGACACAATAGGATATATAGGCGAGCATTTGGCTACGGAGCTGGTGTTTACCTTGCCGGACAATCTGCTGGAGGGCAGCTATGTTTATTCTTTAAATTTTGAAGACGAAAACGGTAATACATCGGTAGGAACAATGCTGAAATCTACTCTTACATTTGTTGTACCTCAGTCTCTTACAGAAACAAACAGTCTTAAGCTTCAGCTGTTAATCACAGACGATGGCAAGGTTATTTTTAACAGCAGTGTTATTACGCTTAAGCTTCACAGCAGTGTAGAGCTTACACCGCAGGCCGAAAGCAGATACGAGGGCTTACTGGAGGATACTCTAAGCAAGTTTAACAGCCTTATAGAGCAGCTTGGCGGGGAGGATTTATCAAAAATTAAGGGAGTAATAAAAATTGAAAAAACCTCCTCAATAGGTCTTACTGATGTTTACACAGTAACCTATACCGATAATACTACAAGCCGTTTTATTATAACAAATGGTAGGGACGGCAGTGACTATGTGCTTACAGATAAAGACAAGCAAGACATTGCAAAGCTTATTGGCACGCAAACCGTAAAAACAGCCCTTGATGCAGAGCTAAAGGCAAATACGGAATATTATATCGGCACACAAACCGGTGTTAAGCTGGTATATCCGCAAAGCGGAAATGCAGGGGACAGTATTTATGTTAATTTTACAGGGGCATCATCGGGAACAAGCCTTACTGCAGAAAATTGCGTGGGTTTGACTGACTTTCAACCGCAGTCGGGATATGTATGCGAAATACACGCACAGTACGACGGCTCACGCTGGGTTTGTCTGACTGCTCAAACAGAGGCAACTGTATGACAGACAGAAGAAGATTTTTATTTAAAAAGCAGGAAATGCCTTATACGAAAATAAAGTATATTGAAAGTACAGGAACACAGTACATTGATACTAAATATATATGCGGTAATGATGTACGAATAGAAACAGAATTTGAGTATTTGCAAATTGACAGTGTGTTTAGGTGCGTATACGGTAAGCAAACAAAAACCGCCGCCGAAGACGCTATTACAGTATCACAGGCTGTTAATTATAAGGTGCAGGCATACTGGAAGACAAACCTTACACCTTTTACCTTGGAGAAAGACAGAAAATACAAAATGCTGCAAAGCCAAAACGCACTTGTACTTGACGGTGTTGATTACGGCGGCTGGAGCAGCAGCGTTACAAAGTCAAAGCTTACTATGTATTTAATGGCAAGAAACAACAACGGTGTTGCAGGAAACTTTTTTAAAGGCAGGATATACGGTTTTAAAATTTATGAAAACAATATATTGGTTTTAAATTTAATACCTGTATTGGACGACAACAAAGTCCCTTGCTTTTATGACAAAATCAGTAATGAGCTTTTATACAACAAAGGAACCGGAGAATTTAACTATTCTCTGTAATGAAAACAGGTTAAGTAAAAAATAAAAAGCAGCATATTGTGCTGCTGTAAAATTAGGGGTGATAATATGTCAGTAATTGACGACTTAACAAGAATTGCAAAAAGTCAAATAGGAAATAACGGAAGCAAATACCGCAAATGGTTTTACAACCGCACAAGCGACTACTACGGTGTAAACTGGTGTGCAGTTTTTATAAGCTGGCTGTTTAACCAGGTAAACGGTCTTGATAAATATATGATTAAAACCGACGGAGCAGGAACCGTAGCAAGACTAAGCGACGGCAAGTACGGTAAGTGGTACGAACCAAATGAAATTACTCCAAAAGAGGGAGATATAGTAATGTTTAGGTGGGGCGGCAGCTACACGGATAAGTACCACAGCGACCACCTGGGCTATGTTTATTATGCAGACAGTAGTTATATATACACTGTAGAGGGCAACACCGGAAGCAACAGTGCAGATTATTCAACGGTTATGTACAAACAGTACAGTAAAACAAACGGAGTTATAAACGGATATTACAGACCTTACTACAACCATAAGGAGGAAAAGGAAATGAATTTTAAAAATGGTGACAAATCAGACGGCGTTTTGGCATATAAATCATTACTGCAGCAAGCCCAAAAATTGGGCATAATTAAGTCCAAGGTAGACAGTACCAACGGCTTTGGCGGAGGTACCTACAAGGCGACTTTGGAGGTGCAGAAAAAGTTTAAGCTTGAGCAAGACGGCATCGCAGGTAAAAACACAATTACAGCCCTGAGAAATGCTATAAACAAAGAGCTTGACAATGTTAAAAAGGCGGTTGTTAATGCAACTATTGATATGCTGAAAAAGGAAATTTCTTGATGATGGCAGAAATTATTGTTGCATTAATTGGACTTATAGGTTCGGGCTGCGGTGCGCTGGTGGGCATTGTAGTGCAGTCCAGGCTTATAAAATACAGAATAGAGCAGTTAGAAAAAAGGGTAGGGGAGCATAACAACCTAGTTTCCCGTACCTATGAAAACGAAAAGCAGCTACAGCTGCACGACGAAAAAATAGCTGTTGTAAACCACAGAATATCCGACCTGGAGGAGATGATGAAATAATGAATGAAATTACAGATTTTACCGCACTGCTTACTACACTGGGAATACTTGCGTTTTTAGTAAGCATTATTACACAGGTAACAAAAGAGCTTAAATTTCTCAGTAAAATTCCAACCTCACTGCAAGTAACTGTAACATCTATAGTTATTACAGAAATTGCCTATTTTGCAAATGTCTCGTACAATAAAATACCTATTGAGTGGTATTGCATTGCAGGGGCTGTGGTAGGCGGATTTGTAGTGGCCTTTATTGCGATGTTCGGTTGGGAAAAACTGTCGGACTTATACGGCCGCTTTAGAAAAAAATAGAATACAATGGCAAGCGTCGTAAAATTTTTAATGATTTAAACGGCGTTTAGTACAAGAAACAAAAACGGCACAGACTCATATTGCATATAAGCAAATTGGTCTGTGCCGTTTATTTTTATAACAAGTAATAACAAAAATCAGCTTAGCTTATCGAAGCGGCGTATAAATTTGTTATCCTTTTTAACAAGCTCTACAAACATATCATATGGTCTTGCCCAATATTTATTTGTTTGTACATCTACATAAATAACCAGCTTTTCGCCTGTTTCGGTATGCTCGGCTATATGAAGTATTTCATATTCGCCGCCCTTAAAGTGACGGTATCTGCCCGGGGTAACCTCCTCCAAAGGCATAACCATCTCAACAATAGGAGTACCTGCTTCCAGCTTAGCGGTTTCTTTTTTTTGAGGCTGAGTAACAATTTCAGGAGTTTCGTCAAGGTTTATGGAAAACTCGCCGTTGTTCATAACCAAAATCCTTGCGCTGTTGCCGTTTACAGGAATACGAACATAGCCGGTGTTGTCAAAGCTTTCGCCTGTTAGGGCGTCTGTAAGCTTACTGAAACCTCCCACAGCGTTAAATTCAACATTTGCAGTGTTGCCGCTTAGGTTAAGTGCAATATACACGGTTTGATTGTTGTATGTTCTTGAAAAAGCAAGCTGTTCGTTTCTTATATACTCGTTTTTATAGTCGCCAAACTGCAGCGGCTCAAGTGTAAGTCTGATTTTGCCCAGCTTTTTTAGGTATGCGTTCAAGTCCTCGTTAGCATTAGGAATTTCACCAAGGTTAAGCTCAGGTCTTAAAGCATAGTCGCTTTCGTTGGTTCTTGTACCCTCAATGCCCCATTCACTGCCGTAGTAAACGCAGGGG
>CADANT010000008.1:44147-52026 GCA_902789345.1 uncultured Ruminococcus sp.
GGTATAGGAATTCTTCAAATGTGCCTTATCACGCAGACTGCTTGCAATACGGTTTACATCGTGGTTGTCCAAGAAGCTGTAAAGGCATAGGTTTTGGTAAATACCGCCCTGTGCAAACTGCCTTTGCAGAGAATGTGCAATTTCAAAATAGTTGTGGTCATTGTGAGAAGAATATATACCCTTGTAACACTCGTAGTTTGTTGCAGAATCCAAGGTATCGTTATTTGCCCAACGGCTGTAGTCACCATGGATAATTTCACCCATAAGCCAGAAATCAGGTCTTTTGCCTTTGCAGAATATTCTTAACTGCTTTAGGAAATTCATATCTACACAGTCTGCCACATCAAGCCTTAAACCGTCTATGCCAAACTCGTCCATCCACATGCCCACGGCGTTAAGCAAATGCTCAACTACATATGGGTTTTGCAGATTCAGCTTAACAAGGTCGTAGTGGCCGCTCCAGCCCTCGTACCAAAACGGGTCGCCCATTGGACTGTTTCCGCCAAAGTTTAGGTTTTGAAACCAACTGCAGTGTACGGAATTTTGTAAGTTTTGCTGAACATCCTTAAATGCCCAAAACTCTCTGCCAACATGGTTGAATACACCGTCAAGAACTACCTTAATGCCGTTGGCGTGCAGTAAATCGCATATTTTTTTAAAGGACTCATTGTCGCCAAGTCGCTTATCTATATGGTAGTAATCCTTAGTATCATAGCCGTGTTTAGAGGATTCAAAAACAGGGCCAAAGTAAACAGCGTTTACATTAAGCTCCTTTAAGTGTGGAATCCAGTCAATTACTTTATCCAGTCGGTATGCTTGTGTACCGTCATTATATTCAGGTGCACCGCAAAAGCCTAAAGGATAAATGTGGTAAAAAATAGATTTATTTACCCAGCTTGTCATAAAAATCACCTTACTCAGAATTTGTTTAAGTTATTTTTGCGTTATGAACAAAGCACGGCTGAATGTCGGCTTGTACACAACTGCAAAGGGCAATAAATAAAATGACCTATTAGCATTACCCTAAGGCTTATTTTAGCACAATGTGCAACGAAACGCAAGAATAAACTTGGAAAAATGTGTATAAATTTTATGCATTATACACAAATGTAGGGCTTACAAAAGGACGACAGAAACTCTGCCGCCCTTTTGTGAATTGTTTGTTTTAAATTTGTTTTTATGCCTCGTTGTGTTCGGCAATTTTTTCCTGCTCTTTTCGTTTCAGTGCCCTTATTGCTACTGTTTTCAGTGCAAGCGAAACGCTTATTGCAAATATGAACAGATAAATAATTATAGCCGCCATTGCACCAAATGCAAGCTGAGGCGAGAACTGCGGTACTAAAAATACCAAACAGAAAATTCCTGCAAAGGAGCAAACACAGCCAAAAAAGCTTTTTACACAGCTGTTTTTATCAAATGCAGTTACAAAGAAGCCTACTATAGGGATTATTGCAAACGCAATGGCAAGAAGCCCCATTTTAATCCACTTGTTGTCCTCTGCATTCATTCCGATTATAAGCTCTAAAATGGTTTTAAAGCGGTAATTGCCTTCACTGTCCACCATTGCTATATACGGAAATGCAAACAGTACAATCTCTATTATAAACAAAACACAGTTTGTAAGCCTTAGTGGTTTTGTTCTTTTGTCCTCAAGATTTTTAAATCCGTTACTCAATTAGGTTCATCTCCAAGTAAATTATTTGCGTAAATCGCCGTAGGTTTTCTTATAGTCGTTTATTGCCTGGGCAATAATTGTTTGAGCCTCTTTTGCACCCTTAACATCCTCAACCTCTGTGTATTTGTCAGAGTCCTCAAGTGTTTTGTAAACCTTAAAGAAGTGGCACATTTCCTTAAAAATATGCTGTGGAAGCTCTGAAATATCCTTGTAGCTGTTGTAGGTAGGGTCATTAAAAGGTATGGCTATAATTTTTTCGTCATTATAGCCGGAGTCAACCATTCTGATGTAGCCTATAGGGTAGCACTGAATAAGTGTTCCCGGGTACATGGTTTCACTGCACAAAACCAAAACATCAAGAGGGTCAAGGTCGTGCGCAAAGGTTCTTGGAATAAAACCGTAGTTTGCAGGATAACGGGTAGATGTATGAAGTATTCTGTCCAGCTTTAGCAGACCGGTTTCCTTGTCAAGCTCGTATTTGCTTTTGCAGCCCTTTGGTATTTCAATATAAGCCTCAAAGTCGCTTGGTGTAATTCTTTCAGGATTTAAATCATGCCATACATTCATTGGGTTGACGCTCCTATTCTTATTAATTCTTGATAAAAAAATTATAGCATAGCAAGCTATGTTATGTCAAAAGCATTTCCATATTATTAAGAATTATTTTACAAGTAATTATATTCTAAAAATTTTATCACTGTCTGTTAAATATAAGCTTGTGCTTTTTATAGCTTTTATAAAGAATAAACCGGTTTTGCATTACATAAGTATTTTATTAAGATGAAGTCGGGATGTGATTTTAATGAAAGAAGACAGATATGACAACATAGAGTATAACGACAGTTGGGAAAGTGTACCTGTAGTGCGTGCCGAGCCTATGCAGGAGGAAGAGGAGGAAACAGAGGAGGATTTTCAGGAGGATGAAGACTCCGGGCAGGAAAAAGGCACATATACCGAATTTTTTAACAAAAGAAAGTCCGTGCAAAACCCACAGCCGGTTATAAAACTGCAATTTTTATTGGCAATAATAGCAGTAGCGGCGGCATTTATACTAAAAAACTTTGGCGGCGACATATATGCGTCGGTAAATAAATGGTATTTTGACAATTTAAATGATTCCCTTATAGTAACCCTTTCAGACATTACAAAGGGTGGTGATTTTACAGAAGCACCTACAGAAAAAGCAACGCTTAAGGAAGAAATGGCACAACAAAAGTTGGCAACACAACTGCCGACTGAAACAGCCGGTCAAGAAAGCCAAAATACAACAGAGGTTCAAAGCACCGAGGCGGTTACCGATGCGCCGGCTGCACCTACAGAAGCAACAGTACCTCAGGAGGAGCAGTAATGAATTTTAAGCTGTTTGGAGTAAAGCTGTGCCTTTCGTACCCTTTGGCAGCAGGAATAGCACTGCTGATTATTTTTGACCCTACGGGAATGGCGGCGTGCTGTTTGGCGGCGTCTGTATGTCACGAACTGGGGCATATATTTGCTATGAAGCATTACGGAACAGGTGTAGAAAAAATAAGAATGTCCGCCTTTGATATTAATATTACCGATGTACAACAGCATAAAAGAGGACTAAAGGCAGAGCTTGTAATTTGCTTGGCAGGAGTTTTTGTAAATTTTGTTTTATTTTTGTTGACTATTGCGATATATAGTTGGTATAATTTATATATATTTAGATATTTCGCACTAGCAAATTTGTCCTTGTGTATATTTAACGCACTTCCTGTAGAATCTTTAGACGGCGGAAATGCCCTGGAGCTTATATTACAAAGGAATTTTTCGGACAAAGCCGTTTACTTTATTACATTGGCAGTGTCGCTTGCTATTGTAATTCCACTGGGCTTTTTCAGCTTTATGGCACTGCTTAAGTCACCGTATAATTTCACAATGCTGTTTGCTGTTTTGTACCTGATAAGTGTGATAATATTCAAGAGAAAAAAGTATATTAACGGAGGATAAGTACCGTGATAAATAAGGATGTTGAAAAGCTGCTGTTAAAAGTTCAAAAACCCGGCAGGTATGTAGGCGGAGAAAAAAACAGCGTAATAAAGGACAAAGACAAGGTAGACATACGCTTTGCATTTTGCTTCCCCGATGTTTACGAGGTGGGTATGTCCCACTTGGGTATGAAAATACTCTACAGTCTGTTTAACAGCAAAGAGAATATATGGTGTGAGCGGGTTTTTGCCCCGTGGATAGATATGGAGGAGCTTATGGTTAAAAACAATATTCCTCTGTTTGCTCTTGAAAGCGGCGACCCACTTACGGAATTTGATTTTATCGGTTTTACGCTGCAATATGAGCTTAGCTTTACAAATATACTGAATATGCTCAAGCTGTCGTGTATTCCTATAAAATCTAAGGACAGAACAGAGCTTAAAAATATAGTCTGTGCCGGCGGACCTTGTGCCTGTAACCCTGAGCCTATTGCCGATTTTATCGACCTGTTTTTTATAGGAGAGGGCGAAGAGGTAGATTTGGAGGTTATGGAGCTTTACCGTCAATGCAGAGAAAACGGTGACAGTAAAGAGGATTTCCTTATTAAGGCTGCACAAATTAAGGGCGTGTATGTACCGTCACTTTATAATGTTGAATACAATAAGGACAACACAGTTAAGTCTGTTACCGCCACACATAACGCACCTCAAAAGGTAGAAAAGCGATTAATGATGAATATGGACGACTGCTACTATCCGGAAAATTTTGTAGTGCCTATGATAGAAATTGTCCACGACAGGGCAATGGAGGAAATATTCAGAGGCTGTATAAGGGGCTGTAGATTTTGTCAGGCAGGCTTTCTGTACAGACCTGTTCGTGAAAAGTCGGCAGAGGTTATAGACAGGCAGTGCCATACACTGTGCAACAATACAGGCTACGACGAGGTTTCACTTTCATCATTAAGCTCCAGCGACTACACAAAAATAGAGGAGCTTTTAACAAGGCTTACCGAGTGGTCAAAGGACGAAAAGGTTAGTATTTCACTGCCCTCACTTCGTGTAGACGGCTTTAATGATGAGATTATTGATAAAATTAAAACTGTAAGAAAAAGCGGACTTACCTTTGCACCTGAAGCAGGTACACAGCGTATGAGAAATGTTATAAATAAAAATGTACTTGAGGATGAGCTTATGGAAACCTGTTCAAAGGCGTTTAACGGCGGTTGGACAAAGGTTAAGCTGTACTTTATGATAGGCTTGCCTACGGAAACAGACGAGGATGTATGCGGCATTGCAGAGCTTGGCCACAAGGTGGTAGACCAATATTATAAATGCGAGGGCAGACCAAAAGGCAAAGCGGTAAGCGTTACCCTAAGCACATCAAGCTTTGTACCAAAGCCTTTTACACCTTTTCAGTGGGAACCACAGGCTACCGAGGAACAGCTAAAAGCTAAACAGCATCTTGTTAAGGAAAGCATTAAAACAAGAAAAATCACCTATAACTACCACGATTCAAGTACAAGCTTTTTAGAGGCTGTATTTGCACGAGGTGACAGGCGGCTGTGCAAGGTTATGGAGCTTGCCTGTGAAAGAGGCTTCCACTTTGACGGCTGGAGCGACTGCTTTAGCCTGGAAAAATGGCTTGAGTTGTTTAAGGAGTGCGGCATAGAGCCGGAATTTTACGCTAACCGCAAACGAAGCTTTGATGAGGTTTTGCCGTGGGATCATATTGACTATGGTGTTACTAAGGAATTTTTAATTAACGAATGTAAAAAGGCGTACAATTCGGAAACTACATTAAACTGCCGCCAAAAGTGCAGTAACTGTGGTGCTAACAAATGGAAGGGCGGTGTTTGCTTTGAAAAACGTAAGAGTATGGTATAAAAAGGACGGCGCTGCCAGGTATATTTCCCACCTTGATGTAAACAGGGTAATGACAAGGGCGCTGCAGCACAGCAAGCTGCCAATATGGCATACAGAGGGTTTTAACCCTCACCCTTTTATAACCTTTGCACTGCCGCTGTCATTAGGCTTTAGGGGCGTAAAAGAAAGTATGGATATGCGCCTTTTGGAAGATGTGCCGGAACAAGAGATTATAAGTAAGCTTAACCAAGGCTTGCCGCAGGGCATAGAGGTTTACAAGGTAACAGAGCCTGTTATGAAGCCGGGTAAAATTGCTTACGGAAAATTTGACATAAAATTAAGTAGTGACGCCAAAACCCCTGAGGAGCTGTTTTTTATGCTCCGCAGTTTGCTTACACAGGATACTATAGAGGTAGAAAAGCACAGTAAGAAGGGCGTAAAGCTTATAGATATTAAGCCGCAGTTAGGCGACTATACCTTGGAAAAGCTTGAGGATTGTGTACAGCTTGTTATAACATTGCCGGCAGGAAGTGTAAACAATGTAAACCCCTCACTGCTTGTAACTGCACTTGAAAATTCAAATAGTATAGAGGTTTATGCAGATATAACCAGACTGGATGTTTTTAACGAGGAGGGCAAGTCTTTTGAATAGCAGGTTTACAACTGTACTGTTGGATGTGGACGAAACTCTGCTTGATTTTCACGCAGACGAGAAATTTGCACTAAAGGCGACAATGGACGACTTTGGTCTGGAATGGACAGAAGAAAAAAATGACATTTACCTTATGGAAAATTTGCTCCTTTGGAAAGCTTTTGAAAAGGGAGAGGTTACAAGACAACAGCTTTGGCGGCTTAGATTTCAGAATTTTTTTGAAAAAGCACATTTGACCGTTGACGAGGACTTAGACAGGGTAAATGAAATGTATGTACGGCATTTGTCAGAAAGCGGTACATTTATTGACGGTGCTTGTGAATTTGTTAAAAAGCTGAAAACCTCTGCAAAGGTGTATATTACAACAAACGGCTTAACGGTTTCTCAAACAGGCCGACTAAAAAATACAGGACTGGACAAGCTGGCAGACGGTGTGTATATATCTCAGCTTATGGGCTGTGCTAAGCCGTCAAAAGATTATTTTGACTATATTTTTAACGAACTTGGTATTAACGACCTAGATAAGGTTGTTATTGTGGGGGATTCACTAACCTCTGATATGCAGGGCGGGAGAAATGCAGGTATAACCACCTGTTTGTTTAACCCGAAAGGCGACATAAAAGAAAGCCCTTTGTGCGACTACATTATCAGAGATTATGATGAATTTTTCAGAATAATATAAATTAATTTACTTTTGGAGTTTACTGCAAAATGATGCTTTGGCAAGTAAATTCCATACTGCAAGGAGGTATAATTGTGGAAGAACGACTTATTGATGTAAAGGGCCTTACAAAAATTTACGGAAAAGATTTTAAGGCTGTAGACAATGTAAGCTTTTACGCAGAAAAAGGCCAGGTAATAGGCTTTGCCGGTGATAACGGTGCAGGTAAGACCACCGTTATAAAATGCATAACAGGTATTTTACAGCCGACAGACGGAAGCATAAGTATATGCGGAAACAAGGTAGGCAACGGGGTAGAGGCAAAAAAGTGCATAGGCTACACAGCCGATAACCCTGACTTTATGCTAAGGCTTACTTGCAGAGAGTATTTGGAGTTTTTGGCAGATGTGTACGAGCTTGATGTGCAAACCCGTGACAAGAACATTGAAACACTTACAAAGCGTTTTGAAATTGAAGATGTTTTGCCAAACAGGCTCGATTCCTGTTCACACGGTACAAGGCAAAAAATTATGGTTGCCGGCGCTCTTATACATAACCCGCCGGTGTGGATTTTGGACGAGCCTATGACAGGACTGGACCCACAGTCTGCCTACAAACTAAAGCAAATGATAAAGGAGCACGCCTCAAAGGGCAACTGTGTGCTGTTTTCTACTCATGTACTTGACACAGCACAGGAACTTTGTGACAAGGTGGCAATTATACGCAAGGGAAAAATAGTATGCTTTGACACAGTAGACAATATCAAGAAAAAGTACGGCGGTACAACTCTTGAAGAGAGCTACCTGAATATAGTAGGTGATACAAATGATTAGCAGTATAAAAAAGGTAAAGCTGCTTACTATAGCTATGACTAAAAACTCAACGGCAGACGCTGACCCTTTTAAGTATAAGGGTGTAAAGATTTCCATAGGTATTATTGGCAGCGGTATTATGTTTGCCTGTGCCGCTTTGGTAGGCTATTTTACATATTTACTTACACAGGCTATCGGTCTAATTAATGTAAATGCACAGGGTACAGAGGCGGCACAGCTTATAATGTACTTTATAAGCATTTTCGGTGC
>CADANT010000009.1 GCA_902789345.1 uncultured Ruminococcus sp.
TGATCTACGCTGCAGTATGACCCGAGTGGCCGCCGGATTTTCCTCTTCTGGTCGCCTGCGGCTCCCTCCAGAAGAAAATCCGAAAGGTTCTCACCATCTGGCTGGTTCTAACACGAAAAATGTTCAACTTATTATTGCAATTGACCTATAGAATTTTTTTAAAAATTAAAGGGAATATATTTGATATTGTAAGGAAAATAGAATATAATGTAGCTGTAGTGAACAGTTACATTGGCAGATTTATTAAGTCTAAAATAATAAGCAATAATGAGCCGATTAGGATATAGTTTTCATAGGGGGTTACTATGAGAAAATACACTTATAAATTTAACAAAACATCAGACATTGTGTTGGACAGGCTCAATGCGGATATAAAGCAGAAAAAATTTACAGGCAAGGCGGACAGTGACGGCTTGCAGTTAAGGTGTGTATGCGACGGCTACAGCCGACCAAGCACATACCAGCTTACGGCAAGCTTAACGGAAAATTCCGACGAGGGCCGCTGTACCCTGCACGGCGAATACAGGTATATAACCAAGGACATAATTTTCATTATTATTGCTGTGGCTGTTATGCTGGGCTTTTCTGCATTTATGGCGCTGGCATATTCAAGCGACATTGGCAAGTACCTTTTGGGATTTTCCGCAATTATATTGGCGGCATATAATTTTATGGCATTGCGTAAGCGCAGAGATGTTGTAAAGCAAACCGAAAAGCTTTTTGACGAAATAAATTCCGAACAAACATAAAGGGTAAGGAAGTATTATGAAAGATGAAATAAATCGCCGTACTGCCCTTGCCTTTGCAGTGCCTGTGTTTTTTATGGTATGGTTTTTAATTATAGGTATAGCTGTATTTTTAAACTACGAAAATATAATATACAGCTTTCCTGTGTACCAAAGCCGAGAGCCTTTGGTGCTTACAAGCGGGCTGATAGGCGGCTATGTTATGTGTGGACTGCTGTGCGGTACTATGTTTACCACAGCTTGTCTAAGCCAGGTGGGTGCAGGCGCAAAGGTAGCTCTTACGGTACTGTTTATACTGCCATTGTTTTTGGCAGTTACGGGGGTTGTATATGTAATTCCCTACTATATATACAACATCGGCAGGATTATCTATTTAAAGTCAAAGGAAAAGGAAGCATATGCGGCGGCTGTTCAAAGGCAGTCACAAAGGAATACAATTCCGCCTAACAGAACAGAAATGCCTGTTTATAAAAGACCTGAAAATAACTATGCCAACTATAGGGCAAAACCTAATATTAACAGTGCCAATGCTAACGCAAACAGAAATGCAAACAACAATGCCGCACCTGTTGGCGGCTTTAACAATGTACCGGTTGGTGCAGTACCCTGTGGTGCAGAGCATAGAAACGGTACAGGTACACCTAACAATGGCAGTACATATCAAGTGCCACACTATGGCAGTGTGCCGGTTGGTGTAAACAGAACAGCCGGAGCAGTGCCAAACAGTACAGGCAGAGCAAACACAGGCAACAGTAATGGGCAGAGTGCTGCAGGCGGCAGTATTCCCTTTGTCCGTAATACTGCAAACAATACAGCTGTTGAAACGCCTGTTGCTAACAAGACCTCTGCTCCAAAGCATTATTCAAACCCATATCACGACGGCTTCGAGATGGAGGGCTGACATAACTAATATTGTCACCACGGTTTTAAAATAAAGGGCTGACATAACTTATATTGTCACCACGGTTTTAAAATAAAGGGCTGACATAATTAATATTGTCACCACGGTTTTGAAATAAAGGGCTGAATAAAGTAATAATTAGCATTTGTATTGTTGTGTGCTGTTATTGCAAAAATTGCCTTTAGGAATTAGGAATTTTAGATTTTACAGGATAAATAAAAGAGAAAACAAGCAAGCAGGAAAGGACTTGAGAGAGCTTTTTCTGCTTGCTTGTTTGTGTTGTAGGGGGGATAATTTAGCGTTATTCTTTTTGTTTCCGGGAAAATAATTTTGTGTTCTTGCTTTTGTTTCCGGAAAAATAATTTTGCTTATTTCTTTTTGCTGACGGAAAAATAAATTTGTTTGTGTTGAGAAATAGTCTTTCTGTTTCACTACCGGTTTTTGCTGCCTGTATGATTATGAATATTACAAAAAAATCACCTCCTTAACGGCTTACCCGACAAGGAGGTGATGTGTTAATGCACAAAGCGTTTTGTGTATTTGATTTTATTTTTTACAGCATGTATTTTTCTACAACCTTAGCTACGCCGTCTTGGTCGTTTGTGTCGGTTACAAGGTTGGCGGCCTCTTTAACCTCATCTACAGCATTTCCCATTGCTACGCCTAAACCGGCATACTGAATCATAGTTATATCGTTGTATGCGTCACCGCAGGCTATGCACTGCTGTTCTGTAAGATTTAGCTTGTTAAGCAAAACCTCTATAGACTTTGCTTTGTTTATGCCCAAAGGTACCAGCTCCAGGAAAAACTCCTCTGACCTAAACACACCTATTACGCCCTTGTATTTTTCGCTGAAATGCTTTTCAAGCCTTAAAATTTCGGCAGGGTCGCCGGCAAGCAAAAGCTTGTTTATGTTGAAGGTTACATAAGAGGCAAAATCCTCTACAAACTTGGTTTCAAGACCTATAATTTTTGCCTCAACATCAGAGTAACGGTTTATTGCGTTGCCCATAATAATGCGGTCATTTTCGTATGTATTTACAGTTACATTTGTTCCTTTAAGTTCATTGCAAATGTCAGGAATGATTTCGTTAGGAAAATTTTTGCTGTAAATAACCTCGTTAGACCTTGCGTCAATCACACAGCCGCCGTTATATGCCAAAACATAACCGCCAAAGCTGTCTAAGCGCAAAGCGTGGGCATAGCGCATAATGCCCTGCACAGGTCTGCCGGAGGCAAGAACGACCTTTTTGCCGATTGTTTGCAGTTTTGTAAGTGTTTTTAGTGTGCGGTCTGTAATTTCTTTTTTAGAATTAACAAGAGTTCCGTCAATATCCAATACAATAATTTCGTAGCTCATATTAAAAATCCTTACTTTTAAATAATATATTTGTTTGATACTACAGTTAGTTTACAGTATACCTTTTAAAACTAAATAATATCTGAATATACTTTAATATACCTTACAATAAAGGTCAAGAAGTCACGGCGCAGGCAGAAAAAATTCGTATGTTTATATTATTTTTTGAAATTTTCACAAGGGTTTTTATATAAAATTATGCCCATCTTTTTTGGAAGATAGGCATAATTTTTTTAATATTTATTGTGCATTATTACTGTTTCTTTCTTTTTCTCAAGAAGTAAACAGCGGCGGCAGATGCAGCCATTAGTGTGCTGAGGGTAATAATTGTAGTGGCAGAGTCGCCGGTGGCAACCTTGCCTGTTGTATTGTCTGCACCGCCTGTGTAGTTGTAGGTATTATTAGCTGTATTGTTTAGATTATAAACTGTAGATATTACATTTTTTGTTTTACAGCACGGTGTAGTCGGTTTGGTAGGGCAGGTAACCGGCCCTGTAGGTTTGGTAGGTTCAGTAGGGCAGGTAACCGGCTCTGTAGGTTCGGTAGGGCAAGTTATTGGTTCTATAGGTTTAGTAGGGCAGGTAACCGGCTCTGTAGGTTTAGTAGGTTCGGTAGGGCAAGTAACCGGCTCTGTAGGTTTAGTAGGTTCAGTAGGGCAAGTAACCGGCTCTGTAGGTTTAGTAGGTTCAGTAGGGCAAGTTACAGGCTCTGTAGGTTTAGTAGGTTCAGTAGGGCAAGTTACAGGCTCTGTAGGTTCAGTAGGGCAAGTTACAGGCTGTGTAGGTTTTGTAGGCTCAGTAGGGCATATGGGTTTATTAGCTGTTAAAGTAAAGTATGCAATAGGCTTTTTAAGGTTGCAGTCAAGACCTGTAACAATGTCTTGCTTTTCTTTGTCACCCCACAAAACAAACGGTGTAATGCCAACGGCAGTAGGCAGCTTTTTGGTAAGTTTAAGCTGTACAGCGTTTACAGGTTCATCGGAAGAAAGAGTAAGTGTGTTGTTGTTAAGTGTGTAAGAAATATTGCTGTTGTGTGTAATTTTATAGTCGGCTATTACATTGTTGGTATCTGTAAGCTCTATGGAATATGAGCCGTTATTATACTTCATTTTATATATAAGTGCCCCCTGCTCTGTACATGAAAATGACGGTATGGTGTAGTAGTCCTTTAGGCTTTTGTCAATAGCTTCATATACCGCCTTTACACCCTTGTTGGTTTTGTCTTTGCTATTGTAAAAGGTGTTTATAAAGGAATTGTCGGTACATTTAAAGGTAAGTGGCGTGTCTCGCATACCGCTTACAATTTCCCATATTATAAGCTGCGTTGCCACATAAACCTCCGACGAGCTTACATTTAGCTTTGTAAGCTTATCAAGGTTGCCCTGGTAACCATACATAAGAGTAAGTTTAAGGGCTGTTTTTTGGTGGTCGCTTAGTGCGTCCCACGCAGGGGAATTGTTTTGCTCCAAATGTGAGCCGCTTTGTACATTTTGTAACGGCTCAATGCAAAAGGCAGTCATATTGTCTGCAAAAATCATAGAAACATAATCCCCAACATCGAAAAGTTTATGGCCATCTATAACAAGCTTTTTGACAGCCCTAATTTGCCGTCCCGATTTGTCAAAGCAAGCGCCAAAGCTAACGGTTGTGGAATTGTCTGCACTTACTGCAAAGGACGCAGAAAGACAGCAGCATACCATAACGGCACTAAGCAGCAGTGACACGCTCTTTCTGATAAACTTGTTTTTCAATACGGACATTAGTGTATCTCCTTTTTCTGTAAAAAATTTATACTAAACACCCCATTAAGCTGCGGTCAAAGCATATTTACACAGCCTCCCGCCGCAGAATTATTTTAAACTCTACAGGCTAAAGCTCTATAAGTACCGGTTATTCAGCAGGCAAAAGCTGTGGAATAAGCCATAAAATCCGCTCTTAATTCAGTCTTAGTATTAAGCCTGTAAACGCTCAATAACTATACTATTCAGTACAAGTTTAGATATTTACAGATAAAGTAAATTAATTCACCAGTATGTTCAAGATTTAATTTTGCAACAAATTAATGTTAAAAAGTCAATAAAAAATTGGTTAAGTAATTTATATCTGCTCTATAAATTTGAAAAATTAGTCTGTTTGTTATGGGTATATTTACCAAAAAAAGTTACAAATTACAAATCTGTAACAACTTAACTTGACTGATTTACATTTTTGTAATACAATGATTACGAAATGTATATAATAAAACATTACGAAATGAATAGGAGAAGTAATATGAGTATATCTAAAAAATTGCTGGCGTTACTGTTAGTGTCAACATTTGCAGTAAGCACTTCTTTAGCAGCAGGAGCTGTTACAGACAGCAATGTAGAAACAGGTGCAGAGCAATCTACACAATCTGTTGAAAAGAGTACAAGTGAAAGCTCCAACGAAATATTTACTGCTGCGTCAAGCAGTATTGAGTTTAAAAACGCTGTTGTTATGACAAAGGTTGGCTATTCTACAAAGCTTTCACTTGCTTCGGCACCTGCAAATTCAAAGCTGGAGTGGAAGTCGTCTAATCCAAGCGTGGCAAGTGTTGACAGCAAGGGCAATGTTACGGGATTGTCTGTAGGTACAAGTAAAATTACCTGTACAGCTTCAAACGGACAAAAGGCCTCCTGTGCTGTAAGCGTTACAACAGCTTCAACCGGTGTTAAACTAAACACCAACAGTATTACCTGGGAAGAGGGCAAGTCGGGACATTTTAAACCAGCGCTTTCTTCATCGGTAAAAAGCGTAACATACAAAAGCAGTAACACAAAGGTTGCTACAGTAGACAAAAACGGCCTGCTAAAGGCGGTAGCACCGGGTACATGTAAAATAACCTGTGCCTCTGCAACCGACCCAAGTAAGTACGATGTTTGCACAGTTACGGTTGTGTCAAAGGCACAAATAAAGCTGGCTGACCCTGTATTGGTTCTTAACAAGGGTATTACCAAAAAGGCTGCATACACTGTAACAGGTTCAGGAAACAGCCTGGCCTTTAAGTGGAGCAGCAGTAACAACTCGGTTGCTTCAGTAAGTCCAACAGGTGTTATTACAGCCAAAGGTCAGGGCAACTGTATGATTACAGTTACAGCAAGCAACGGTGCTACAGCAAGAATAGCGGTAACTGTTGTTCAGCCTATAACAAGCATTAAGCTGTCAGGCAGTGAGGCAACTCTTGAGCTGGGACATAAAAAGACAGTTACAGCAACAGTTGGTCCGTCAAACGCAACATCAAAGTCTTTGGTATGGAGCAGCAGCAACAGCTCTGTAGCTACAGTAAACAAGGGCGTAATTACAGCTGTAGGCAAGGGTACTTGTACTATTACCTGTAAATCAAGGTACTACAGCAACATATCGGTAAGCTACAAGGTTACAGTAAAGCAAACAGTTACAGCTGTAAGTATGGAAAGTGCAGTTAAGCTAAATGAAAACAGCACTAAAAAGCTTGCGGCAAAGGCTGTACCGAATACAGCATCAAATACAAAGCTTACATTCAAAAGCAGTGACACATCGGTAGCGGCTGTAAGCTCTGACGGCGTTATCACAGCAAAATCAAAAGGAAGCTGTATAATTACAGCCACCACAACAGACGGCAGCGGCAAAAGCGCCAAATGTATGGTAACTGTTGTAAGACCTGTAACGAGAGTAACACTGAATGCACATACCATTAGCTGGAATGTAGGCAAAAAGGCACATTTCCACCCAACAGTAACACCTACAACAGCTTCAAATGTTAATGTTAAATACAAAAGCAGTAACACAAAGGTTGCTAAAGTAGACAGCAACGGTCTTCTTACAGCTGTAGGTGCAGGTACTTGTACTATTACCTGTACGGCGGCAGACGGCAGCGGCAAAAAGGACACATGTAAGGTTACTGTAAAACAGCCTATAAACAAGATTACACTTTCAGGCAGCGGCAGTGTGGACGAGGGCAGCAGCATAACATTAAAGGCAGTGGTTGCACCGTCTAACGCAACAAACAAAAATGTCACCTGGAGCAGCAGCGACACAACAGTTGCAACAGTAAGCTCAACAGGTAAGGTTACAGCCCTAAAGGAGGGCAAAGTAACAATTAAATGTACTGCAAAGGACGGAAGTAAGGTTACAGCAAGCAAGACTGTTACAGTAAAGGCTGTAAAGGCAACAGGTCAAAAAATTGCCGACTATGCCGCACAGTGGGTAGGCGTAACACCTTATGTATGGGGCGGAACAAGCCTGTACACAGGAGCTGACTGCTCAGGCTTTTTATGCTGTATATACGAAAACTTCGGCTACAACCTGTGGAACTACAGAGTAGACCTTGATATGGTAGGCTACAATGTTTCACTGGCAAATGCACAGCCTGGCGACATTGTGGTATATCCGGGTCATGTGGCAATATACGCAGGCAACGGTATGGTTACACACGCTTTAAATGAAAATGTAGGAGTTCTTACAACACCTATTTCATGGGGCGGCACAGTAAGATGTGTAAGAAGAGTAGTTGACTGATAACAGAAAAAAGATAACATAATTATCCGCAATACACATAGGGCGCACACTAAGGCAAAGGCTTTGGGGTGCGCCTTTTTCTTTAACCGAAAAACAAATACATAAAAAATTATAACAACCACTTTAAAAGCGGTATTTATTTTGCTATAATAATAGCTAACAGTAATTTTTATTAAAACAGAAAGAGGAAACAGCAATGAGTAACAAAACTGTTCGTACCAGATTTGCACCAAGCCCTACAGGATTTATGCATATAGGTAATTTAAGAACCGCACTGTATGAATATTTAGTAGCTAAAAGTCAAGGCGGCGACTTTGTTCTGAGAATAGAGGATACTGACCGTGAAAGATATGTAGAGGGTGCTGTGGATATTATATATAACACCCTTAGGGTTGCCGGACTTCAACACGACGAAGGCCCTGACAAGCCGGGTGAGTATGGCCCTTATGTTCAAAGTGAAAGACTTAATATGTACAAGCCATATGCGGAACAGCTTATTGAACAGGGCAAGGCATACAGGTGCTTCTGCACAAAGGAGCGTTTAGACAGCCTAAAGGATGACGAAACACCGGGCGGCGGCTACGACAGACATTGCCGTGACCTGCCACAGGAAGAAATAGACAGGCTTTTGGCAGAGGGGGTACCTTATGTAATCAGACAAAAAATGCCTCTTGAGGGCAGTACAACCTTTACCGACGCTGTTTTTGGTGAAATTACAGTAGAAAACAGCGAGCTGCAAGACCAGATTTTAATAAAAACAGATGGCTACCCTACCTATAACTTTGCAAATGTTATAGACGACCACACAATGAATATTACACATGTTGTTCGTGGCTGTGAGTATTTAAGCTCTACACCTAAGTACAACTTATTGTACGAGGCTTTTGGCTGGGAAGTGCCTACATACATCCACCTGCCGCTTATTATGGGCAAGGACGCCGAGGGCAATGTTGCAAAGCTTTCAAAGCGTCACGGTTCAACAGGCTTTGAGGATTTAATAAAAGAGGGCTATTTGCCGCAGGCTATTATTAACTATGTAGCACTGCTGGGCTGGTGTCCGTCGGATAATCAGGAAATGTTTACTCTTGATGAGCTTACAAAGGCATTTAACATCAGCGGTATAAGCAAGTCACCGTCAATTTTTGACTACGACAAGCTGGAGTGGTTTAACGGTGAGTATATCCGCAAAATGTCACCGGAAGAATTTACAAGCTATGCTATGCCATACTATAAAGAGGCGGTTACAAGCCGTGAGCTTCCTTGGGACAAGCTGTGCGGTATTTTGCAGCAGCGTGTAACAAAGTTTACACAAATTCCGGAGATGATAGACTTTTTCGACAAACTGCCTGAGTATGATGCAGAAATGTTTGTAAACAAAAAGAGTAAAACAAACCTTGAAAACGCACCTGTAATGCTAAAGGCTGTTACAGACAAGCTTACGGCCCTTGAAAGCTGGGACAAAGACAGTATTCACGACTGCCTTATTAACCTTGCACAGGAGCTTGAGGTTAAAAACGGCACTGTAATGTGGCCTGCAAGAATTGCGGCAGCCGGCAAAAAGGTAACTCCGGGCGGCGCTGTGGAGATTCTTGAAATTCTTGGCAGAGATGAGGCTCTGGCAAGACTAAACTTAGGCTTGGAAAAGCTGGGAGTATAAACTAAGGAGGACAGCCATATGGCAGAGGAAATAAAAAATCAGGAGCAGATAGGCAACTGTAATTTTATACATGATTTTATAGATGAAGACATAGCGCCGGGCGGCGAGTATTACGGTAAAACCGTACACACCCGTTTTCCGCCTGAGCCAAACGGATATTTACACATTGGCCACGCAAAGGCAGTTTGCATTAATTTTGGTACAGCCGAAAAGTACAAAGGTATGTGTAACCTGAGAATGGATGACACAAACCCTACAAAAGAAGATGTAGAGTATGTAGACGCTATTAAAGAGGACATTCAGTGGCTGGGCTTTAGCTGGGACGACCGCTTTTTCTATGCATCAGAGTATTTTGACAAAATGTACGAGGGTGCGGTAGAGCTTCTAAAAAAAGGACTGGCCTATGTATGTCAGCTAAATGCCGAAGAAATGAAAGCCCACAGAGGCGACCTTTCCACACCTGCTACAAGCCCATACCGTGACAGACCCATAGAGGAAAGTCTGGATCTGTTTGAGCGTATGAAAAACGGCGAATTTGCCGACGGTGAAATGACACTGCGTGCAAAGATAGACTTAGCGTCAGGCAACTTTAATATGCGTGACCCTGTTATTTACAGAATAAACCATATCAGACACCACCGCACAGGTGACAAGTGGTGCATTTACCCTATGTACGACTTTGCCCACCCTATAGAGGACGCTTTAGAGGGTATAACACATTCTTTGTGTTCACTGGAGTTTGAAGACCATCGTCCACTGTACGACTGGGTAATTAACAATGTTACCTTGCCGTCAAAGCCAAGACAGATAGAGTTTGCAAGGCTGGGCATAAACAACACGGTAATGAGCAAAAGAAAGCTGCGTACTTTGGTGGAAGATGGATATGTAAGCGGTTGGGACGACCCTCGTATGCCTACCTTGTGCGGACTTCGCCGCCGTGGCTACACACCAAAGTCTATAAGAAACTTTTGTGAAAGAATAGGCGTGTCAAAGGTTAATTCTATAGTTGACTACGGCTTTTTGGAGTACTGCCTGCGTGAGGATTTAAACGAAACCGCACAGCGTGTAATGACAGTGCTTAACCCGATTAAGCTTATTATTACAAATTATCCTGAGGATAAGTCGGAAACCTTTATGGTAGAGAACAACCCTAACCGCCCGGAGGACGGTGAGCGTGAAATTACCTTTACAAGGGAATGTTATATTGAGGCAGAGGACTTTATGGAAGAGCCTGCAAGAAAGTATTTCAGACTGTTCCCGGGAAATGAGGTTCGCCTAAAGTCAGCATATGTTGTTAAATGTACAGGCTGCAAAAAGGACGAAAACGGAAATGTTACTGAGGTGTACGCAGAGTACGACCCTGAAACAAGGGGCGGCAACACACCTGACGGCAGAAGAATAAAGGCTACTATCCACTGGGTAGACGCCAACAACTGTGCAGATGCAGAGGTAAGACTGTACGACAACCTGTTTACAGTGCCTGACCCTGACACAGGTGATAAAAACTTTTTGGACTATATTAACCCCGATTCACTAAAGGTGCTGAAAAACTGCAAAACAGAAAAGGCTGTGGCACAGCTGCTGCCGCCGGCTTCGTTCCAGTTTATGCGTTTGGGTTATTTCTGCCTTGACAATAAGGACTCAAAACCGGGTGCACCTGTATTTAACCGCAGTGTTTCACTAAAGGGCAGCTACAAGCCAGGTAAGTAAGAAATATTAAGAAATATTATGTAAATAATACAAAACCGTCTAAGCAAAAGCTTTTGCGGCGATTTAGACAACATAAGGTCTTTAGAGGGCGGATAGTATCAGCCCCCTAAAGGCCTTTTGTGTATTAGCACTGTAAAATAAATTTTTAAATTTAAGTATTTATATAAAATAATACTTGTATAAATTTTACATATATGATAAAATATTACTGTTGTTATATAGTTAGTGGGAATGTTATAACAGCAAATTTTAATGATTGAGGTAAATGCATAAGATGAAAAAAATATTTACAAAAGTAATATCAACAGCCCTTGCTGTGGGTATGATAGGCTCAATGGCAGTGACCTCTGCCTTTGCCGCAACAACAAAAACTGATGATGGCATAAAGAATGAATATCTGGAGATAATCAGAAGGTCTTATTCAGGTAAATTTACTATTGACACCATATTAGATGCAAAAACAGGAAAAACAGCTTATTTGCTTTATCATATTACATCTAACCTGCGCTATAGTGTTGATGGTGTAGAAGAGAATTTCTATTGCAACAGCAATGACGGTGTTTTCAGCGGTGACAGCGTAAAAGATGTTGACGATACAAGTGACGACATTAAGATTGAAAGAACACTTAGCTTTATGCCTAACAAGGTAAACGGTAAAAAGGACGTTGTAGAGGTTAAGTACAGCGTTATAAATACTTCAAAGAAGAACCACAAGGTAGGCGGCAGGATTATGCTTGACACTATGCTTGATTCTAATGACTATGCTCCTTTCAGAATTGCAGGTATAGGTGCTGTTACAACAAGAATGCAGTTTAGCGGCGACAAGATTCCTACAATGTACCAGGCATTTGACAGTTTGGAAAAGCCTAATGTTGTTTCAACAGGTTATTTTGCAACAGGTGCAGACAGACCTGACTATGTACAGTTTAACAACTACTGGACAAGTGTGAGTCATTATGAGCCTGTTTGCGATACTTCATTAGACATTGGCGACAGTGTTGTAAACTCTATTTGGAAGCCTGTAGAGCTAAAGCCGGGTCAGAGCAAAGACTACATTGCTTATTACGGCTTGGGCGAGCTTGATGTTACAAAGGGTGACCTTACTTTGGGCGCTACAAGATCAGCAAGCAGCTTTGAGATAAACGAAGAGGGCAACGGTTACAATCCTATTTCACTTACGGCTTATCTAAAGAATACAAGCAAAAATAACCTTACTAACGCTGAGGTTACTGTACAGCTGCCAAATGGCGTTACACTGGGCGATGAAGAAAACAGCACCGTTAAGTACGACAAGCTTGCTTCATCAGGCGAAAAGCAGAACACATGGACACTCAACGCATTGCCATCAGGTGCAGAGAGAACAGTTAAGGTTAAAATAAGCGCAAAGGCAGACGGAGTAACAAATGTAAAACCTATTGAATATACATTTACAATTCCTGCTATAGACGGCGCTCCTATTTGGAATGACGAAACACCTACAGATGTTGCTACACCTGACGAAAAGCCAATTGCCACACCTGACGAAAAACCTACACAGTCCTCTAACAACAACAATTCAGTTGCAAATGTAACTACATCAAACAACAAAGAGGCTACAGGTAAAGACGCAGGTAAAATTGCAACAGGCGACAGCACATCATTAATTGCGTTGTTTGCATCAGTTCTTGGTGCAGCAGGCATAGCAGTTGTTGCTTACCGTAAGCGCTTTGAAAAGTAATTAAAACTAAAAATAATACCGGCTGTGTTTACCGCTGAGTATAAGGTATAATTACCCCGATTACTAAGGAGAAATCCTTGGTAGTCGGGGTTTTTCCGTGAAAAAATATTTATTTACTGTACAACCTTGCATAAATATAGACAATAAACCTGCCTTTTTAGCTATTATATAGAGCCGCTTTGGGTTGTGGCTTAGAAATAGAATTAGTTTTTTATTTTAAAGGAGGCTTTATTTATGGCAAGACCAATAAAAAAGGGGCTAAGCTATTTCCCTTTTGATGTGGATATATTTAAAGATGTGAAAATTCGCATACTTATGGCAAATTACGGTGCAAACGGCGTGTTGCTGTATATCTATTTGCTTACGGCTATTTATAACAACGGCTACTATATAAAATGTAACGAGGATTTGCTTTATGTTGCTTCGGCAGACCTGGGGGTAAGTCCCCAAAAGGCAAGGGAGATTATTCAGTTTTGCTGTAAGCGTTCACTGTTTGACGACGACCTTTTCAGAAATCGGCAGGCGCTGTCGTCAGTGGGAATACAACGCCGCTACCAAGAAATGGTTAAGGCAAGGGCTGTAAAAAAGACGGTAAAGGTGCAGGGTAAGCTGTGGCTTTTGGACTGTGACGAAACAAAAAATTTTATAATGGTGTGTTCGCCAGAGGGTGAGCAGGATATTAACTGTATTAATTCACTGATAAACGGCAGTAAATCTCAAATTAATACCACAAATAAAAGTAAAGAAAATAAAAGTAAAATAAATGAAAGTAAAGAAGAGGAAAGTAAAGCGTACGAAAAAACGGAGAACTCTTCGGGAGGCGAGGCTGTGCTGACAATCCCTCTAAAAGACAACACTAACTACACGGTTACGGAAAATATGGTTAAACAGCTTTCTCTTGAGTACACTGCAATAGATGTTGTAGCCTGCCTGAGAAAGCTTGCGGACTATATGCACAACAACCACAACAAACAAAGAGACAGACAGGGAATTGACAATTATATAAGAATGTGGCTTCAGCAGGACAGCGCCAAGGCAATGGAACAGCAGTACAAAGCAGACAGCAATAATAATCAAGCTCCAAACCAAGAGGAAAGCTACAACCTTAGTATGCTAAGTAAATTTGACCTGGCAAATATGCTTCCATAGCTCTGTAAAATGGGTTTGTAAAAATAATGAGAAATATTTGTGATTTTTAAATTACATTTAAAGTTGGAGCTTTACAATAGCACCATAGAAACGAGGTGCTTATTATGAAATATCAAAATGTATTTAAGCGCTACGAGGTAAAGTACCTTATTACCCGTAAGCAGCAGAAGATAATATTGCAGGCAATGGAAAATCTGACAGTGCCGGACAAATACGGTAAAAGCACTATATGCAACCTGTATTTTGATACGCCCGATTATTTGTTGATACGGCGTTCTATAGAAAAGCCGGTATATAAAGAAAAGCTTCGGTTAAGAACCTATGGTATGGCGCACAGCGACACACAGGCCTTTGCCGAAATAAAGAAAAAATATAAATCTGTAGTGTATAAACGCAGGGTAGATATGCCCTACAGTCAGGCGCTAAACTACCTTAAGGGCAAGGGCGGTGCACCGGGTGGACAAATAAACAGCGAAATTGAGTATTTTTTGCAGTTTTATGAAAACCTTGCACCACGGGTGTTTATTTCTTATGAGAGGCAGGCGTTCTATTCAAAGGACGATCCGGATTTCAGAATGACCTTTGACCAAAATATTTTGTGGCGTGATTACGACCTTGACCTTACAAAGGGAATTTACGGAAATAAAATTTTGCAGGACAATATGGTGCTGTTGGAGGTTAAAACAAAAGGTGCAATTCCTTTGTGGCTTACAGCGGTGCTTAACCAAAATAAAATTTACAAAACTTCATTTTCAAAGTACGGCAATGCCTACAAGGAGATTTTTTACAGAAAACAGGAGGTCAAAAATTATGCTTGATACATTATTCAGCGGAGTTTATTCCGCCTCAACTACAACACCGGATGTACTTAACTTTTTGCTTTGCATAGCTGTTTCGCTGGTAATAGGCGCATTTTTAGCATTGGTTTATACATACAAAAGCCGCTACACAAAAAGCTTTGTGGTTACGCTGGCACTTTTGCCGGCGGTGGTGTGTGTGGTAATTATGATGGTAAACGGCAATGTAGGCGCAGGCGTGGCTGTAGCAGGTGCTTTTAGTCTGGTTCGCTTTCGCTCGGTGCCGGGTACGGCAAAGGACATTGGCGCCATATTTATTGCAATGGGCACAGGCTTGGTAACAGGTATGGGATATTTAGGCTATGCTGTGCTGTTTGCCCTTATAGTGGGTTTGGCTATGGTTGTTTACTACAAAACAGGCTTTGGCGAAAATAAAGCCGTAAAGGACAAAACCCTTAGAGTAACTATTCCCGAAGATTTGGACTACAGCAATATGTTTGACGACCTGTTTGCAGAGTACACCGAAAAAGCCAAAGCAGTAAGTGTAAAAACCACAAATATGGGAAGCTTGTTTAAAATTACATACAACATTACGCTAAAGGATGTTTCAAAGGAAAAAGAATTAATCGACAAAATGCGCTGTCGTAACGGCAACCTTGAAATTTGTATTTCAGAACAGGAGGCTAATAATTATGAGCTGTAGGTCAAAGAAAATTTTATCATTAATAATAGGTGCAATGCTGGTAGTGTCTTTTGCAGGGTGCAATAGTGCCAACACAGGCACAGCCACTGCCGATTCTGTAAGTACGGTAAGTACAAAGGACGAAGCTGCAGCAAGCACCTCAAAGAATAACACAAATGCAAACCAAGATGACAGCTCTGACGAGATGTTTACAAAAAGAGATTTGGCAGGTACTTACGACGAAGCAGAGGCTGTAACGGTAAGCCTGTCTGACAGCGGCAGTAAATGCAGTGCCGACGGCGTAAAAATAAGCGGAAGCACCGTAACTATAAGCAAGGAGGGAGTGTATGTTCTTTCGGGAACACTTTCCGACGGTCAAATTGTAGTTGACGCAGATAAGCAGGATAAAATACAGCTGGTGCTAAAGGGCGCAAACATAAGCTGCAAGTCAAGCGCCGCCGTTTATGTAAAGCAGGCAGATAAGGTGTTTATAACCCTAAAGGACGGTACAAAAAATACCCTTGCCGCTACGGGCGAGTTTAAGCAAACAGACGACAACAATGTAGACGCGGCAGTTTTCTCTAAAGAGGATTTAACACTAAACGGCAAGGGCAGTTTAAGCATAAGCTCAAAGAACGGCCAAGGCGTGGTTTCAAAGGACGACCTTGTAATTACAGGGGGAAGCTACAGCGTTACCTCTGCAGGACAGGGAGTAAGCGGTAAAGACAGCGTAAGAATTGCAGACGGAAACATTACCGTAAATTCGCAAAAGGACGGTATACACTCAGAAAATACAGAGGACACCGACAAGGGCTTTGTGTATATTAAGGGCGGAAAAATAAAAATAACCGCACAGGGTGACGGAATATCAGCCTCGGGAACCCTTACCGCTTTAGACGGAACATTTAATATTACAGCCGGTGGCGGCAGCAGTAACGCTGAAAAGGTAAAAACGGAAATGTTTGGCGACAAGCAGGCAAACACAAATACAAACGAAAATACCCAAGACACAACAAGCGTAAAGGGAATAAAGGCAGGGGCTAACCTAACTATACAGGGCGGCAAAATTAATGTGGACTCTGCCGACGATTCGGTTCATTCCAACGCAAATGTGTATGTAAAGGGCGGTAGTCTTACCCTTGCTACAGGTGACGACGGTATTCACGCAGACGAAACTACAGAAATTTCAGGTGGTACTGTAAATGTTACCGAAAGCTACGAGGGCATAGAGGGACTAAAGGTGAAAATTTCAGGCGGCAATATAACCGTAAAATCTAGTGACGACGGTATAAACGCCGCAGGCGGCAACGACCAAAGCGGCGTTGGCGGCAGTATGCAGCCGGACAATTTCGGCGTGACAGAGGATTGCGAAATTAATATTTCGGGCGGAGTAATAACCGTGGACGCAGAAGGTGACGGTATAGACTCTAACAATTCTATTACAGTGTCGGGAGGAGAGCTGTATATAAACGGCCCTACAAAAGGCGGCAACGGCGCTATAGACAGTGACGGCAGTGCAGTTGTTACAGGCGGTGTTGTTGTTGCGGTAGGTACTAAGGAAATGGCAGAAAACTTTGGGGATGACTCGTCACAGTGCGCAATTATGTATAACACAAGCGAAGCCGTAAGCGGTGAGCTTACCGTAAAGGACAGCTCGGGCAACACTGTTATTTCTTATACGCCAACTAAGGAGTACAGCAGTGTGGTAGTAAGCAGTGCCGACATTAAACAGGGCAGTACATACACCATAAATGCCGGCAGTTTGTCACAGCAGGTTGAAGTAAATGACATAATTACAGCTGTAGGCGAAGCAGCAGGCAATGGCGGAGGAAACCCAGGTGTAGCACCAAAGGGCGGTGCACCGGGCGAAAACGGCGCGAACGGTGCACCAAATGGATCACTGGGTGAAAACAAAGCACAAAATAATAATACAACCCTGTAATTACCGAAAAAACTATATAAAATTGTACAAGTAGCTTGTGATAACAGAAAGTTTTTACTGTTTCTCGCGAAAAATAATGGCATTTGCTTATAAAATATTATATTATTTTTGTTGATGTGTAACAAATCTTAACAATTTGTTACCAAATATTAACCCTTGTGTTGACATTTAAAATAAAAATAGTGTATAATACAAATGCTGAAGAGATATCTTCGGAAAAAATAATATTATTTTTAGGGAGGAAAATCCAATGAAGAAATTCGCAAGCGTACTACTATCAGTTATGCTAGTAGTTGCTATGTGTGCTGTTGGCGGCTTCTCAACATTAGCTGTTGACGACACAGATCACACTTACTTCGTAGTTGGTTCTGATGCTGTGTTTGATCCATCATGGACACCAAACGAGCCTAAGTATCAGATGACTAAGGGCGAAGACGGTATTTACAGAGTTACAGTTCCTGTATCAGAAGATCAGACTGACGCTGACCTAGACTACAAGGTTGCTCAGGACGGTGCATGGGATGTATCTTACAATGACAGAGGTCTTGCAGAAGGTCTTGACACTAATGCACACTTCTACATCGAAGAGGGCGTAACAGCTCTTATCTTCTCTTTCGACCCAACAACTGAGTGCGCTAGCTGCACAGCAGTAAAGGGCGAGCAGCCAACAGAGGCTCCTACAGCAGAGCCAACAGAGGCTCCTACAGCAGAGCCAACAGAGGCTCCTACAGCAGAGCCAACAGACGCTCCTACAGCAGAGCCAACAGATGCTCCTACAGTAGCTCCAACAGACGCTCCTACAGCAGCACCTACAGATGCTCCTACAGAGCCAGGCTTTGACCCATCAGCTGATCATACATACACAGCAGTTGGTTCAGACGCTTTGTTTGACCCAGCTTGGGATCCAACAGCTGAGAAGTATCTTCTAACATTCAACGCTGAGACAGGTCTATTCGAGATCGTAATTCCTGTAACAGAGGATCAGACAGACGCTGACGCTGACTACAAGGTTGCAGCTGACGGCGCTTGGGACTTCTCATTCAACGACAGAGGTCCTGCAACAGGTCTTGACAGCAACGCTCATCTATACATTGCAGAGGGCACAGTAGCTGTAAAGATTACATTTAACCCACAGACACTTTGCACAAACGCTGAGTGCTTAACAGAGGTTGGCCCAACAGATCCAACAGTAGCACCAACAGAAGCTCCTACAGCAGCTCCAACAGAAGCTCCTACAGCAGAGCCAACAGATGCTCCTACAGTAGAGCCAACAGATGCTCCTACAGTAGCTCCAACAGATGCTCCTACAGTAGAGCCAACAGATGCTCCTACAGTAGCTCCAACAACAGAGCCATCAGAGGCTCCAACACAGGCTCCTTCAAACAACCCAATGCCAATGCCTGTTGATCCTACATCAGCAACTAACGCTACTACAAAGCCAGCTACACCTGATAGCCCAACATCGGCTACAAACCCAGGTAATGGCAGCAGCAATGGTAACGCTAGCACATCTACAGGTAAGGTTGCTACAGGCGACAGCGCAACAGTTGCTATTCTTCTAAGCGTACTAGTTCTTGCAGGTGCAGGCGTAGTAGTTGCTAAGAAGAGAATTGCTGAATAATATATTTTAAATATATTACTTACAGTTAAAAAGTAAATTGCTTTTTACAGCCACTCATTTTGGGTGGCTGTTTTTGTATGCTGAAAAAAACCTTTGTATACCTAAAGTATGCCGAAGAATTTTTGTGCCTTATACTAAATTATCGATTGAACGCTTCAACAAGTGAACGCTTCAACAGGTGAACGCTTCAACAAGCCACCGCCCTGCGGTGATACTTGTAATGGTAGTTGGAGAGCTGTTTTTGGATAACCCCAGTAGTTGGTTTTGTAAAAGCGCTTTATTAAATTCTTTGTATGAAAAAATTGTATGCTAAAAAGCCACAGTACACTTAGCACCTATGTGCATTGTACTGTGGCTTTTGTGTGGTTTGCAGACTTTGTGTGGTTTGCAGACTTTGTGTGGTTTGCAGACTTTGTGTGGTTTGCAGACTTTGTGTGGTTTGCAGACTTTGTGTGGTTTGCAGACTTTGTGTGTTTACGGACTTTGTGTGTTTGCAAAAGATTTGATAATGCCGGTGCTTCACATAACAATAGAAATAGCTGTTTTTGGGGATGGTTATTGACATTCAAAGTAAATGTCGCTGTTCATAATTTCATTTGGCGGCAGTAGGCTTTGGTTGTAGGCAAGCAGAGCCTTAATGTAGGCACTTTCTTTTGTAATGTTGTACAATGGGATTGTGTTTAGCTTGTTAATTTCATTGGTGGTGGCATATCTGTCGGATTTATTTTTGTACGACGCTAAGTATACCGGCGTGTTTGTGGCGTTGCATTTTTTAATAAATTCAATAACGCTTGTATTAGTGCCAACGGTACAGGCTGTAGCACTGTGGTAAAGGTACAGCACAACAGCGGCGGCATTTTTGGGAGCGTAAAAGCTGTAATTTTGGTTAGGGTATGTTTTTATAAGGAGTATGTCTTGCTTGATAATGGGCTTTTGGGTAAAAACTTTTCTTTTACCTTTTGCCAGGGCATTTATCAGAGGTTGGTTTAGGTAAGAAATACTGTTGTTTGTAACCTTTGCTATGATTGAATTTTCACTGCCTGAAAATTTGTCGTCAATAGGGTCAGCCTCGCTAAGCCTGGTGGCAAGGTAGATATTGGTGTTGCCCTTAGCACCGTATGCAGTAAAAATTCCGGCAGTTTTGGTGGAGATAAATTCCACAGCGGCGGAGAAATTGCTTAAAGCGTTGGAAAGGCTGTTGTCGGGCGGGTAGTCGGCGGCAGTAAGCACAACAGGAATTTTTACATTTGGCATAACCATAGCCACAAGGGCCGAGGTGTAGGAAAGAGTGTCGGAACCGTGTGTAATAATAACGCCGTCACTGTCTGAAAAATCAAGGTTGTAAAGGTAGTCTAAAAGTAGGTTGTAGGTTTTGGCAGTGTAATTTTCGCTTAAAATATTGAAGGGCTGTATTGCTGTAAAGTCTATGTTGCTGTTAATTTGGCTTTTGTACATATTTATAATGCTGTAGGCGCTGTCTGCTTGGGGGTTCATTATGTGATTTTCAGTTTTGCAGGCAATAGTTCCGCCTGTAAGAATTACAGTAATTTTCATAAATTTTCTCCTGTGTTGCTTTGTTGTCTGTATATATAGTTTATTATATCATATAATTATGTTGCAATTCAAAATAATTACAAGCTAAGATTTGTTGCCGTCTTTTCTGCTGTGATTGTAAGAATAACCGTTATTTCCCCAAATTTTCAAAACCTAAAAGCTTAGGTCAAGCCTTTGGCGACCGCATAGGCTAAGCCGTTTTTCAAGCTTTCACAAAATAAAAAGCCTGTGTTAAGCCTTTGGCGGTTGAATAGACAAGCTGTTTTTAAACATCCCCAAAATGAAAAATCTGTGTCAAATCTTTAATGGCGTGATGCTAAATTACACGCCTAAACACCCAAAAACAAAAGCGGTGTCAGGTTTTTAAAAGTTGCAAGGTTGAGCCACACACCTAAACAACCCCAAAACCTAAAAGTTTAGGTCAAGCCTTTTCAAAGGCTTGCGGTTACAAAGGCAGAGCCTTTGCAGGTTGTTAAGGACAGCGTCCTTAACAAAACGGTGGTGGAATAAATGACAGTGTGTCCAATAAACGGTGGAGCAAAAGTCAGTACACAAATTTAAGTTATATTTTAAAAAGTTCTCTAAACGTAAAAGCTTGGTTCTAACCTTTAAAAGTTGCAAAATTAAGCCGCACACCTAAACACCCCAAAACCAAGAGGTTTAGGTCAAGCCTTTTCAAAGGCTTGCGGTTACAAAGGCAGAGCCTTTGCAGGTTTTAAGGACAGCGTCCTTAACAAAAAAGCTGTTGACTTTTTGTTGGCAGGGACTATAATAGAATTAGACCACCCCCACGGGGGAGGGGTAGCTATAAGAGTAAGGAGAATAGGCAAAGCTATATACAGAAAGGAATGATAATATGGCTAAGGAGCTTTTTAATGTAACGGGTATGACCTGCGCCAGCTGCAGTGCCAGGGTGGAAAAATCCGTTGCAGGGCTAGAGGGCGTACAGCAGGCGGCAGTGAATTTACTTACAAACAGTATGGAGGTTCAGTTTGATGAGGGCTTGCTTACAGCACAGGACATTATAAATGCGGTAGAAAAAGCAGGCTATGGAGCTTCTGTAAAAGGCAAGGAGGATACCTCGCCAAAAGCAAAGGAAACAACTGCGGCGGCAGAGGTGAAAAGCGCAAAAATAAGGCTTATATGGTCGGTAATATTTTTGGCACCGCTGTTTTATATTTCTATGGGACATATGGCAGGCTTGCCTATACCGTCCTTTTTGCACGGAATGGAAAACGCTTTGAGCTTTGCGTTTACACAGTTTTTGCTTACTGTTCCTATTGTGTTTATTAATTTCCACTATTTTAAAAACGGATTTAAAAATTTATTCAGACTAAGCCCGAATATGGATTCACTTATTGCTATAGGTGCGTCAGCCGCCGTTGTGTATGGCATAGTGGCTATTTATAGAATATCCTGGGGTATGGGGCACGACGATATGCACCTTGTGCACCAGTACTCAATGGATTTGTATTTTGAGTCGGCAGGTACAATATTAACGCTGATTACACTGGGTAAGTTTTTGGAAAGCAAGGCTAAAAGAAAAACCACCGACGCTATTACAAAGCTTATTAATCTCCGTCCGCAAACTGCCGTGGTTATTCGTGACGGAAAGCAGACAGAGGTGCCTATTGACCAAGTGGCGGCAGGCGATATAGTGGCGGTAAAGCAGGGCGGCGCTGTGCCGGTAGACGGCATAATTGTAAACGGCGGCTGTACTGTAGACGAGTCGATTATTACAGGCGAAAGTATGCCGGTTGAAAAGCAGACGGGCGACAGCGTTATTGGCGCTACTATAAACCTAAGCGGCTATGCAGAGGTAAAGGCAACTAAGGTAGGACAGGACAGCACACTTAACCAAATAATTAAATTGGTTGAGGAAGCTTCGGCTACAAAAGCACCTGTGGCAAAGCTGGCAGATAAAATAAGCGGCGTGTTTGTGCCGGTGGTAATTACCATAGCGGTTGTGGCGGCTGTTGTGTGGCTGTTGTTGGGTTACGGCACAGAGTTTGCCTTGTCTACAGGTATTGCAGTGCTGGTGATTTCTTGCCCGTGTGCTTTAGGACTGGCTACGCCTACCGCTATAATGACAGGTACAGGCAGAGGCGCACAAATGGGTATCCTCATAAAATCTGCCGAAGCATTGGAAACAGCAGGCCATGTTGACACTGTAGTGCTTGACAAAACAGGCACAATTACAGAGGGTAAGCCAAATGTAACGGATATTATACCTTTGTCGGCAGATAAGCAGGAGTTAATATCGGCGGCACTGGCGGTAGAGAATTTGTCTGAACACCCGTTGGCACAGGCTGTAGTTGAGTATGCAAAGAAAACCGACTGTAAAGCACCAAATGTGGAAAACTTTGTAAGCTACGGCGGTAAGGGCGTGTCGGCAGCCGTGCAGGGCAAGACTGTATATGCCGGCAATATAAAGCTTATGCAGGAAAAGGGCATAGATGTGTCTGAGCAAAGGCAAACAATAGACGCACTGGCACAGCAGGGAAAAACACCGTTGTTTTTTGCAAAAAATAAAAGTATAATGGGTATAATAGCTGTAGCTGATGTTGTTAAAGAAACAAGTGCGGCGGCAGTAAAAGAGCTTAAAGATATGAATATAGATGTTGTAATGCTTACAGGCGACAACAAAGCCACAGCAAAGGCTATAGGCGACAGCTGTGGTGTAGACAATGTAGTTGCCGAGGTTCTGCCGCAGGACAAGGAACAGCAGGTAAGACAACTTCAGCAAAGCGGTCACAGGGTGGCAATGGTAGGCGACGGAATAAACGATGCTCCGGCCCTTGCCAAGGCAGATGTTGGCGTTGCCATTGGCGCAGGTACAGATATAGCCATTGATTCAGCCGATGTTGTATTGGTAAAAAGCAGTTTGGTTGACATTGTAAAGCTTATACAGCTAAGCAAGGCTACAATGCGCAACATAAAGGAAAATCTTTTCTGGGCATTAATTTACAACACCATTGGTATTCCGCTGGCGGCAGGGGTGTTTTTCAGCTTCTTAGGCTGGAGGCTAAACCCTATGTACGGTGCGGCGGCAATGTGCTTTAGCTCTGTTTGCGTTGTGCTTAACGCTCTGCGACTGCGTACCTTTAGACCAAAGTTAAAATACTCCGCCGAAAAAACTGCAAACAACAGGGCGGTTACCGGCAATCCTGAATGTGGTTTAGGTGGTACAGAAGAAAATTTAACGCATAACAATACGGAGGATACAGCTATGACAAAAACAGTAATTATAGACGGTATGAGATGTTCACACTGCTCAGGCAGAGTACAGCAGGCGCTTAACAGCCTGCCGGGGGTAAACGCAGAGATAAACCTTGATAAAAAGTGCGCTGTTGTTACAGGCAGTGTAGACAATGAGGAAATTAAAAAGGCGGTGGAAAACGCCGGCTACAAGGTGGTGGAAATTAAATAATGAAGTGCGACTGCAACAATGTGTGCGGCCTGCTTAAAACAGCCCGTGGGCAGATAGACGGTATTTTGAATATGATAGAAAACGACCGCTACTGCATTGATGTTATGACGCAGATTATGTCAACACAGGCTATTTTGAAAAAGGTAAATTCCATTATACTAAAGGGTCATATGGAGAATTGCGTGTATGACGCCTTTGAGGGTGACAACCCACAGGAGAAAAAGGAAAAAATTGAGGAAATTGTAAAGCTTCTTGACAAGCTGAACAAGTAAGGCTATAATCAACACTGGGCGTTCCGTTGGGACTTGCCCGGTGTTGATAAAAAAATTAAAAAAGCTATTGCATTTTGAATTAGTATGTGGTATAATTCTAATGTTATTATGGAAACAATAGAAAGAGGTGAAACGAAATGAAAGAGGGTTTACATCCAAACTACAAGCAAACTACAATTACTTGTGCTTGCGGCAATGTAATTGAAACAGGCTCAACAAAAGAAAACATTCGTGTTGAAATTTGCTCAAAGTGTCATCCTTTCTTTACAGGAAAGCAGAAGCTTGTTGATACAGGTGGTCGTGTTGACAGATTTAACAAGCGTTTCGGTATGGCTAACAAATAATTATAATTCTTTGTTAATTAAGCGACACAGCATTGCTAGTGTCGCTTAATTTGTTATAGGGGCATTTATGTTGTACCCATAAAAGAAATATTTTCAATTATAAATAAAGGGAGGGCGTGCAATGTCAGACACAAGCTACATAACGGTAGAAAAAGAGGCTGACGACAGTTTTGTTGAGAAGCGTTCTAAATTTATAGGCTACTGCAAGCCTGTAAGCACCCAGCAGGAGGCGCTGGATTTTATTAACCAAATAAAAGCAAAGCATTGGGACGCCCGCCACAATGTTTACGCCTATTGCTTGCGTGACAATCAAGTAAAAAGATATTCCGACGACGGCGAACCCCAGGGCACGGCAGGTATGCCTGTACTGGAGGCTATGACGAAAAATAATGTTACCGACGCCGTAGTGGTAGTAACCAGATATTTTGGCGGAGTTCTGCTTGGTACAGGGGGACTTGTACGGGCATATTCCCACAGCGCCGTACTGGCACTGCAGGCGGCAGGAATAGTGAAAATGGAGCAGTGCCTTGTGTGCAGTCTTAGCTGTGACTATAACCAATATGGAAAGGTTTCGGCGCTTATTCCCCAGTGTGGCGGAGTAATAGACAACAGCGACTTCGGCACAGATGTAAGCATAGATTTTCACATTAACAGTGTCGGCTTTAACACCCTTTCAAAACAGCTTGCAGAGGCTACCTGCGGACAGGTAGAGCCTCAGGAAAACAGCAGAGAATTTTTTGCTGTAAAGGAATAATTTTTGCAGTGAATTTTGGGTGTTGATATCCTAAAACTGTAAAAATTTTTAAAACAGGTGCGGAGGAGAATTGTGGAGTTAGTTATAAAGCATTTTTCACAGCTTACGCCTGACGAGCTGTTGGATATTTTTAAGTTGAGGGTGTCTGTTTTTGTTGTAGAGCAAAATTGCCCATATCAGGAAATTGACGAGGCAGACCGACAGGCTTACCATATCTACCTGAAGGAAGATAATAAAATTCAGGCGTATGTCAGGCTTCTGCCGCCTAATGTTACCTTTGATACGGTGGCTATAGGCAGGGTTATTTCAGCTAAAAGAGGCTGTAGGCTTGGCTATGAGATTTTTAAAAGCGGTATACAGGCGGCGCAGGATATATTTGACGCCAAAACAATTAAAATAGAGGCGCAAACCTATGCAAAGGGCTTTTATGAAAAGTTTGGTTTTAAGCAGTCTTCAGAGAAATTTTTAGAGGACGGTATTGAGCATATTGAAATGACCTTGAATTTGTAGGCTGTGCTTCTGCTTGGTGTATCAAACACGGGAGAATACGCAAAAAAAGTAAAAAAAATAAAGGGTTTTTAAGGAATTTTTCGTATATATACTGTAGATGGATAGTAGGCTTTTTTTATGGTTGTGTATATACGGAGGTGTTTATTGTGGAAATTCGTCAGAGAACAGAGCAATGGGAAAAGGAAAAGCTGTCAGACTATGCAACACTTGCTGTTGACAGCAAAGGCAGAAAACGCAATGAGGAGCTTTGCCCTATAAGAACCTGCTTTCAGCGTGACCGTGACAGAATAACCCACTGCAAAGCTTTTAGAAGATTAAAGCATAAAACACAGGTGTTTTTGTCGCCGGAGGGCGACCATTACCGCACCAGGCTGACACATACCCTGGAGGTTTCTCAAATAGCCCGTACAATTTCAAGGGCGCTTATGCTGAATGAAGATTTAACCGAGGCTATTTCATTGGGGCACGACCTGGGGCATACACCCTTTGGACACGCCGGGGAGAGAGCCTTAGACGAGATTTCAGAATGTGGTTTTCAGCACTATAACCAAAGTGTAAGAGTAGTTGAAAAGCTGGAAAAAGAGGGCAAGGGGCTTAACCTGACAGCAGAGGTGCTAAACGGAATAGAACGCCACACAAAGGGCGAATGGGCGTATACCCTGGAGGGCAGGGTAGTGCGCTATGCCGACAGAATAGCCTACATAAACCACGACATTGACGACGCTATTCGTGCTGGAATTATAACTGAAAAGGACATACCAAGCAGGCTTACGCAGGTTTTAGGCAATTCTACAAGTCAGCGTATTAATACTTTGGTGGTTTCCCTTATTAAAAACAGCTCAAACGGAGAGCTTAAAATGGACGATGAGGTGTATGATGCCTACGAAAGCATACATAATTATATGTTTGAGCATGTATACACAAGCCCCCAGGCAAAGTCGGAGGAGAAGAAAATTCCCGATTTGGTGGCAAAGCTGTTTGAACATTACAAAAAGCACACCGACCTTTTGCACCCTGTAATGCAGGAAATAGCCGAAAAAGAGGGCATTGACAGAGCAGTGTGCGACTATATAGCCGGTATGACAGACCAGTATGCCATACAAATGTACAGCGAGTTTTTCGTGCCGAAAAGGTGGCAGTTTTAACTTATATATTTGCAGGAACAGTACAAGTCTTTTTTATACTGTGTTAGGTTAATTTTACATTTGCCGCTGTTGTGTACGATTACCGTAAAAATAAAATTGATATATAAACAAAAGCTATTAAACAGAATTGATATAAAAAACGAAAGGAGGGTGATAGGCTGTGGCGTTACCGGAGGAATTTTTACAGGAATTAAGAGATAAAAACGATATAACCGATGTTGTTTCGTCCTATGTCAATCTAAAAAGGGCAGGCAGGCTGTATTCGGGCAGGTGTCCTTTCCACAGCGAAAAAACCCCCTCTTTTTATGTGTACCCCGACACCCAGTCGTTTTACTGCTTTGGCTGTGGAACAGGCGGCGAGGTTATAACCTTTATAAGAAAAATAGAAAATTTAGACTACATAGAGGCCGTAAAACTGTTGGCACAGCGCTGTGGTATGGATATGCCGCAGGATTCCTATGACGACAGTATGGCCAAGCTAAGAAGAAGTATTTACGAAATAAACAGGGAAACCGCAAGGTTTTTCCACAAATGTTTAATTTCACCGGAGGGCAAAGCAGGGCTTGACTATTTGCGAAGGAGGGGTTTAACGGACAAAACCATTAAACGCTTTGGCTTAGGCTTTGCTCCGGACAAGCCCTTTGAGCTTATTAATCATCTGCACAGCAAGGGCTACAGCGACAGTAAGCTTATACAAGCAAATGTTGCCACAAGGTCAAGAAACGGCCACACAATGTCAAGATTTTACAACAGGGTAATGTTCCCTATTATTGACCTTAGGGGCAATGTTGTGGCGTTTGGCGGCAGAATTATGAGCGACCAAAAGCCAAAGTATCTAAACACAGCCGACACGCCTGTTTTTTCAAAAAGTCATCAGCTGTTTGCACTGAATATGGCTAAAAATGTAAACACCAGACAGCTTATTTTGGCAGAGGGCTATATGGATGTAATAGCTTTGCACCAGGCAGGCTTTGAAAACGCAGTGGCAACCCTGGGTACGGCACTTACACCATCCCAGGCAGAAATTATGCACAGGTATGCCGACGAGGTTATTATTTGCTACGACTCTGACGAGGCAGGCACAAAAGCCTCCGACCGTGCTATACCAATGCTTAGAAAAGCCGGACTAAAGGTGAGGGTGGTAACAGTGCCCGGCGCAAAGGACCCTGACGAATTTATGAAGTCCCACGGTGACAAGGGGCCGGCAATATTCAGAGTATTACTTGAAAAAAGCGCAGGCGACATTGACTACAAGCTTGAAAAGCTGCTTGACAAATACAACATAAACCAAACCCAGGGCAAGGTGGAGTACCTTACAGAGGCGGCCGCTATTATTGCAGACTCTGCCAACCCTATAGAGCGTGACATTTACATATCATCCCTAAGCGAAAAGCTGGGAGTAAAAAAGGACGCTATAGACCAGCAGGTGCAAAAAAGGCTGAAATATTCCGCAAGACAACAGCGGCGAAAGGATTTTCGCAATATCAGCGACGATTTATCTGCAAGGCATGACAAAATTAACCCCGAAAAGGCTAAAAACCGCCGTGCCGCCACCGCCGAGGAATATTTAATTGCCTTTTTGCTGGAAAACCCACATATGAGCCAGTATATAACAAGCAAAGTTCCCCCAAGCAAATTTGCTACGGAGTTTAACAAAAAGGTTTACAGTGTGGTTTTAAACAAAATTGAAAGCAACGGCAACACTACGCTCACAGCTCTTTCACAGGAGTTTACCCAAGATGAGCTTAGCTATATAGCCGCCTTTGTGGCTACTATTTTGCCGGAAAGCCTCAATAAAGAAAGCCTGGACCAATGCATAACCGTGCTTTTGCAGGAATATGAAAAAAATTTGACGGAAAGCCCAAAGGATATGTCAGACGACGATATGCTGGAATATTTTAACAAGCTGGGCAAAATTAAGGGCAGTTAAACAGATAGCCTGTTTGTACTAATAACTGTTAATAAATTGGAAAATATACATTACAGCTGTTAGTATTTAATATACAGATAAGGAATGGAAAGGATTGAAAAAAATGGCAGCAACCAAACCAGACAAGAGAACTATTGTTAAAGAAATTCTCGAGAAAGGTAAAGCAGCCGGTAAGCTGACTACCAAGGAAATTTTTGATATAATGGGAGAAACCGACTTTGACCCCGAACAGCTGGAGCGTATGTATGACCAGCTTGAAAAAGAGGGCGTAGAGGTTGTAGAAGACCTTGTAGATGATATTTCGGGCATTTCTGATATTGAAATTAATAAAATAGAAAAGTCAAACGAGGGCGACGACACCGGCGAAGGTCACACTGCCGCAGACGCCGCTATTGCAGACAATATTGCCATTGACGACCCTGTAAAGGTTTATCTAAAGGAAATAGGCAGAGTGCCTTTGCTGTCGTCAGAGGAGGAAATAGAGCTGGCAGTCAGAATAAAAAACGGAGATGTTGCCGCAAAGAAAAGACTGTCCGAGGCTAACCTGCGTTTGGTAGTAAGTATAGCAAAAAGATACCTAGGCAGAGGTATGCAGTTCCTTGACCTTATACAGGAGGGTAACTTAGGTCTGATAAAGGCTGTTGAAAAGTTTGACCATACAAAGGGCTTTAAATTTTCTACCTATGCAACATGGTGGATAAGACAGGCTATTACAAGAGCTATAGCAGACCAGGCACGAACCATAAGAATACCTGTGCATATGGTGGAAACAATTAACAAGGTTAAAAAGGTTTCAAGCCAGCTTTTGCACGCCAACGGTCATGAGCCTACAGCAGAGGAAATTGCCGCTGAAATTGATATGCCTATTGACAAGGTGCGTGAAATTATGCGTGTAGCGCAGGAGCCTGTATCTCTTGAAACACCTATAGGCGAGGAAGAGGACAGCCACCTGGGGGACTTTATATCAGACGACGACACACCGGCGCCTGCTGATGTAGCCTCACATACATTGCTTAAAGAACAGCTTGGGGATGTGCTGGACACCCTTACACCACGGGAGAAAAAGGTGCTTATACTGCGTTTTGGCTTGCTTGACGGCCGTTCAAGAACTCTTGAAGAGGTTGGCAAGGAGTTTAATGTTACCCGTGAGCGTATAAGACAGATAGAGGCAAAGGCTCTAAGAAAGCTTCGTCACCCTAGCAGAAGCAAGAAGCTAAAGGATTTTCTTGACTGATTTTAAAATTGATTTTAAAAATATACAAACGGCTTACAGCTTTTGGCTGTAGGTCGTTTTTTACTGCGGTGTATTTGTCTTTGAAATTTTCTTTTTAAATTTTTAATAAATAGTGTATTTATTTTTCACTCTTACGGGCAAAATAAATTATAAAGCTGTACTATTGCCAAAAGGTTTAAATATTTTTAAGCTTTTAAGGGCTTTAGGCACAATGGATTTTGTAAAGGAGTTATGTATGAACAGAATAGGAAGATACACTATAGCATACAACAATCAGCCTGCCGTAGCAGGTTTTGGCTCTGTGGCAGGCAAAAAGGAAAGCGAGGGGCCGCTAAAGGAGTATTTCCACAAAATAGAGTATGATACAAAGCTGGGCTGTGACACCTGGGAGCAGGCAGAAAGTATGCTTCAAAAAGAGGCCATACAAATTGCACTGGAAAAAGCGCAAATAAGCGGCGAGCTTATTCAGCTGGCATTTGGCGGCGACCTTTTAAACCAGTGCATAAGCACCAGCTACAGTATTCGTGGCTTTAACATACCGTTTTTGGGACAGTACGGCGCTTGTTCTACAATGGTGCAAAGCCTTATTTTGGCGGGGCTTATGGTAGACGGCGGCTACTGCAGAAATTCTTTGGCTGTTACCTCGTCACATTTTTGCTCGGCTGAAAGGCAGTTTCGCTTTCCGCTGGAATACGGCGGTCAAAGAACGCCGGCGGCACAGTGGACGGTTACAGGCAGTGGCGCAATAGTGGTTTCGCAGTACGGAAACGGCCCAAAGCTAAAGCACTGTACCATTGGCAAGGTGGTAGATATGGGCGTAACCGATATTAACAATATGGGTGCGGCAATGGCACCTGCCGCCTGCGACACAATAAAGTCCTTTCTAAAGGACACAAAAACAAAGCCCTCCGACTATGACCTTATTCTAACAGGTGACCTTGGAAAAATCGGCTCGCAACTGCTTTTGGAGCTTTTGCAAAAAGAAAATATAGACATCTCCCGTCAACACAACGACTGTGGAATGATGATATACGACATTGAAAAGCAGGATGTACACGCCGGCGGCAGTGGCTGCGGCTGCTGCGGAAGTGTTTTGTGCGGCTATATACTCGAAAATATGTGCAAAGGCAAGCTTAAAAATATACTTGTTACCGCCACAGGTGCATTAATGTCGCCTACGGCAAATCAGCAGGGGGAGAGCACCCCGGGAATTGCACATTTAATTCATTTGGAAATTTAAGCCGGTTGTCAGAGGCCGAATTGCCTATAAATAAAATACTGCATTGAAATACTGCACTAAGGCACTGTATTGAAACGCTTTACTAAAAATGAACTGAAAATAATACACCAAAATACTGTACAAAAATAAAAAACCCCCACAACAAGCACTGTGTATTGCAAATAAACAGCCCAAAAGGTTAAGCCCGAAGGTCTAATTCTTTCGGCGGTTTACAAGGTGCTTTGTTGTGGGAATTTTAGTTTCATATTTTAATTGTGAGAGCCTTATCTTTATATTGTTGGATATTTATTATGAGGTTTAATTAAAATTTTGCAGATTTTATTTAACCTGTTGCTCTTTAAAAATGTAATTTGTAAATAACAGCCTGTAAGAGCTATTCTTATGTAATTAATAGCCGCAAAAATTTACAAATGCATTTAAAAATTACTTGTTGTCGCTGCCTATAACCAGGTGTTTGGTGGCGTAGGCGTCTACCTGTGGGTCGTGGGTAACAACTATTATTGTTCTGCCGTTTTTGTTCATTTCCTGCAAAAGCCCCAGTACCTCGTCACGGTTTGCACCGTCCAGGCTGCCGGTAGGCTCGTCTGCCAAAACAAGCTTAGAGGGCTTTAGCAGTATTTTTGCCATTGCCACTCTTTGTTGTTCGCCGCCGCTTAGCTGGTACACCTTCTTTTTTTCGTAACCCATTAGTCCGACCTTTTCAAGAGCTTCGGCCATTTTTTTATTGCGTTCCTCATTGCTGTAGTGCAGGTAGTGGGTGGCAACCTTTAAATTATAAATAACCGTTTCTTCCTCAATTAAGCCGTAATTTTGAAACAAATACGAAATTGTATTTCTAAGCAGGCCTATACCCTTTGCGGAGTTAAAGCGTGGGTTCTTTACACCGTCTATTTCAAGTGTGCCGGAGTCCGGCTTTTCAAGCATACCTATAATATTAAGCAGGGTGCTTTTTCCCGCTCCGCTTACTCCTGTTATACAAAGGAACTCGCCTTCATCTACCTCTAAATTAAAATCCTTAAAAATAACCTTGTTGTCAAATTTTTTGTTAATATTTTTTAGTGACACTATGCTCATTACTTTACCCCCTTTAAGGTTTCCAATATGTTTTTTCTGGTTAATCTGCTTGCATAAAGTGCAAAGAATATCATTTCTATTACCCACAAAATAATAGGCGTAGCTATACCGTATATTATCGGCGTGGTGTACAGCATACCTTGTACATTCATTAGTATTACCACACCCGAAACAGTCAGCATAAGCATTATTACAGACGCCCATATGTACTTTTTGTGCAGCATAAATACTCCGCCGCCGCTAAGCTTTTTAACGGCTATTTGGGACTGGTAGGTTTCTTGGTAGGTTTTAATAAAGAACACAGTTAAGAATACATACAAAAATGCGTATAGAATTGTTTGGATTGCATATTGAATCATTGTTTGCTCAGAATTCGCAAGTTGATTCGCCAAAACGGTATTTGCACTTACAACATCTATGATGTTTTCTTCTACCCCTACCTCTTGTGCTATCTTCATAATCTCCTTATATGGATTATCAGAAGAAACCTCAATCATAAATTCATTTTGATTTCCGATCATTGCTATTGGATAATCAAACCCATCTACCGAATAGTAATCTGTACCATCATCAATAATGATATAAGGGTCTACTGCATATGCATCGTTATTTCCATAAGCCGTTATTAAAACCTTTTGGTTAGGCTTGTAGTAAATAACATTAAACTGCATATCTTCTTTTTGATAGTTATATTTTATTGTTTTAATTAAGTCATCAACATATTCGGCATTTTCAGGTACCAGCAGATTATATTTATTATCATCAAAATCTTTTTTGCTGACTGATTTGCCATTGGTTTTGTAAATTGGATTTATCTTGAGAAAATTTGTGTTTAAAGTTAATCTGCAATTATCTACATATCTGTAGTATTCATAAGTAAAGCCGTGTTCGTTGTCAATGTACTCCGGAATATTATCAATATATTCCTTGTCATAACCGTTAAGTATATCACTGTTGTACATAGGTTCATTAATAACTGCGTTGTTTTCTTTCTCGACTTTTTGATAAAATTTTTGCAACAGTTTTGATTCATTTTTATCATTTGAGTCTGTCATTCTTACCGCAACATAATTTTCCAATTTAGCGTAGGCATCCGACACAGTAATGTAGTCTGCAATGCATTTTGGCAAAGAAGTTGCAGAACTTATTAAAGGAAGGCACATTAGCACAAATGTAACAGTTTTTATTATCGCAGACAAAACCAAAATAGGTGTTTTGCTTTCTTTGCCCTTAATATAAAGATTACTGCCGTGGAAAATAACAGTTACAGACGAAAGCAGTGTGGCTAAAATTATAATCGGAATATAAATAGCCAGTATAGAGCCTGCTGTGTATTGCAGGTATTCCTGCAACAGGTTAATGTTATGAATTGCGAACAGCAAAACATTAAGTCCCTCTGCAATTACAAATATAATTGCCAGCCTTAACAAAACCGTCCCGATTTCCTCCAGCATAATTTCATAGGGAGAATAACCCTCCAGCCTTTTTAGCGTATGCTTTTTTGCATTACTTAAAAAGTAAATAAATATTGAAAATACTACAACCAATAAAGGACAAACGGTATATGCAGCTTCATCGTAAATATTTTCAAATATTGCAACCGGAGCTGATGATTCACCTAACTCAATTCCGGCATTTTCCAGTTCAGTTAAAAAAATCCCCTCATCGTTTTCGCTGACTATAATGGTGTTTACCGCAAGACAGGTATAATCACAATTTTCTATAGGATAAACAGTGGTGTTTCTGACAAATGTGGATATGTACAGCGGTATAACCTCGTATCCGTCAACCTTTGGTAATGTAGAAATACATTGATTTTTTGCAAGCTTTTGCGATTCCCCTTGAAGATTAATATTTAGGAAATCGTCTGTATTATTGGTTTTATAGATATTCATTGTTTTTGCATTGTCGCTCAAAACCTGGTAGGCAATATCTATGTTAAGCTCTTCGGCAATTTTTTCAATCTGTTTTACAAAAGCTCTATTTTTAATTCCCTCCGGTTTTTCCACATAAACACTGTCTAACCCCTTAAAAATTGACACACTGCTTGCGTTGGAATAATTAAGGAAATTAACCACCGATATAATAACCATTAAAAAAGAAAAGCTAAGACATATTATTTTTTTCAAATAAAATCCCCCTTTAAGTTTTAAAACTCCCTTTAGCCTTTAACATTGCAAGTTTTTGTATGCTTTTGCTTTTTTTAAACAGTACATTGTACAGCAAAATATGTAGTCTGTACCGCAGTGGGGCAGGTAAAAGCCCCGTAGAAAAGCATAAAAAAAGAACCCCATAAATGATAAAAAACTACAGTGACAGCTGTAGTTTTTTACCGGAGGAGTCCAAATATAAAGTTAACAAAGTAATATTCAAAATTCTGTGAAACTATCCCTAACCTACACTATCTCTTACAACTAAATTTTACCATATAGTGCAAAAGGTGACAACAACAAAACGATAACAAAAAGGTTGCATTGTTGTCATATGTTGTAGTTGAGCAGCTAAGTGACTACATTATAAGGGATTTTACCATAATACCCTCGGTCTTGTTGTATATGTCCGAAAGCTGGCTTATGTCAAGAGGATTTTCGCCTTTTCCCACCTCTACGGTAAAGGCAGGCACTCCCAGTTCCTCTATTACCCAGTCCTTAAAGCCGCCGCCTGTTGCTATGCCCTCAGGCTGTGCCACGGTGTAGCCGCTAAGCTCTGCCATATCCTGTGCAAGCTCAAGACTGCATTTCGGTGTTCTGCAGCCAAAATCCCAGTATATTTCCTCACCTTGACTGTGAAAGGCAATGGCGCTGCAAATTTTGTTGCTTCGGCAAAATTTCGTTAGTGCTATGGTTTCTGCCTCGCTTTCGGGGCGTTCTCCGCCGTACCTTGTTTTTGACGGAGAGGTTATGCCTAGTGCAATTTCTTTTTTCTTTACACTCTCCCAGTCGGCGTTAAAGTTGTGGTTTAGGTCTACACCCAGTGCGTTGCTTTGCCAGTGCAGTGTGTCGCCGTCGCTTACAAGCTCTACATAATCCTTTAGTTCGCCGGCAGAGCCGCTGCCGTTTATGCTTATTTCAACGCCGTCAGGGTTTACGCAAGGTATTACGCACAGCGACCTTTCGCTTAAAAGCTCCCATATTTTTTCATTTGCCAGCGGTTTATGGTTGATTATTGCCTCGCTAATATTTATAATAAAAGTATACAGTAATGAGGCTGTTATCCATTCCATACCGTGAAATGCTCCGCACAGCAGTGCTTTTTTAGGCTTGTTTCCTATAGTATAACATTCTATAGTGCGGCCAAGCACGCTTTTGCCGATAGGAGCACAGCTGATGAAAAAATATTTGTCAATAATATATTCGCAAAGGCGATGTCTTAGGTATTGGTCACAAGGTGTAGAATTAAGGGCTTCTGTTATGTTCAAATTAATCACTCCCTTATAAACTACGCTGAAAAAGTAAAATATATAATAAGAACGGAGATATATAATGGAACTTTACGAAAAAACACTTAGCAGTGAAAAAATTTTTGATGGCAGAGTTATTCATGTGACACTGGACCAAATTGAGCTTCCAAACGGTCATAAGTCGTCACGAGAGGTAGTAAACCACCCGGGCGGCGTGTGCGTTGCGGCTCTTAACGAGAAAAATCAGCTTTATTTTGTAAAGCAGTACCGCTACCCTTACCACGAGGTTGTGCTTGAGCTGCCTGCCGGAAAGCTGGAAAAAGGCTCTACTCCCCTTGAAAACGGCATAAGAGAGCTGAAAGAGGAGGTAGGCGCAGTAGGCAAAGACTACAGGTCATTAGGTGAGCTTTACCCGTCGCCGGGCTATACAGCCGAGGTAATTCACCTGTTTTTCTGCCGCATAGAATCCCTCGGTCAGGACTGCCCTGACGAAGACGAGTTTCTTGATATTATTCCTATTGATATTGACAAGGCAGTTGAAATGGTGCTTAATAACGAAATAAAAGACAGCAAAACTCAAACGGCAGTTTTAAAAACAGCTATGCTGCTGAAAAAAGGTGTTTTATAATGTATTTATTTATGTTATAATTTATCAGGTAATTTCACAGAGCTTGTTTGCTGAGCTTGTTAATAAACCAAAACGAAGGCAGGTTATATAAATATGGTAATAAGCCCTATATTAATTATTATTATATCAGCCATACTTGTAGCTACACTGGTATTTTATCTTATCAACAAACCGAAAATACCTATATTTACAGGTTTGTTTCTGTTTTTGCTGTTGATAAGCGTATTTTTTACCTTTGCAATTAATGTTGAGCTGTCATCTGCCAATAATTCTCTTAATGTGGAAAATAACTTTATAAAAAGTGTTATTACATTTATTACAATGGAAAGCACCCCGAAAACTCAGCTGCTGCAAGACAGCTTTTCGCTTTTCTGTACTATTGACATAGTGCTTATAGCGGCCTCTGTAATAATATCTGTACTTGAAATGAGGGTACTGTTTAAACAAACTAAGGTAGAAAAAGGAAATTAAAATGATTGTATACGATAATATTCAACCCCTGGAGTGCAGCACGGCTGTTGCTCTCGGTCATTTTGACGGCATACACAAGGGACACCGGCTGGTTATAGGAAATGCGGTGAAATGCCGACAAAAGGGACTTTCTCCTGTAGTTGTCACCTTTAGTCAAAACCCTACATCGGTTATTACCGGTAAAAAAATACCGTATCTAACGGATAGCAGCTCTAAGCAAAGGTATATGGAGGAGCTGGGTGTGGAGTATATATTCAACTTGGACTTTACAAAGATAATGAATATGTCTGCACAGGATTTTGTTAGTCAGGTTCTTCATAAGCAGTTAAATGCAAAGCGTGTTTACTGCGGTTTTAATTATCACTTTGGCAGCGGCGGCACAGCCAACAGTGAAACACTGCGTGACCTGTGCAGTGAATATGACATTGAGGTGGTTTCACTTCCGCCGGCAATGTATAACGACGAGCCTATAAGCTCCACCCGTATTCGCCACTACCTAAAGCAGGGCAGAATTGCAGATGTTACCAAAATGCTTGGCAGAGAGTATTCATATACACTGCCGGTATGCAAAGGCAAGCAAATAGGCAGACGCCTTGGAACACCTACATTTAACCAGCCTATACCCCCAGAGCTTATTATGCCACGCTTTGGCGTGTATGTAAGCGCCGTAAGGCTCAGTAAAGACAGCGAGCCTGTGTGCGGTGTAACCAACATTGGCGTTAAGCCTACCATATGCACCGGCGAAGCACCTCTTGCAGAAACCTGGATGCCTAAAATAGAGTGCGGCAGTCTGTATGGAGAAACTGTAGAAATACAGCTGCTTGATTTTGTAAGAAGCGAGGCAAAGTTTGGCAGTTTGGTAGAGCTAAAGGCGGCAATATTGTCCGACGGCGAAACGGCGTTAAAAACATTTGCCGCATATTATAAAAAATAAGCCGTTTTATGTATTGACAAAGCAGTAACGGTTTGGTAAAATGTCTATGTTATGCGTGTAGAAATATGCGTAATAGTAAAAATCCTTGTCCCCGAAAAAGGGACCAAATGTCCAAAAGGAGGTGCAACGAAGATGTCAGAAACAATGGGTGCATACGAGTCAGTATTGGTTATTTCTTTGAAGCTTGGCGAAGAGGGTATTCAGTCCCTAATCGAGAAGTTTAAGGCTCTAATCTCTGAAAATGCAACATTAGACAGCGTTGATGAATGGGGTAAGCGCAGACTTGCTTATTTAATCAACAAAGAGGCTGAAGGCTATTATGTTCTGTTTAACTTCACAAGCGAGGCTGAATTCCCTGCAGAGCTTGACAGAAGATACAAGATTACAGACGGCGTTCTAAGATCTCTAATCGTTAAGAAAGACGCTGAGTAATTTTTAAACGAAAACACGAACGAATAGATATGACTTTGGCGAAATGAGATGATATTTAATGTTGAATAAAGTAGTATTGATGGGTCGTTTGGTTGCAGAGCCGGAGCTTAAAACAACAGGTTCGGGCATATCTGTATGCAGCTTTACAGTAGCGGTTGACCGCAACTATGTTAAGCAGGGTGCAGAGCGACAAACAGACTTTATAAATGTAGTTGCCTGGCGACAGACTGCAGAATTTTTGTGCAGATACTTTGCCAAAGGTCAACTGATTGCCCTTGACGGTTCATTGCAAAGCAGAACCTATCAGGACAGAGACGGCAACAACCGTTCTGTTACCGAGGTTATTGCAGACAATGTTTACTTTACAGGGGACAGAAGAGAAAGGTCTTCAAACGGAAGCTACGGCAATTACGGTGTTCCTACACCACAGGACCCGCCTGCTCAGCAGAATACAGCAAGCGCATACACAAGCGGTATGCCTGAGGATTTTGAGGAGCTGCCAAGTGATGATGACCTTCCATTCTAATTTTAACTAACACAGCGTATGCTGTAGACTATATAAAGGAGCGATAAAAATGGCTGATAGACCAGAGAGAGAAAACCGCCGTGGCGGCCGCAAGGGTCGCAGAAAGGTTTGCGCTTTTTGTGTGGACAAGGTTGAGAATATCGACTATAAGGATGTAGCTAGACTTCGCCGTTATGTTTCTGAAAGAGCTAAGATTCTTCCAAGAAGAGTAACAGGTACATGTGCTCGTCACCAGCGTGAGCTTACAGTTGCTATTAAGAGAGCAAGACACATTGCTTTGTTGCCATACACAAGCGACTAATATTTTGTATTTTTAACCGTCGGTTTTTGCCGACGGTTTTTTATGTGTAAATTATTATGTGAAAATGTGGATAATCTTGAAAAATTCCATAGACAAAAATCAACAAAGAGTGTATAATAATTAGGTTAATACTAATACCCTGTGGTAATAGGCAAATATGTGGGCGCACAGGCGCACTGCACAGCAGGGTGTGAATATGTATCTGTTAGAAAGGACTGTATTCCAATGAAAATATTACAAAAGTCGGTTGCAGCAGTTGCAGCTGCGCTTATAGCAGGCTCTGCGTTGGCAGGCTGTACACAAGCCACAATTTTCGGTAGCTATCCACAGGACTTGTCCTGGTCATATAAGGACGACGCGTCTACACTTTCTATAGGCGGTTATATTTACTATAACTACAGCGCATTTACAGCTGCTTCACAAAAGGTTGAAAACGGCACAGGCGATTTCCTTGACCAAAAGCTGAAGAATGACGACGGTAAGGAAGTAACAGCTAAAGAGTATATTGACCAGGTTACAGAGGACGCCTGTAAGAATTACATATATGTAAACAAGGTTTTTAAGGATAAAAAGCTTTCACTTACAGCTGAAGAAATTTCTTCATACAAGAAAAACGCCGATTCATACTGGACATACTACAAAACTGTTTTTGAGAAGCTTGGCGTAAGTAAGGACTCATTTGTATCTGCCGGCTATGAAAATTCCGCAAAGCTGGAGGCTATATTTAAAAGTATATATGGCGAGGGCGGCGAAAAGGAAGTAAGCACGGCTGATATGCAAAAGTATTACGAGGATAATTATGTAAATTACAGCTACCTGTCTGTACCGCTGTATGACACATCTACAGACAGTAACAATCAGTCTACAAACACCAAAAAGAGTGACGCTGATATTAAGAAGATTAAATCCAACCTTGAAAAATATGCAGCCGACATTAACAACGGTACTTCATATGCAGACGAGGTTAAGGTTTATATGAAAGACTATAACATTCAGTCTGACCCGACAATCTCAGCAACAAATATCTTAAAGAATGCCGGACTTGGTGAAGATATTGAGAAGGCCATAGAAAGTCTAAAGGACGGACAGGCTAAGTATATTACTGTAGGCGAGGGCGGCGACAGCGCAACCTGCTACCTAATATACAGAGGAAACATTAAGGACGAGTCAAAGAAGCTGGCGTCTGACGAAAATACAAAGTATTCTGTACTTGTAAATATGAAGAGCGAAGAGTTCCAAAAGGATATGAAAGAGCAGGCTAAAAATGTTAAGTGTGAGGTAAACACAGCCGCTATTGAGAAGTATCCTTGCACAAATTACATTACAGAGCCTGCTACAGAAGCAGCTACAAACACTGCTTCCGCCGACTCAAAGTAATTTAAGCTAATTAAATACGATTTTACAAAATGCACCTAAAAGGCTGAATGCTTTTGGGTGCATTTTTTGCTGTAGAAGCAAGGCTTATAGGGGGAGCAATACAAAATTATAGGCGTTTACCTTAAATCCACAAGGCTGTATCTTGCTGTTACGGGTGTTTTCAGACGAAAAAACTCCGCTTTGGGGCTGCATTGCATACCCACAAAGCGGAGAATAATCTTCAATTATTTTTCAATAGGAAATTAAAATGTAAAAATAAAAATAACCCGCTTAACCGTTAGGTGCTTTGTTATAACCTGCCTACTGAATAGCCAGGTGGGCGCTTCTTGTCAGCTTTATTGCTCCCAACTTCCATATACATCAAGGTGTATACAGGAGGTCTGCAAACCACTGCCAAAGATTAAGCTCCCTATAAGAAAAGTGTAGGGTTATATTAGCACCAATCACGCGTTAAGCAGGAAATTAACTTAACAAATCTACATATATTATGTGTAGCAAAAAGCGTTGTTATTCTTCTTCAGCACCGTCGAATAATTCCTCAAAACGCTTTTCAAATTCTGCTGCAAGCTTGTCAAGGAGAGTATCGTCTTCAACCTCAAGCAAAAATTCCTCGCCGTCTTCTTCAACAGTCTGGAAAATATAATACTCGCCCTCGTCCTCCTGCTGGTCTTCTTCTTCATCATATACAGGAAGCAAAGCGTAGTAAGCGTTGCCGTCGTGCTCTAAACTGTCTATAATCTCAAAGGTATGCTCAACATTGTCGTCATCAACCAAAGTTATTAAATCTAACTCTTCATTCTCGTTACTCATTTATATCATTCCTTTCATCTCTTTAAAGCTATTTTAACCATTTTAAATCTATAAGTCAAGTGAAAAATTATGAAATTTATGAAAACAGCCTAAATTTGGTTGTTTTCAACAAATAGATAAAAATTTTTAAAAATCTTTAAAAAAAGTATTGACTTTTCTAAAATGTCTGCTATAATATAGACATACTAAGAAAGAGGTACAAGCCAATGAGATAGTTAAGTAAGCAAAGCTTAAATATTTAAAAGTGAGGTTTACTCCAATGAGAAGTTTATTTTAGACTGACCAAAATATTCAGACGAGGTATGGTCCAATGTAATACTCGGTAAACTTTTTTAGTAATATCTTTAGTGAAAGGGGCTTAGTCCTATGGGCGAACTGGAACCTGCATTTTCAGACGGCTTTTGCCACATAGCGAAAGCCAAGAAGTACAGCTAAAGCAAAGTGTATTGTAAATAGCGTGAACGGTCATAGATATAGAAAGTAATAGTAGCGCACTGATTATGTTCATCTTTATCTAAAGTTCAAAAAGTACATAGTATATGAGAGGAATACATATGCCGTGGCTGTGCTATAGTTACAATTAAATATTGGTGTTGAAAAGTGTAATTAGCTTTACATATTTTCAAAAGATTCAGCAGTTCAGCTGTTGGCTCCTTAACCGCAGGTGTGGTTATGGCTTAGCAAAAGGCTAGGCAGAGAGTTAAAGCATTAAGGGACAGGACGACGCTGCTCGTTGACCGATGGTTTGCGGTGGTATAAATTCGCAGCCCAATGCAACATATAGCTGGTGCTACTAAACTGAAAATTATATTTCGTATATATTGGGTCGACAGTTGAGATGTTTCAGCTGTCGATCTTTTGTTTTGTAAAAAACTTTTGGGCTCTGTGTCAATAGTTGGGGTAAAACCGTAAAAAGAAAATTGATTTAAACAAGTGGCAATGGACTAGATTGCCACTTGTTTTTGATTTTGGTGTGAAAAAATATGAAGAATACGATTACGGAAGCGCTTGAAGTTGGTGAAACCATAAGCATTACGCTTGAGCACTT
>CADANT010000010.1 GCA_902789345.1 uncultured Ruminococcus sp.
ATTTTACTTTCTGGCTTGCAAGGATAAACTTATTTACCAAACAAAAAAGTTTACAGTTGCAGTTTTGCCTGAAAAGCTTTTGCCAAAGGTTTTTGAAGTTGCAGAGCTTACAAACCACAAATTCGGTAGATTTATCTATGGCAGAATAATAGATTCTCTTATAATGGGTATGCTGTGCTTTATAGGTATGTCAATATTCCGCTTTGACTACGCAATGCTAATTAGCGTTATTATAGGCGTTACAAACATAATTCCTATGTTTGGTCCTGTAATCGGCGCGGTGCCTAGTATTATAATTCTGTTAATTGTAAATCCTGTAGAAGCATTTTGGTTTACGGTATTTATATTAATTTTACAGCAAATTGACGGTAACCTAATAGGTCCAAAGGTAATGGGTTCGTCTATAGGACTGTCAGGCTTCTGGATAATGGCAAGCGTTATCCTAGGCGGTGGCCTGTTTGGCATAGTAGGTATGTTTGTAGCTGTTCCGCTGTTTGCGGTAATATATGTTATGGTGGGCAACTTTGTTAATAAAAGACTTAAAGAGAAGGATTATTTACAAAGCTTGGGCGAAACGCCTACAACCGACATATTAAATAATTCAGGCAAAGAGCCTATTAACTTTAAAAACACCAAGCTGTATAAAACCATTAAGGACAATGTAAAAATAAACAGCAAGAAAAACGGTCACAAAGATAACGACCGTCACAATCACGATTAAATTAAGGGGGCAAACTGTGTTTGCTCCTTTTTTACGGAAAATTTTTGCATTATCAGCCTATATTTGTTATAATTAATGTGCTTGTCAAATTAACAAGAAATAAAATCTTTTTTAGTTGACATTATAGCTTTAGCGTGTTATTATAGTAGCACGCTAAAGTGAATTTTAAGGGACGAGGTAGCTTTATGAGAAAATATTACAAACTAACTCCTGAGGGAACAAGAGATTTATTGTTTGAAGAATCAAACGCAATTAATTCCGTAAGCAGTATGATAAATACTGTTTTTGAAGAAAAGGGTTATCACCAGGTTATTACCCCGGGACTTGAATTTTTTGACACCTTTAATTTGGGTGGATTTGGATATATGCCGGAGGAAATGTTTATTTCCACAGACAAAAAGGGCAGACTGCTTGTTATGCGTCCGGATTCAACTGTACCTATAGCAAGAATGGTATCAACAAGACTTCAGGACGAGTCACTGCCGCTTCGTCTTTGTTATAATCAGCCTATTTACCGCAACAATAAGGCCCTTGCCGGTAAGGATAACGAAATCCGTCAGGCAGGTATGGAGCTTATAGGTGCAGGCGGAAAACGTGCGGATTTGGAGCTTATTATTTCCGCTACTGAAATTCTAAGAAAAATTACACCGGATTTTAGAATTGAACTGGGCCACGCCGCATTCTTAAAAGCAATTTTAAATAAGCTTACTGTCAGCGACGAGAAAAAAGAAGAAATTCGTGGTTACATTGAGTCTAAGAACTATTCTGCTCTTACAACATTACTTGACGAAATACCACAGGACGAAACAACAAAGGCTCTTATGAAGCTGCCAAGACTTTTCGGCGGTGAGGAGATTTTTGCAAAGGCATTGCCTCTGTTTAAAGATACCGAGGCAGAATATGCACTGTTTTATTTAAAAGATTTGTACCAGGCGCTTTCAAAACTTCTGCCTGAGGACAAGCTTATGATTGACTTGGGTATGGTACAGAAAAATGACTATTACAGCCATATGACATTCTGCGGTTATGTGGAGGGCAGTGGCGACGCTGTTCTTACAGGCGGTAGATATGACCATTTGCTTAACCAATTCCAGAAGTCCATTTGTGCGGCAGGCTTTGGTATAAATGTAGATGAGCTTGCAAGAATATACCTGAATATTAACGGCACCGAAAAATCTAAGCCGGCAGATTATATAGTGCACGGTGAGGACGGTTTTGAAATTGAAGCACTAAAGGTAAAAGAGGAGCTTATTAACAAGGGCTACACCTGTGAATACAGTGTATTTTCATCAGAGGACAGCGCAAGATTTTATGCACAGAAGCACGGCATAAAGAAAATATGCGTTGTTAATGTAAAGACAAGAATCGAAGAAATATAAGGTAAACGAGGGCTGTATAATATGAAACCACTTAGAATTGCTCTTACAAAGGGCAGACTTGAAAAAGATACTATAGATTTGTTAGAAGAACTTTGCTACAACTGCGAAGCTGTAAGAAATAAAGGCAGAAAGCTTATTTTGCCAATAGGCAACGGTGAAATTGAGGCTGTGCTTGCAAAAGCGGCAGATGTTATTACCTATGTTGAACACGGCGTGTGCGATTTGGGAGTAGTGGGTAAAGATACTATTCTTGAAAACGGAACAAAATTTTTTGAACTGCTTGACTTAGGCTTTGGTAGATGTAAATTTGCATTGGCAGGTAAAGCAGGCACAGACTTTTACGCAGGTCATAACATAAAAACAATCGCCACAAAATACCCTAATGTTGCCCGCTCTTTCTTTGAGAAAAAGGGTATGGACATACATTGCATTAAAATTGAGGGCAGTGTTGAACTTGCACCTCTTTTGGAGCTTTCTGACGCCATAGTGGATATTGTAGAAACAGGCTCTACACTAAAGGCAAACGGTCTTGAGGTGTTTGAGGATATTGTTCCAATATCAGCCAGATTAATTGCAAATACTGCGTCGCTGAAATTCAGAAAGAAAGAAATTGAAGCAATAGTTGATAAAATATACAGTAAGATAAATGAAAATAAATAATACGGAGATGTTACTATGATTTCAAAGGTAATGGCAGACGGTACTGCTGAATATAAATTTATAGCTGACCTAAAGGCACGCTGTGAAAATAACGACAAGGATGTAACAGCCATAGTTGCCGACATTCTAAAGAATGTAAAGGAAAACGGCGATAAGGCTGTTGAAGAATACACACTAAAGTTTGACGGCTCAAAGGTAGAGCAACCTGAAATTACAAACGAACAGCTAAAGGAATATGCCTCTAAATCTGACAGCAAGGTTTACGAGTCACTGGAGAAAGCCGCTGTAAATATAAGAGATTTTCACCAAAGACAGCTACAGCAAAGCTGGCTTACTACAAAAAGCAACGGTGTTATTTTAGGACAGCGTGTAAGAGGACTAAAGAGAGTAGGAATATATGTACCTGGCGGTACAGCTGCTTACCCGTCATCTGTTTTAATGAACGCTATTCCGGCTAAAATTGCCGGCGTAGAGGAGATTATAATGGTTACTCCTCCGGGAAAAGACGGCAAGCCTAACCCGGATATTATGGCGGCCGCACTTGTTGCAGGCGTAGACAGAGTATTCTTAATGGGTGGCGCACAGGCTGTAGCGGCACTTGCTTACGGAACACAAACCGTACCAAAGGTAGACAAAATTGTAGGCCCGGGCAATATTTTTGTTGCCACAGCTAAAAAACTACTTTTCGGTACTGTTGATATTGATATGATTGCAGGCCCGTCTGAAATTCTGATTGTTGCAGATAAAACTGCAAGGGCAGATTATTTGGCGGCTGACCTTATGTCACAGGCAGAGCACGATGTACTTGCTTCTGCAATTTTGCTTACAGACAGTGATGAACTGGCAAACGAGGTAAACATCGAGCTTAAAAAGCAGTCTGCAAACCTAAAGCGTAAGGACATTATAGAGAAATCCCTTAAAAATTACGGTGCTATTATTGTGTGCAGAAACATTAACGAAGCTGTAGAGTTTGCAAATATTCTTGCACCTGAGCACCTGGAGGTTTGCTGTGAAAATCCAATGGAGTATGTAGGCAAGCTTGACAATGCCGGCTCGGTATTCCTTGGCAACTATTCTCCGGAGCCACTTGGCGACTATTTTGCAGGTCCAAACCATGTTTTGCCTACAAGCGGTACAGCAAGGTTTTTCTCACCACTGTCTGTTGACAGCTTCATTAAAAAGTCCAGCTTTATTTATTACACAAAAAATGCTTTGTTGGATGCAGCTGACGACATTATTCGCATTGCAAATGCAGAGGGTCTAACTGCCCACGCAAATTCTATTATTGTTCGTAAGGAAAATGAAGTAAAGGATTGATTTTGTGTATAAACTAAATAAAAAAATATCAGAGCTGGAGCCTTATTCTCCTATAACAGGAAGCTACAGAGTAAGACTGGACGCTAATGAGTGCTGTTTTAATCTTCCGCAGGATATGCTTGACCAAATAAAAAAAGCTGTAGAAAATATTGACTACAACCGTTACCCTGACCCATACGCAACAGAGCTTTGCAGTGCTTTTGCAAATTATTATGGCATTAGCCCAGAAAATGTAACCGTTTTTAACGGCTCTGACGAGCTTATTACATTGCTTATGACAACATTTATGATGGCAGGCGAAATACTGGTAACCGTTGAGCCGGATTTTTCAATGTATCGCTTTTACGCCTCACTGGCAGAACTAAAATGCGTATCTGCCCCTAAAAATGAGGATTTAACAATTAATATTGACACAGTTATAAAAACAGTAAACGAAAGCGGCGCAAGGGGCGTTGTTTTCTCGAACCCTTGCAACCCTACATCAAAAGGCATAAGCAGGGAAGATGTTATAAAGCTTATTACATCTGTAGACGCACTTGTTATTATGGATGAAGCATATATGGACTTTTGGGACAGCTCTGTTTTGGATTTGGTAAATGACTACGACAACCTTATTGTTATGCGTACTGCCTCAAAGGCAATAGGTGCGGCGGCAATTCGTCTGGGCTTTGCTGTTACAAATAAAGTTAATTCAAATGCACTAAAAGCGGTTAAATCGCCATATAATGTAAACACAGTTTCACAAAAAATTGGTGCTATAATTTATAATAATAAAGAATTTTTACAAAATAGACGGAGTGCTATTGTAAGTTTAAGGGAAAATTTGTATAATGGACTAAAGAAAATTGAAAATGCATATTCCCAAAAGCTGCAAATCGTCAGCGGCTGTTCAAATTTTGTGTTTGTAAAAACAGATTACAGCAAGGATATTTTTGATTTTCTTTTAAGTAAGGGAGTGGCAGTTCGTTTAATGAACAACTATCTTCGCATTACAGCAGGTACAGAAGATGAAAATAAGGTTGTTTTAGAACTGCTTAACGAATTTTTAGCTGAAAGGGACTAAAATGAGAAGCTCACAGGTGGAAAGAAAAACAAAAGAAACCGAAATTACCGTTTTGTTAAACCTTGACGGCGGTAATGTAGACATAGACACAGGCATAGGCTTTTTTGACCATATGCTTACAGCCTTTGCGGTACACGGCGGATTTGGACTGTGCGTAAAGGTTAAGGGTGATTTATATGTTGACTGTCACCATACTATAGAAGATACCGGTATTGTTTTGGGTAAGGCTTTTTATGAAGCACTTGGCGACAAGGGCGGAATAAACCGCTACGGCTCGTTTTATATACCTATGGACGAGGCTCTTGCCTTTACCTCTGTAGATGTAAGCGGCAGACCGTTTTTGGTGTTTAAAGCCGAATATCCTCAAGCAGTGGTAGGTGCTTATGACTGCTGTATGACCGAGGAGTTTTTCAGAGCTTTTGCTGTTAATGCCGGTATAACCATGCATATTAACAGCCTATACGGAAACAACAGCCACCACATAATTGAGGCTGTTTTTAAGGCGGTTGCTCACGCACTAAAGGCGGCAGTTACACAGACAAATAACGGAGAAACACTTTCCACAAAAGGCTCGCTTGATTTATAAGTCCTGAAAAGGAGAGAGTATTATGATTATTTTACCTGCAATTGATATTAAGGACGGCGAATGTGTTCGCCTGCAGAAAGGCGACTACAACACAGTTGAAAAGGTTGCCGAAAATGCCTATGAAACAGCACAAAGCTTTAAGGCTGCCGGTGCACAGTGGATGCATATGGTTGACCTTGACGGTGCTAAGGATGCAACGGTTCAGAATAAAGATTTAATAATTGATGTAGCTAAGAGCAGCGGACTTAATGTAGAAGTCGGCGGCGGCATAAGAAATATGGAGCGTGTTGAGATGTACTTAAACAACGGTATCAGCCGTGTTATTCTAGGCTCAGCCGCTGTTAAAAACCCTGATTTTGTAAAGGACGCCGTAAAGGCATATGGAGAGAGAATTGCCGTAGGCATTGACGCTATGAACGGTATGGTGTGTGCCGAGGGCTGGACTGACCAATCCGAAATTGAGTTTATAGAGCTTGCAAAAAGAATGGAGGATATTGGCGTCCAGTATATTATATTTACTGACATATCCAAAGACGGTATGCTGTCAGGTCCTAACCTTGACCAGCTTGACCGACTGCAAAACTCTGTATCCTGCAACATTATAGCCAGCGGCGGAATTTCCTGCCTAAAGGATATTCTGAATGTTTCCGCTTTAAAACTGTACGGAACTATAACAGGCAGGGCTATATATACAGGCGATCTTGATTTAAAAACAGCTATACAGGCATCGTCTTTGTCTGATGAAATAGTCAATAAGGAGATTGTAGATGAACTTTGATAAGTTTTTTAAAAAAGGTGAGTTAATTCCCGCTGTAATACAAGAGGCCTCTACGGGCGAGGTACTGATGCTTGCCTATATGAACAGAGAGTCAATGGAAAAAACATTTGAAACAGGCTACACTTGGTTTTACAGCCGTTCCAGGCAGGAGCTGTGGAACAAGGGAGCAACCTCAGGTCATTTACAGAAAATTGTAGATATTTACGGTGACTGCGACGATGACACTTTGCTTATTACAGTGGAGCAAATCGGTGCGGCGTGCCACACAGGCAACCACAGTTGCTTTTATACTAAATTAAAAAGTTTTAAAACAGGAGAAAACGAAAATGAGTAACGATGTTTTACAGGCTCTGTACCAAACAGTAGTCAACAGAAAAGAAAATCCACAGGAAGGCTCATACACCTGCTATTTGTTTGACAGGGGTTTAGACAAGATTCTAAAAAAAGTAGGCGAGGAGTGCAGTGAAACTATTATTGCGGCTAAAAACAACGACAATGGCGAAACTGTTTATGAAATTGCCGACCTAATGTATCACCTAACTGTAATGATGGTAAACCAGGGCATTGCTATGGATGATGTTCTTGCAGAGCTTGACAGAAGAAGTGAGAAAACGGGCAACCTAAAGAAATTTCACCAGGTAGACAAAAACTCATAATTTTATGACATATGTTTCTTGTCTTTGTGGCTACAACTTAACAGGAAATTATTTATCAAAAAAGGCACTGCATAAGCAGTGCCTAAAATATTGACTTTTTTCTTAAGTAACATTATACTTAGAAAATATGATATTCTGGGTGAGAAATTACGCCTCAGGGTCAGCCATAAAAGGTGTTAAATCCTTTTTGAATTCATCTGTAACCATATCACTGGTTTCAAGAGTAAGTCTTTTGTTTAGGTCAAGACTTAGTACGCCCATAATTGAGTGCGGATCAATTTCAAGGTTATCACTCTTAATAGACATTGTAATGTCAGGGTACTTTTCAGCAACCTCAACGAATCTTTTAGCAGTGGCTAGGTCTGGAATATATATTGTAGTTGAATACATTTTTCTTTCCTCCTCTGTAAATTATCTAAAATGTATTGTACCACCTTTTTTCATAAAGTCAATATTATAAACTTACTTTTAGAACAAATCACTACAGAAATTGAACATTTTGCGAAATTAATGACACATTTTTAAAAAGCAAGGAGTATGTTATGAAGTTTTATATTTTTACACTTGGTTGCAAGGTTAATCAGTATGAATCGCAAATAATGCATGAAAGGCTGTGTCAAAACGGCTTTGAATATACTGCAGAGCATAATAGTGCAGATATTGTTATTATCAACACCTGCACGGTAACATCAGCAAGCGACAGCAAGGCCGTAAAGCTTATGCACAGGGTTAAAAGAGAAAATCCTAACTGTGTGTTGGTGCTGACAGGCTGTTTGCCACAGGCGTTTCCTAATGATGAACGCTTTATAGAGGCAGATATTATTCTCGGAAATAAATCAAGAAATATAATTGTCCCGACTATACAGCAGTATTTACTGAATCACACAAGAATTAATGCTGTTGTTCAGCACGAAACAGGGGATAAGTTTGAAAGTATGGCAATATCTGCATTTACAGAAAGAACAAGGGCCTTTGTTAAAATCGAGGACGGCTGTAACAGATTTTGCTCATACTGTATTATCCCTTATGCTCGTGGCAGAGTACGCTCAAAACCTCTTGACCAACTGACAGAGGAGCTTAATCAGCTTGCTTCTAAGGGCTTTAAGGAGGTTGTTCTTGTAGGAATTAACCTTTCTGCCTACGGTCAGGAATTTGGCATAAACCTTGCGGACGCTATTGAGGCCGCCTGTGCCATAGACGGTATTGAGCGTGTACGACTAAGCTCATTGGAGCCTGAAAGAATGGACAGGCACACTATAGAAAGGCTTGCCGCACAGCCAAAACTGTGCCCACAGTTCCATTTATCACTACAAAGCGGCTGTAATGCAACTTTAAAGAGAATGAACCGCCACTATACAGCCGAGGATTACACAGAAATAGTAAATGATTTACGAAACGCCTTTGACAACTGTGCAATTACCACCGACATTATGGTTGGTTTTCCGGGTGAAACCGAAGAGGAAATTAAGGAATCCTTGGATTTTGCAAAAAAGACAGCCTTTGCAAGGGTTCATGTTTTTGCATATTCACGCCGTCCTGGTACTGTTGCGGACAAGGCAGAAAACCAAGTGCCTGAAAACATAAAGAATATTCGTTCAAAAGCAATGATAGAAGTAACAACAAAAACAATGACAGATTTTTTAAATTTCCAGGTTGGTAGGGTAGAATCAGTGTTGTTTGAGCGTGAAAAAAACGGCTTCTTTGAGGGCTACACAAAAAACTATACCCATGTTGTTGTTAAAAGCGATGAAAACCTAAGTAATAAAATTTATGATGTTAAAATTACAGGTGTGCAGGGTAACAAGTGTACAGCAGAAATCCTTAAATGATTTCTAAGTGTGGGTAGAATATGGTACAGCCTTTGTAATATAATCAGTGTATAATTAATTAGGGGTGGTGTTTTAATGCTCAATCTTTTACTTGGAAGAAGCGGCAGCGGAAAAAGCCGATATTTAAGAGAAGCTGCCGGCAAATATATTGACAGCGGCAAACAGGTTTTGGTACTTGTACCTGAACAGTTTTCCTTTGAAACAGGTCTTTATTTTCTCGACAGTGACAGCAGGGCTATAGATGAAAATGTAAAAATACTCAGCTTTACTACAATGATTAAATATGTTTTCTCGTTGGTAGGGGGGCTGAATAAGGATTTTTTAGATGAAGGTACATCTAAAATACTTATGAGCCTTGCTATTGAAAGCTGTTCGGACAGTCTTAACCTATATAAAAAGCAAATTAAAAACAGAAACTTTGTTGATACTATGCTTGCAACTATTAACGAATACAAAAGCAACTGCATTGTTTCTGACGATTTATTGTCTGTAAAAGCACAGGTAAGCAACACCACACTAAAGCAAAAGCTGGAGGAAACCGCACTTATTTTAGATACATACAGTACCTTGGTTGAGGGCAGCTATACACACACGCAGGATATTTTGTCGTATATGGCGCAGGCTATTGAAAAACACGGCATTTTCAACGGTTACGCTGTGTTTATAGATGCGTTTACCGGCTTTACAGGTCAGCAGTACCGTGTATTAAAAGCAATAATGTCACAGGCCAGTGAGGTTTTTGTGGCACTTTCTACAGAATGCAGAAACAATAGGGTAGATGATACAAGTATTCGCTTTAGAGTAACTATAGACACCTACCACCGCATACGAGCTTTGGCTGACGCCTGTTCTCAGCAGGTGCACGAGGTATATGAACCGTTTTTAATTAACAGACGCACCGTTTGCAGTGATTTAAAGGCTGTTGAGGAAAATTTATACGCCTTTCCAACTAAGGTATATGATATTACGCCCGAAAATGTTCATATTTATTCAGCTACAAATATTTACAGCGAATGTGAATATGTGGCCTCTGTAATAAAACAGCTTACTTTGTCAGGTGAATACAGGTATAAAGATATAGCCGTTGTGTGTCGTGATGAGGATATGTACCGTGGAATTTTGGATGTAACCTTTGAAAAATTCGGCATAGGGTATTTTATGGATAAGCCACAGAATATTAATTCTAAGCCTTTGGTTAATTTTATACGACACGCTTTTGAGGCTGTAGGCAACGGCTTTAATTCCGAATCAATTCTTCGTATGCTTAAAACAGGCATAACTAAATACAGCAGTGAAGATATATCTGTTATAGAAAATTACATATTTACCTGGTCGCCAAAATGGAGTCAGCCCTTTAATAATAATATTAACGGCTTTAGTCTACAGGAAATGACACCGCCGGAAAGAGAGCTTTTAAATAGAATTGATGCAATAAGAGCAGATGTTTATGAAAAGCTGAAAACCTTTAAGTCGGCTGTAGAGCGAGGAAACGGGTTGGAGCTTTCAAAACATTTGGCAGGGCTTTTGTATAATTTTGATGTTAAAAATGTAATCAAAGAAAAAATTAAAAAGCTTAAGAGGCAAAATACTCCGGAACTTGTTGACGAATACACAAGGGTGTGGAACAGTGTAATAAGCGTAATATCCAAAATGTCAAATATTTTGCAGTATGAAACAATGACGGGAAAAAGATATTTTGAGCTGTTTACACTTGCTGTAAATTGTGAGCAAATTGCAAACCAACCCCTTTGCCTTGACCGTGTAATAGTAGGTACAGCCGGCAGAGCAAGGCTTAATTCCCCAAAGATAACATTTGTTATCGGTGCGGTGCAGGGCGTATTTCCATCCGTACCTACTGCAAACGGTGTGTTTACAGACAACGAAAGGCGCTTGCTTTTAAGCAAAAAACTGCCACTTTGCTGTGACCTTACAGACCTTGCCGCACAAGAGCAGTTTAGCGCATATTCTACCCTTGCCAGTCCGTCCCAAGGCTTGTATATTTCATACTATACCAATACTATCAGCGGAAGCGGCGCTTTGCCGTCAACTATAGTTACACAGGTTCAAAAAATACTGCCACAGCTTAAAACAGAATTTGAGTGTGACAGCTACAAATTCAGCGAAAATCAGCTTTGGTGCAAACAACAGGCCTTTGAACATACCATATCCGCCATAAATATACAGGACAGTAATAAACAGTTGCTGGAGGCATATTTTAAGACAGATAAAAAATATGCCGCACTGCTTGACGGTATTTGCCAATATAAAGAAAAGGAAATGCCGTCAATAAGTTCAAGCGCCGCACATTCTCTGTATTCCGAGCATATGCGCTTGTCAGCCTCAAAGATAGAGGATTTTTATAAATGCGGTTATATGTATTTTTGCAAAAGCGGATTAAAGCTGCAAGAGCGCAGAAAGGCCGGCCTTGACAGCCGGCAGTACGGTTCAATGGTACACTACATTATGGAGAAATTTCTTAAGCTTGAAAATATTGACGATATAGTTAAGAACACATCTAACTACAATATTGATGAAATAGTTAAGGAAATTTCGCAACAATTTGTAGAGGAAACTTTTAAAAGCAATAATATTCCTGACAATAAAACAGCCTTTGCCTTGAAAAGGGCAGAAAAAAGCTGTGCAGTGCTTGCCAAAAGGATCGTAAATGAATTAAAGGTCAGCAAGTTTATACCAATGGATTTTGAGCTTTCAATAGGTATAGAGCGTGCTAAAAGCGACAATAAATCATTAGGCAATGCCCTTGACGAATACAAGGTAAAAACAAAGGACGGTTCAGTGTCAATTACAGGCTTTGTAGACCGTGTAGATCTATTTAAAAATCCTACAGACGGCAAAACCTATGTAAGAATTGTAGACTACAAAACCAATAATAAAGAATTAAAATTATGTGACCTTGAAGTGGGCTTAAGTTTGCAAATGTTCATATATCTGTCAGCTATTCTAAAGAACGGGCAAGGCCTGTACGGCGAAAATTTAGCCCCTGCCGGTGTTTGCTATATGCCGTCAAAGGAATTTCAGGTTACTGTTGACGGCAGTATGACTGATGAAACCCAGAGTGAAGTCAAAAACTCCTTTAATAAATACTACTGTTCCAGCGGCTTGTTTTTGCGTGATGCAGATATAATTATGGCAATGGACGAAACCCTTTCGGGAAAATTTATTCCCGTAAAGGTTAAGTTTACAAAAAAGAAGGGCAAAAAGGGAGAACAACCTACCGAAACAATATCCTATCCGTATTCAGAAAAATACTTGCTTTCGGAAGAAAACGGCAAAAGTGACTTTGAGGGTATTTTTAAAATGGTGGATGATAAAATACGCCTTATGTCGGATATGCTGTTGGACGGCTACATAAGCTCTGTCCCTACAGGAAGTAAAAACGAGCTTGACAGTCTGCCGTGCAGTTACTGCCTATATAAGAACGCTTGCAGATTTACACCGGGAATGGAAGTTAATCTTATTCCGTCATCCAAAGCAAAGGAGGAACAATAATGGCAAATGTTAAATGGAATGCCCAACAGCAGCAGGCTATAGACGCAAGAAACGGTACAATACTTGTGTCGGCTGCGGCAGGCAGCGGCAAAACAGCCGTATTGGTTGAGCGTGTTATACAAATGCTGACTGATAAATCGGCAAACATTAAGGCCGACCAGCTGCTTATTGTTACCTTCACTAATTTGGCGGCAGAGGAAATGAGAATAAGAATAAACAAACGAATTACCCAACTGCTTGACCAATGTGCCGTCAACCCCAACCTGGACGAAGAATATTTGCGAAACCAACAGCTGCTTTTAGAGCGTGCACATATAAGCACTATAGACAGCTTTTGTAAGGATATAGTTAAAACCGCCTATACCCGTTTTGATATTTCGCCTGATTATCGCATTGGTGATAACTCCGAACTAAAGGCACTGCAGTGCAATGCCGTAGAGGAGGTAGCGCAGGAGTATTATTTGCGGGAGGATTTTAAAAATATAGCCTCATTGTTTACAACCTCGACAAATGACAATGAATTAAAAAGGTCGGTTATCAATTTTTACAGCTTTCTTTCGGCACTGCCTTTCCCTGAAAAGTGGACGGAACAGACACTTTCAGAGCTTAAAAACTCCGAAAAAGATGTTATTCATTCAAAGTGGATAAACAACATTGTAAGTGATTCTATAAATCAAATAGATTACATATCAGGCTTAATGCATAACAATACTGAGCTATTTATAAAAATGGACTCATTAGATGATGTGTCAAAGGACAACAACTTTTCACAGCAGTTTAACTCAGAAAGGCAATTTGTAATAGATATACTGTCAAAATGCAAAACCTTTGAGGAAATCCAAAATGCTCTTTTTGACGGTAAACATTGCAGCACTTTTTTTGAAAGGCTTTCTACACCCCGTGGTTTAAGCGACGAATGTAAGGAAATTAAAGAAAGCTACAAAAGCAACCGTGAAGAGATTAAAAAAGTAATAGTTAAGTTAAAGTCTTTTTACAATATTACCCCACAGCAGCTTGAAGAACAGCTTAAAAGAATTATTGCCGATACTGCAGTTATGCTTGAGTTTATGGGGGATTTTACAACCAAATACAATCAACTGAAGAAAGAAAAAAACATTCTGGATTTTGCAGATATTGAGAGATATACGCTTCTTACCCTGGCAAATGAAGATAAAGACGGTGAATTTGCAGTAGATGACGGAAGCAACTCAATAAGATATAACATAACCGAACAGGCAAAAACACTGTCAAAAAGCTTTAAGCAGGTTATAGTTGACGAATATCAGGATGTTAATCAGCTTCAGGACCTTATATTTAAAATTATAAGCGACAACGACAAAAATCTGTTTGTGGTAGGGGATGTTAAACAGAGTATTTATGGCTTTAGGCAGGCTATGCCGGATATATTTATAAACAGAAAGAAATATTGCAGCAACGCACAAAACTCAAACGCCGAAAATATAGTTCTAAAGAAAAACTACAGAAGCCGTTTTGGCGTAACCGATTATGTCAATTTTGTCTTTTCCAGTCTTATGAAAAAGGACTTAGGTAATCTTTCCTATGAACCGGAGGATTATCTTGTGGCCGGTGCTGATTACAAGGGCGAAAATGAATGTGATGTATATTTGCACCTTAATAACTTACCCCAGCGAAGCAAGCTCCACCGTGATATGGCAGAAGCAAAGTGCGTTGCAAAAATAATCAAAGATACGGTAGGCAAATACGATGTTGCAAACGGCAACACTGTTCGCAAAGCTGACTATAGAGATATTGCCATACTAATGCGCAGTGTAAAGAATACAAACATCTTCACAGAATATCTTGAAGAGCAGGGAATCCCGGTTGTTACCGAAACCAAAGCCTCCTTGCTGGACTGTAAAGAGGTTAGAATGATTATTGACCTGCTAAGAGTTGTAGACAACCCATTGCAGGATATTCCACTTTATTCAACTTTGGTAAGCCCTATGTTTGGCTTTACCCCACAGCAAATAGCACAGCTGCGGAGTATAAACGGACGAAAGGGCTATCTGTATAAAAATATACTTGATGCGTCAAAAAATAACGCTCAAGTAAAGGCATTTGTAGATGACATTGAATATTACAGAGAAATTGCCGCAAATAACCCTACCGACCAACTTATTAATATTATATACAGAAAAACCGCTATAACGGAATTTGCCGGCTCACTGGAGGACGGCGGCGTTGTACTTAATAACCTAAGGTTGCTGTACAATTATTCAAAGAGCTTTGAAAACGAGCAAAACAAGGGAGTTTCAAGCTTTGTAAGATATATAGACAGGGCAGAGGAGGCAGGTGCAGTATTAGATGCACAAACAGGTGCCAACACAGACGGTAATGCCGTAAAAATAATGACAATGCACCATTCAAAGGGACTGGAATTCCCTGTATGTATTTTGGCAAATTTGGGTAAATCCCCTGTAATGTACAGAGATAAGCTGTACTTTGACCGTGAGCTTGGCTTAGGCTTGCAGCTAAAAGATACAGAAACCAACGCTGTTTATAAAAGCTTTCCTTATCTTGCCGTTGTAAACAAAATGAAGCAGGACAGTGCGGCAGAGGAGCTGCGTGTGCTGTATGTAGCCCTAACCAGAGCCAGAGAACAGCTTCACCTTGTAGGCTCATATAATAATCTGCCTAAAATTGTAGAACAGCTTTCAAATGAACTGGCTATGTATAAAGAAATTTCTGTTAATACCCTTATTAAGCATAACACAATGCTGGAATGGTTAATATGCACCACACTTCTTATGAAACCGCAAAAGGGTCAAAGGGATAATGTACTTTGGAAATACGCCTCACAAAGCTTTAAGGATAATATAGCCTTTAATCATCAATACTGTGCAACACCGTATAACGACATTTTTGTTGAAACAATAGACACAGAAATTGAAGAACAAAATCAGGAGCATACAGAGGATGACTCCGACAGTGTATTTACCGATGAACACGAAGATCTTACAGCAGAGGAGGACAAATCCCCATGCAGAGATAAAATCGATATTGAGAAGCTTGATAAACGCTTTAATATGCCATACCCTTACCAAGCCTCTGTAGATGTACCAAGCGTTGTTACTCCGTCATCGCTTACACATTCGGAAAACAGGGCGGTTTTCTTAGAAAGGTTTTCTTTTGAAGATAAGGAAATTCTCACTGCGGCACAGCGTGGTACGGCTATGCACGCCTTTATGGAACACGGAGATTTAGTTACAGCAATGTCCTCACCGCAGTTTGAAATAAAAAGACTTGTTGACAGCGGCTTTTTGTCAGAGCAACAAGGTCAAAGCATTAATGCAGATTACATAAAGGCGTGTTTAAACACACCTATTATGCAAAGGTATATTAATTCACCTGTTAAATACAGAGAGGTTAAGTTTGAAGTGATGGTAAAAGCCGATATTACAGGCTTTGAAAACTGCAACGAGGAACATTTACTGCGTGGCTCTGTTGACTGTGCCTTTGAGGAGGACGGTCAGCTGGTTATAATTGATTACAAAACAGACCATGCAAAAAATATGCAGCAGCTTAAAGAACGCTACGAAACGCAGCTAAAGCTGTATAAAATAGGTTTGTCTGCAACTCTTCACAAACCCGTAAAACAATCTGTTATTTATTCCTTTTATTTGAATGATTATATTGAAATTTAGTCCTTTATGTGTTAGAATAAATAGATTGTTCTGTGGGGCTTATTTATCATAAGTTCAGGGGATTATTAATATATTTATTTTGGAATATTGTTCGGAGGGAATAAGTGTGGATTATATTTCTATTGTCGGCATAGCCGTAGGCTTAGCTATGGACGCCTTTGCGGTGTCTGTATCTAACGGAGCCTTAACTAAGAACCTAAAGGTTACATATGCCCTTAAATTAGCATTGTTTTTTGGGGCCTTTCAGTTTGGTATGCCAATTATCGGCTGTCTTATCGGTAAAGCAGGAGAGGCGTTTATAACTGGTGTAGACCATTGGATTGCCTTCATTTTGCTTGCTATAATAGGCGGCAAAATGATAATTGATTATATTAAAGATTTAAAGGAAAATGAAATACCCGAAAAGCGAGACAGCCTGTCTACAAGAACAGTGTTGCTTTTGGCTGTTGCCACCAGTATAGACGCACTTGCAACAGGAATTATTCTTCCTTCGGCTGTGGGTGCAGAAACAATTCCTTTAATGCTTATAGCCGTTACAATTATAGGCGTTATTACCTTTATCATAAGCATTGCAGGTGTTTACCTTGGCAAAGCTTTCGGCTTTTTGCTTTCAAAGCACGCAGGACTTTTTGGTGGTATAGTGCTTGTAGCTATCGGTTGTAAAATATTAATAGAGCATTTGTTTTTTCAGTAATTAGTGAAATATAAATAAAAAATTAGAGCAGTGAGTTGGCAATAAATGTCAGCTCACTGCTCTTTTGTTTAGTATAAGTGTTGTAAGTTTTTGTATCAGAATTTAACAATATCCGGCCTGTCCAAATACCTAAGCTTTTTCTTATAGAGCGTTACAAAGAATATTATCGCTGTTGCTATGCATTTAATTCTATATCAGCCAAAAAGTATGCCGCAGGCACTAAAACAATTAGCTGTCTTAAAAGCGATATAGCCATACTTCTCAGTCCGTGACCTGTTGCTTGGAACATAGCGGTGAAAACTATGCCTATAGCGGCAGGCAGGAAGCATATGCATATAATTCTTAAGGCAGTAGTGCCCAGTGCCATCATATTGTCGCCGGCGTTAAACATTCTCATAAGCAAATCAGGTATTGTAAGGAATATAACAACGCCTACAGCCATAATAATTCCGGCAATTATACAGCCGTATTTTAATGTTTTTAACAGCCTGTCCTTTTTTCTTGCACCGTAATTGTAGCCCATAATAGGCAGCAAACCTTGGTTTAAGCCAAAGCAAGGCATAAATATAAATGACTGCAGCTTAAAGTAAATGCCCAATACAGTAATGGCGTCTTCACCGTCCTGACCAGGGTACTTAGCGCTGAAAATTCCGTTTACAAAAATAAGCATTACAGATGTAATAGACTGCATTATAATTGCCGGTATTGCAACTGCATAAATGTTTTTTATTGTAGTCCAGGAAAATTTAAAGTTCTTAAAGGAAATATGTATTGCGTGTTTTCTTCCAAACAACACACACAACGCTACAATAAGTGACAAAATTTGTCCGGCAACAGTTGCCACGGCCGCACCTTTAACTCCCATATCAAAGCCAAAAATAAATATTGGGTCCAGTATTATATTTGTTACTGCTCCCACAAGCATAAAAATCATAGGGAATATCATATTACCGGTAGCCTGCAATATTTTTTCTATGCATACCTCTATACACGAGCCAAAAGAAAATACCATTACAATTAACAGATAGTCTATGCCCATTTGCGCTATGTCGGGGTTACTTGTGTAGCTTTTTATAAAAGGTGTAACTATGGTTAAACCAAGTATAAGCATAATTATCCAGTTAAAAAAGCCAAGCAGCAAACCATGCGTAGCCGCACTATTGGCCTCCTCCTGCTTTTTTTCACCCAGCTTTCTTGAAACCAACGAGTTTATACCTACGCCTGTTCCTACTGCAACCGATATAAGCAGCATTTGCAGTGGGTATGCAAGTGAAACTGCCTTTAATCCCAGGCTGGTGTCCCCATGGAAGTTGTACTGACCAACAAATATGCTGTCTACAATGTTGTAAAGCGCCTGAACAATCATTGAGAACATTGCAGGAACAGCCATAGACATTATCAGCTTTAACAATGGGGCAGTGCCCATTTTATTTTCCTTAACATTTTCCATTATCTCACAATCCTTTCCTTTTTATTTTTTCTTACTTTATGTACAAACAGTGCTATCGCACAGGCAAGCAGCATTCCTGTCATACAGCCGCTAAAGTCCAGCAGTATATCACTAACCTGGGCGCTTCTTCCCGGTGAGAGATATTGCAGACTCTCATCAACTACAGGTACCATAAGCAACAAAAATAATATGTGAAATACATATTTCCTAATGCTGCCGTAATATAATTTGAATGAAGATGTAACCATAACACCCAAAGCCGTAAATTCACTAAAGTGCGCCGCTTTGCGAATAATAAAATCATTTAGCTGTGGATTTAAGTTAAGCGCCCCCAAAATCACCTCTACAGCCGACAAAACATTACCGCTTTCCTGGGCAGATATTGTGGCCGGTACCAGGGAATGCAGCCAAATAAAAGCTACAAGCAATACAGTACCTACAGTAAAAATAAGTGCTGCTGCTTTTCGCTTTTCCAACCTAATAACCTTATTCACAGTTTTTCCTCCCATAAAAAAAGGTGCATCTAATGCACACACCTAAACATTATATATTTTAGTTTATATTTATTTATGTGTCAATGATAAATTTGTACATTTAAGCTATTGCCATTTATGTCATATATAGGCTATAATGTATAAGTCGTTCATTATGCCCGATATGCATATTTGAATATTGACTAAAATGCTTTAACAATATATATGTAGTGAGTATTTTAAAAATTAAAGGAGAAATTTATGTTTATTAACTATTTAATCGTGTTCCTGATTTCAATGGTTCCTATTGTTGAGCTGCGTGGAGCAATTCCTGTTGCAGTAGGTATGGGACTTGATCCTGTAATTTCATACATAGTATGTATTGTGGGAAATATGCTTCCTGTTCCTATAATTTACTTTTTTGCAAGAAAAGTTCTTTTATGGGGTAAGGATAAGAAATTTATCGGCAAATTTTTTACCTTTTGTATCGAAAAGGGTGAAAAGGGCGGCAGAAAACTACAGGCTAAGGCAGGTAACGGCTTGTTTATAGCACTTATGCTTTTTGTAGGTATACCGTTGCCGGGTACAGGCGCATGGACAGGTACACTTGCAGCAAGCTTCCTTGATATGGGCTTTAAAAAGAGCGTTATTGCGGTAATGCTTGGTGTAATTATTGCAGGTATTATTATGGCTCTTGCAAGTATGGGATTGTTTGGCGGCATAAGCTTTTTATTTGCCCCAAATAAAGCATAATTTAATAATATTGATTAACATAGGCAGCGTAGGCTGCCTTGTTTTTTAGGTGATAAAATGGATTTTATAAAATGCAATGTGGCAATAGTAGGCGGCGGTGCTTCGGGCTTAATGGCGGCGGTTGAGCTGGCAAAGTCAGGAAAAGGTCTAAAGGTTGCCGTGTTTGAGCACCATTCCAAGGTTGGCAGAAAATTAATGGCAACAGGCAACGGAAGATGCAACCTTACAAATAAAAACCTTACGGTAAATTCATACAGAGGCGGCACAGAATATTTAGAAAGCGTACTGCAAAAGTATAACAGTAACTACATTACAAATTACTTTTCTGATATTGGTCTTGTAACCTATGCCGACGACCAGGGCAGAGTGTACCCTTTAAGTAACAATGTTTCCTCTGTTTATGACTGCATAACCGATTATGCCTTTTCAAAAGGCGTTGACTGTTACTGTGATGTTACTGTAAAAAAGATAATTCCCGAAAAAAAGGGCTACACGCTTTTAAGCGATGATTATAGAATTTTTGCCGAGAATGTTATACTTGCCTGCGGAGGCAAGGCAAGTGCAAAGCTTAGTACAGACGGTTTAGGCTATAACCTGCTTAAAAGCCTGGATATATCTGTAACTAATATTATGCCGTCACTTGTTCAGGTGCCTTGCAGTAACAGGTGCTTGACAAATTTAAAAGGACTTCGTGTAAAAGGTGAAATATCCCTTGAAATAGGTAACAAAATTATAGGAAAAGAATCCGGGGAAATCCAGTTTGCCAAGGGCGCTTTAAGCGGAATAAGCGTTTTTCAGCTGTCCGGGTATGTAAGTGAATATTTCAGCAATAGGAAAAACAAAGATAATATTGCGTTTTATTTAGACTTAATGCCAAATTCTACTGCACAGGAATGTTTGGAATTATTAAAAAGCAGAGCAAACAGTCTGCACTGGTACAAGCTGTCAAATTTTTTTGACGGCTTTTTGCACAAAAGAGTTGCCTCAGCTTTATACAGCGAATGTGGAATAAAAGACATACAGAGAACAGCGTCAACACTGACAAAAAATGAAATTACAAGACTTGCGCATTGTATAAAGGGCTGGAAATTCACCCCAACAAATGCCGGAGAATTTGACAATGCACAGGTTACATCAGGCGGTGCATCCTGTAAGGAAATTGATTTTAACAGCTGTCAAAGCAAAAAACACCCTCACCTTTACATAGTAGGGGAGTTAGTTGATGTTGACGGCATTTGCGGCGGATACAATTTACACTGGGCATGGTCCAGCGGTATAATGGCCGCAAAGAATATTCTGAAAGGTTATGGTAAAACAAATGATTAAATTAAGCAATATAACCTTGCCGGTAGATTATAATGACAATACCATATTATCAGAGGCTGCAAAGCAGTTAAAAATAAATAAGAAAGAGATTGCAGATTTTGAAATGCTAAGACTTTCTGTAGATGCCAGAAAGAAAAACAAAGTACATTATACTGCAACAGTGGGTATAACTCTAAAAGGCGGCAGTGCTAAGGAAAATGAAATAATAAAAAAGAATAAAAAACTTTCACTGCAAACTGTAAAACCGTATACCTACTATGTTAAAAATATTAAAAAGCCAAGCCTGCCGCCGGTTGTTGTAGGCGCAGGACCTGCCGGACTGTTTTGCGGACTTGTACTTGCCCAAGCCGGAGCTTGCCCTGTAATCATTGAGAGAGGCAAGGGAGTTGAACAGCGCCAAAAGGATGTGGAGAGCTTTTGGAAAACAGGAAAGCTTAACGAAAATTCAAATGTACAGTTTGGCGAGGGCGGTGCAGGAACATTTTCTGACGGCAAGCTAAATACAGGTACAAAGGATATTCGCAGTAAAAAAGTGTTGCAGGAGTTTGTAAAGCATGGTGCACCAAAAGAAATATTATACAACGCTAAGCCGCACATTGGTACGGACAAGCTTCCAAGCGTAGTTAAGGGTATTCGTGAAGAAATAATTCGTTTAGGCGGCAAAGTTCTATTTAAATCACAGCTAACAAATATTTTTATTAACAACGGGGCAGTATGTGCCGCAGAGGTGCGCTCCGACAACACAGTTACTAAAATTGACTGTAACAACCTTGTACTTGCTTTGGGACACAGTGCCAGAGATACATTTGAAATGCTGAATAATCTAGGCTTTGTAATGGAGCAAAAGCCGTTTTCCGTAGGTGCCAGAATAGAACATTTACAAAGCAGTATCAACAAGGCTCAATACGGCGAATTTGCAAACAAGGGCAACTTAGGTGCGGCCGATTATAAACTGGCAGTGCATTTAAACAGCGGCAGGGGAGTATATACATTTTGTATGTGTCCCGGCGGTACAGTGGTTGCAGCGACAAGCGAGAAAAACCGCCTTGTTACCAACGGTATGAGCAAATTCAGCCGAGCAGAAAAGAATGCAAACAGCGCTTTGTTAGTTGGTGTGTCACCAAGTGATTTTGGCAGTGAGCATATTCTAGCAGGTATGTATTTTCAGCGCAAACTCGAGGAACAGGCGTATATACTGGGTGAGGGGGGCTATAAAGCTCCTGTACAGCGTGTTGCCGATTTTTTGGCAAATAAAAAGACAACCTCATTTGGTGAAGTATTGCCAAGCTACACGGCAGGCGTTACAATGGCAGACATTAATAAATGCTTGCCAAAGTATATTTCAGATTCACTCAAAGAGGGAATATTACTGCTTAACAACCGACTAAACGGCTTTTCAAACGGTGACGCTTTGCTTACAGCTGTTGAAACCAGAAGCTCGTCACCTGTAAGGATACTCAGGGGTGACAATATGCAAAGTGTAGGTGTGGCAGGTGTGTACCCGTGCGGTGAGGGTGCAGGTTACGCCGGCGGAATAATGTCGGCCGCAGTTGACGGAATTAAGTGCGCAGAGGCAATTGTCAATTTATTGTAACCATTATTCTAAATAATAGTGATGTTTACATAACTATTGCCAAATAATGTGCTGTAATTCTAATCAAAATATAAAAAATTATAAAATTTATGTAATTGATTAGACTTTTAAAGAAATATTTTGTATAATGTACTTTATAGGATAAAATACATAGGACATATTGTTGGGTTTAATTAAATGAATTTACATAATGTCCATGGTGTATTATAACGAGTTCTAGGTATATTATATTTTGTAAGTTAACGGTTAGGAGTTTATAAATTATGAAGTATATATCATTTGTAGTGCCAAGCTATAATTCTCAGGATTATTTAGAGCGTTGTGTAGACACTTTGATACCGGATAACACAGATATTGAAATAATTATTGTAAATGACGGTTCAACTGACAGAACTGCTGAGATAGCTGACGCCTACAAAGAAAAATACCCTGACACTGTTAGGGTTATACATAAAAAGAACGGTGGTCACGGTTCAGCCGTAAACGCAGGCTTAGCAGCAGCTCAGGGTGAATACCTAAAGGTGGTTGACTCTGACGACTGGCTGGACGATAAGGAGCTTATGAAGCTGCTTGACCAGCTAAAAAAATGGCGGACAAGCAACACAAGAGTAGACCTTGTTATGTTTAACTACCTATATGACCATTTGTTTGAACATAAGACAAAAGAAATGGCTTACAGAAATGTTTTTAAAGAGGGCGAAATTGTAGACTGGGATCATATCGGTAATTTTGCACCGTCACAGTATATTATTATGCATTCAACAATGTTCCGTACAGATGTTCTTAGGGAGTCGGGCGTTGTATTGCCAGAGCATACATTTTATGTTGATAATATTTTTACACATCAACCATTGTCTTATGTAAAATCTATATGTTACTTGGATCTAAATTTGTATCACTATTTTATAGGCAGGGATGACCAGTCTGTAAACGAAAAGGTACTTATGAAGCGTATTGACCAGCAAATAAGAGTTACAAAGATGATTTTAGACAGAGTAACTACCGAGCAGGAGCGTAACGCGCCTAAGAAGCTTAGAAAATATTTAGTAAGGAATTTGTCAATTATGATGACTATTTCCTGTATTCATTTGTTAATGATAAACACACCAGACGCTATGGAAAAGCGTAAGGATTTGTGGAATACTGTTAAAGATCGTGACCCAAAGCTTTACAGAAAGCTGCGTTACCGCACATTAAGCGGCGGTACATATCTGCCTCTTGGCAAGGTAGGGGACAAAGCCACCATGGGCGGATACAAATTGGCTCAGTCTATTTACAAATTTAATTAACCCGTTAAGTGCAAATTTAAAGGAAGGTATATAAATGGAAAAATTGTATATAGCTTTTGTAGATACTCCGGGTCTGTTCGCTTCCATGATTAGGCGTGTTGTTAATATGAATTATGTTCATGTTGTGCTTTCTTTGGACGAGGACTTATTTGAGGCATACAGCGTTGGCAGACGCCACCCAAGCGTGCCGCTTATTTCAGGCTTTGAAAGGGAAGAGCTTGACAAGGTTTATCATAAATTTCCAAAAGCAAACTATAGGATTTCATACATTGAATGTACAAGGAAGCAAAAACAAGCTATAGCTAAACAGCTAAGAGAGTGTTACAAAAACAGATTTAACTATCACTACTGTACAATAGGGTTGCCATTTTTGCTTATGAATAAGGAATTCTACCAAAAAAATCACTATACCTGCTCCTCTTTTACAGGTCGTATACTTGAGGATAACGGTATAAATCTTTTTGACAAGCATTTTTCACTGGTAACTCCAAGGGATTTTTACGACTTAAATTTGCCGTATATATATGAGGGCCCTCTTGAACCGTTAGCTAAAAAATATATAAATATGAAGTCGATTCAGTGTGATATTGAAAATTTTGCACCTCAGGAATCTTTAAGTGAATATTATGAATAAATTGAAAAAAATTAATAAAAATGTTTTAGGCGTTATTATACTTGTGGTACTTGTGGTACTTACAATGTGGATGATTCTAAAAGATAATGACATTGCCTCTGTTTGGCAGGCAATGCTTACACTGCAGCCGGGGTGGCTGATTTTAGCCTGCTTTGCCGCTGTGTTCTTTGTGTGCGGCGAAGGCTTTATGATATGGTATTTACTGCGAAAAATGAAAAGCAAACCGTCGCTGCTTAACTGCTTTGGCTACTCCTTTGTAGGATTTTTCTTTTCGGGAATAACACCGTCAGCTACAGGCGGACAGCCTATGCAGCTTTATTATATGACGAAAGATAAAATTAAAATATCCGATTCTACCGTTGCGCTAACCATAGTTGCTACACTGTACAAGTTTGTATTGGTGCTTATCGGTATTTTTATGGCGGTGTTCTTCAACGGAACGCTGCATAAATACCTAAAGGGATATATATATCTTTATTATTTTGGGCTTGCCTTAAATGCCGTTGTGGTAGCAGCACTGCTGTTTTTGATGATTAACCCAAGGGCGTTCCGCAAAATACTGATTAAGTGTGAACACGCTTTGGTACGAATCAGAATTTTAAAGCCTTCTATGAAACGAGCAAGAAAGCTTACAAACATTGCAACAGAATACAACAACGCTGTTATGGCGTTTGTGCATAATGTTAAACCTATAATAGCAACAACCGTTATGACGGTTGTTCAACGAATGAGTATATTCTTTGTAACCTATTGTATATACCGTGGAATGGATTTAAACGAAAAGGACATTGTTCTTATAACCGTTTTACAGGCCTCTGTATATGTTGCTGTTGATATGCTTCCTTTGCCGGGTGCACAGGGAATATCAGAGCTTATGTACCAAACAGTATTTAGCACTGTTTTTGCAGGTGCACTGCTTCCGGCGTCTGTACTTATCACCCGTGGAGTAAGCTTCTATTTACCGCTTATTATTGGTGCCGTTGCAACATTTATATTCCAGCTTACCCGTAACAAATTTGAAAGAACTAAAGAAGATAAAGAATTAGAAGAGCTAAGAGAAATAGCCAACGGATAAACAAAAAGACTGCTGTGGATTTAACCCCCGGCAGTCTTTTTTCTAACTATTATTACCTAAACCCAAAGATGAACTAATAATTTAAGGCAAGTCATAAAACCGGCACCTATGTGTAATAGGCTAAAGTAAAATGGTAAAAATTAATAATCTGTAGAATATGCTTTCTTAAGTAATGCGTCTGTCTATTTCGCTTAAAAGCAGATATATCATACAAATTTTCACACAAAGCATATTAAAAAGCCCCACTGCCTTAAGGCAGTGGGGCGAAAAGTTATCGGAATATTTTATTCTGTTGCACTGCTTTTGTCTAAAATAGACTTGTCATACTTAAGCTCCAGTATTACAGAACCGTCACTGTTAGTGTACCTCATAATCATAACAGGGTCTTTAATGTCAGTTTCCTCAATAACCTGCTTCATATATGGAGTAAAAATAGCAATATTGCTGTCAGGGTCTTTTCCAAGTACAGACTTCACTTTGTCAAGCTTATCCTCCGAAATCTGCTTTTGATACTTGTATTCAAACACTAAGTTGTTGTCCTCTACAAAGACATCAAAAGTAAATACACTTGAATCAGACAAATCCTTTATAGACTTGATAGACTCCTGAACATCTGAAGATTCAAAGTATTCCTTCATATCTTTGAATTTCTTTGAACTGTCAGCAGCTGATGACGAACTGCTTTCGGTATTACTACTACCACTGGCGTTTGAATTTTGGCTTGTACAGGCTGTGGCAGACAAAAGTGCGGCTGCACACATAATCACTGCAAAAATTTTTTTCATTGTTTCTCTCTCCTTAGCTGTTACCTCATTTTAGCATAATTTACCGGTAAATTGCCTAGTTCATTATATCATATATTTATCTTGTTACAATAGTATAATTAAAAATTTATAACCAATGATATTTTAAAATAAGATCGCATTTATATAAAGATTATGCAAAAGAACTTTATTACTTATCGTTATAAAAATTAATTGTTTATAGCAACAATAAATAAACACCTTATGCTTTTAGAAAATTTTGCATATATTTTGTTTTCTCAAAACAAAAAACCGCTTGTCTAAGCGGTTTTTGCAAAATGGCGGAGATGAAGAGATTTGAACTCTTGCGTCGGAGTTACCGACCTACTGGTGTTCGAAGCCAGACCCTTCAGCCACTTGGGTACATCTCCAAATTATTAAAATAAAAAGCACTTCAGCTAATAGAAGTGCTTTGGCGGAGAGACGGGGATTCGAACCCCGGAAGCGGTTATTACCGCTTACATGATTTCCAATCATGCTCCTTCGGCCATCTCGGACATCTCTCCAAACAGCAATTAGAATTATATCAGACACCAGCGGCAAAGTCAAGCTTTTTTGTAATAGAGGGTGTTGAATTTTTACTAAAAAAAGGGTAAAATAATATAAATTAATTTGAGGTGGATACTGATGACTACAGAAGAAGCGAAAAATAAAATTCAGGAGCTTACCAAACAACTGAATTATCATAACGACAGATATTATAATCAGGACAATCCTGAAATAAGCGACTATGAATACGATATGATGCTTAATCAGCTTGAAAGGCTGGAGCAGGAGTATCCACAGCTTCGTAAAGAGGATTCCCCTACAAATCGTGTAGGGGGAAAGGCGTCTGAAAAATTTTCCAATGTGGTACACAATGTGCCTATGGAGAGCTTACACGACTCTTTTTCCCATAGTGAACTGCGGGAGTTTGACCAAAGGGTAAGACAGACCGTAGGTAATGTGGAATATGTTGTAGAACCAAAAATTGACGGCTTGTCGGTTTCATGTGAATATGAAAACGGAATTTTTGTCAGAGGCTCAACAAGAGGCGACGGAACAGTGGGTGAAGATATAACAGAAAACCTGCTTACAATTAAAAGCCTGCCTAAAAGGTTAAAAACATCAATACCTTTTCTTGAGGTTCGCGGTGAGGTTTATATGAGCAACAGAAGCTTTTTACATTTAGTTGAGGAGCAGGAGCTTAATGACGAAAAACCTTTTAAAAACCCAAGAAATGCGGCGGCAGGCTCATTAAGACAAAAAAATGCAAAAATTACCGCAAAAAGGAATTTGGATATTTTCACTTTTAATGTTCAGCAAATTGACGGTGTAAATCTTGAAACACATAAGGATTCGCTGGATTTTTTGGCTGATATGGGTTTTCCTGTGCCTACCTCCTACAAGCTGTTTGATAATATAGATGATGTTATAGAAAGTATTGAAAATATAGGTAATACAAGAGGAGAGCTTGAATATCAGATTGACGGTGCTGTAATTAAAGTAAACAATTTTAGTCAGCGCAGAGAGCTTGGAAGTACGGCAAAATTTCCAAAATGGGCAGAGGCATATAAGTATCCGCCGGAGGAAAAAGAAACCACCTTACTTGACATCGAAGTTAATGTAGGCAGAACAGGCGCATTAACGCCTACCGGAATATTTGAGCCGGTATTTTTAGCCGGAACAACAGTAAGCAGGGCTGTTTTGCATAATCAAGACTTTATAAATGAGCTTGATTTACGCATAGGCGACAGAGTGTTAATACGCAAGGCAGGTGAAATTATACCTGAGGTTGTTTCCGTTGCAAAACATAACGAAAATTCAAAGGCATATGTATTACCATCCGTCTGTCCTTCCTGCGGCAGCAAGGTTTATCGTGAAGAGGGAGAAGCTGTACTGCGTTGTACCAATACCAAATGTCCTGCACAGCTTTTAAGAAATCTTATCCATTTTGTATCAAGAGATGCTATGAATATTGACGGACTGGGCGAAGCTGTTCTTAAACAGTTAGTAGAAAAAGAGCTTGTAAAGTCGCCGGTGGATTTATACAGACTAACAAAGGAGCAAATATTAAATCTTGATAAAAAAGGGGACAAGTCAGCCGACAATTTGCTAAAGGCTTTGGAAAATTCAAAAGAAAACCCACTTTACAGAGTAATATATGCATTAGGCATACGGCACATAGGAAACAAAAGTGCAAAACTGCTTTGTGACTCTATGCTTACAATAGACAACATTATGAATGCAACCGTTGAGGATATTTCATCTATTGAGGGCTTTGGCGGCATAATGGCAGAAAGCCTGGTAGAATATTTTTCATTGGAGCAAAATATACAGCTTGTGGCACAGCTTAGAGAGCTTGGTGTAAAAATGATTCCTGTTGAAAAAAAATCTGATAACGGTAAATTTGTCGGAAAGACCTTTGTTTTAACAGGTACATTGCCTACACTAAAAAGAAGCGAAGCCGCAAAAATAATAGAGGACCTAGGCGGAAAAACCTCTTCGTCTGTTTCAAAGAAAACCGACTTTGTTGTTGCAGGTGACGCCGCAGGAAGTAAGTTTACCAAGGCCCAACAATTAGGAATAACTATTATTACAGAAAACCAGCTTATAGAAATGAGCCGGCAATAAGGAAGTGTATCTTATGAAAAAATTACTTTCACTATTAATACTGTCAGCCCTGCTGTGTATATGCCTTTGCGGCTGCGGAGAAAACAACAGTGAAGCATCAAATACCGCAGGAACATCCACAATGCCAAGCCTAATAACGGACAACGGCTGATAAAGGAGATTATTTATGAAAAAAATATTATTGGCGGTGCTTACTGCGGCTTTAGCTGTTTCTGTTTTATCAGGATGTAACGACAGCAGTGAGAAAACAAGTGCTACACAAGACAGTACAAAAAGCAGTTCAGCCTCTGCGGCTAATCCTACGCAGGAACCTACCCAGGCAGAATTTGATGTTACTGCCGCTTATGCAAACAAACCATACTCAAACGATTTTGCTTTGGAGCGTGTAGAGCAGCTGCAATATCTAAATGATTCCTCACTGTACAAGCTATGTTCACTTGAACCCTCTCCTGTTTTTTATGACGGCTTTTACCGTGACGGCGGCTCATTTGATGTAAATATAGAGAGTAAATACAGCTATGATAAAGACAGCGAAACCGTTCGCAAATACTGTGATACCTACGAATATTCAAAGCTTGCAAACACAGGCGCTGTAAAAGTTATAGACAGCTTTGTATATAATGACAGCACAAGCAACCGTATGCTGTACTACTGTTTCTATACAGTTACCCATTGGAGTGAAAAAAGCGACAAGTGTGACACACTTGATTACTACCGTGATGTTATTACAATTAACGAAGACAACTCTATATCGGTTGATAATAAAATTGCTATGAAAACAAACTTAGAAATACCAAAAGAAATTACCGGTAACCACGACTTTTACAATATAATATAGACGCAGTTTTTATTTAAAAAATAAACAGTCACAATTAATCCAAGAATTTGCTAAATGCATTTTCTTGGATTTTTTTATTTCTAAGTTCTAATATATGGTAGTTGTCCATATATTGTATTAAGCACAAAGGCAAGCACAGCTTGCAAGAAGATACAAAATAAAGGAGGACCTGCAAATGGATAAATACTTAATAGAAAGATTTAATATGTGTGCCAAAGGTTTAAACCAGCGACTATCACAATATGTTTTGAAAATTCCGGACCACATTAAAATCCAAGCACAGGAGATACATATTCGTATAAACAAACCGGTGTCAATTTATTGTGGCAATATTACTTACTATCTTACTGCTAATAACCAGCTTATTTCCTGCGGAGTATGCCTTGACAGCGATATGCTGATTGCAACACAACGTGATGTTTATGAATGCTTTCAGAATATTTGCTGTTATTCCGTATACACAAGGCAATCAGAAATTAAAAACGGTTTCATAACAATGCGTGGGGGACACAGGGCCGGTATATGCGGTACGGCAGTATATATGGATAATACGCTTGAAAATATACGGGATATTTCCTCTATAAATCTTAGAATAGCAAAGGAAATAAAGGGCGTAGCAAAACCGTTGCTGAAAAATATCGACATAAACAAGGGCGGAATGCTGTTGTGCGGTATTCCTTCAAGCGGAAAAACAACAGTGCTTCGTGATATATCAAGAATACTTTCTACAAAAGAAAACAAAAAAATATGCATTGTAGACGAGCGTGGAGAAATTGCCGGCTCATATTCGGGAGTACCTCAAAACGACGTAGGCTTTTGTGATGTTTTGGACGGTTATATGAAAGCTGACGGCATAATGCAGGCGCTTCGCTGTATGTCACCGCAAATTGTAGTGTGCGACGAAATAGGCACAGAACAAGAGGCAAAAAGTATAGAGTCTTGTTTAAACAGCGGTGTAACGGTTATAGCGTCTATACATTGTGCAAATATATGCGAGCTTATGTCTAAGCCTCAAACACGAATGTTGTTATCTACTAACGCCTTTGCGTATGTAGGATTTTTGTCTGACAGAATCCAACCTGGTGTTGTTAAAGAAATATATACAATGGAGGAGTTAAAAATTTATGAGGCTAATAGGCTGCATACTGCTGATAATAAGCACCACAGCCACAGGGTGCTATCTGTCAGTAATGATCAAACGGCGGGTCAGGCTGTTTAATACTCTTGCCCTGCTTGCAGGTAATGTATCAGCCGCTATACGCTATAACGGTGATGACATAACAAAAATATTGCTTCAAGAGGGACAGCTTTTAAAGCTTGATTTTATTAAAAATGCGGTTAGTTGTGTAGAAAAAGGAGAAACCCTTGAAAAAAGCTGGCAAAAATCAGTTGACGGCATACCTATATTTTGCGGTATTACAAAAGAAGACAGAGCTTTAATTAAGCAATTCGGTTCAAAGCTGGGTACTACAGATGTTTATGGACAGACAGACCACTGTGAGTATTTCAAAGAGCTTTTTCACAGCAGAGCGTCAAAACTGGCACAGGAATGCATAAACAAATCAAAGGTATACCGCTGTTTAGGCTTTTTTAGCGGTGTAGCAATATCATTGGCGGTAATTTAACGATAAACAGCGTTAAACGGTATTTTGTGAAAAAAGTAAATTAAAAGGTTGTGCATAAAATGGATGTTGATTTAATTTTTAAAATTGCCGCCATAGGCATTATTGTTGCTGTGCTTAATCAAGTGTTAATAAGAAGCGGCAGAGAAGAGCAGGCAATGATGACTACCCTAGCCGGGCTTATAGTGGTACTGCTTATGATAGTTCAGCAAATAAGCGGACTGTTTGATACAATAAAAAATCTGTTTGGTTTATAGCTATGAGTATACTTGGAATATGCATTGTGGCTATAATCGGTGCAATATTGGCAATAACCTTAAAGCATACAACGCCCCAGCTTTCAATTACCCTCACACTTATTACAGGGGTTATTATTCTTATTGCTGTATGCTCTATGTTGCCGCAAATTACCGAAAAAATCAATTCATTAATTAATGCGGCAGGTGTAAAAACAGAATTCGCAGCAATACTCTTTAAGGCAGTGGGAATATGTTTTTTATGCCAATTTTCTTCTGATATATGCAAGGATGCAGGGCAAAGCGCTTTAGCAGGCAGGGTAGAGCTTGCAGGAAAAATAATAATATTAATATCATCGCTTCCGCTTATGGAGGAGGTACTTAACACCGCCTCCTCTTTGTTGGGAGGGTAGTCAAAATGAAGAAGTTTATTTTTATAATTGTGTTTCTTATAACAATTTTACTTTCCACCTTTACAGTATACGCCGACACAGAAGATGCCACAGAATACACAACAGAGGATATATATAATTCTCAATACGAACAAAGCGGAGCAGACGCCTTGCTACAGGAGCTTACTCCCGAGGTAAAAAAGCAGCTGAAAGACATAGGAATAACATCGCCAAGCTGGCAGGAGTTAAATTCTATGTCCTTCTTTGATATATTCGGCAGCATTATGAATACTATACAACAGCAGTCAGTAACACCTCTTAACTGTGTGGTAAAAATAATGGGTGTTGTTATGCTGGTGGCACTCATAAACAGTGTAAAATCCTCTTTGGGTTCGTCGTCGCTTACAGCAGTTCTTAATTCTGTAGCCACACTTACGGTAAGCATTATTTTAATACAGCCCGTTTGCCAAACCATTGAATACAGCACCACAATTATAAAGCTGTCGGCTGATTTTATGCTTGTATTTATTCCTGTAATGGCAGGCATTATGCTTACCATGGGGCAGTCTTTGCAGGCGGCAGGCAGCTACACTATGGTAATGGGTGCAGGCACTGCAGTTTCACAAATTTCAAATAACATTCTAGTTCCTCTTTTAAATACATTTTTAGGTATATCGGTAGTAAGCGGAATATCACAGCGTGTAAATCTAAACGGTTTTTGTGAGCTTGTAAACAAGGTGTTGAAGTGGGTGCTTACATTTACAATGTCTGTATTTACAGCAATACTTACTATGCAAAGCATAATATCCTCCTCGGCAGATTCCGCAGGTGTAAAAGCAACCCGCTTTGCCATAAGCAGTTTTGTCCCTCTTGTGGGCGGCGCTTTAAGTGAAGCATACCAAACAGTGCGTGGCTGTATGGGAATGTTAAAGTCAGGTGTAGGTGTCTTTGCTATTTTGGCAACAGGAACAATATACCTGCCGGCAATTATATCCTGTGTGTTGTGGCTTGTTGCCATAAATATAGCCATAGCCCTTGCCGGTGTATTTGATATGGGAGATATTATAAAGCTGTTAAAATCAGTTACCACAGTTATAAACTCGCTTATTGCTATTTTGCTGTGCTGTATGATTATTTTTATAGTGTCATCGGCAATTATGCTTATGGTAGGAGGTGTCAGCTAATGGATGGCTTAACCTCCTGGGCAGGCGCAGTGTGCACTGTAGCCGTAGTATGTGCCTTGTTTGAAATGCTTGCCCCTCAAGGCAGTGTAGTAAAAATGCTGAATTTTGTTTTGGGACTGTTTCTTGTGGTAGCAATTATAGTACCCTTTGCAAATATGCTTAATTCCGATAATCTGAACTTTAAGGATGTAGAGTTTAATCAGGAAAACTTTCAGCTGCCACAATACAGTGACGACCTTACAATTGCCATTGGTAAAGACACTGTAAAAAATATTATCGCCAAAACCTTGGACGAAAAAGCAATTCCGTATAAAAAAATTGAAATTAATATGGATAGTTCCAATGGCACAAGCATAGATATGATAATGGCTGATATATATATATCGGGTAAAGAACGAGATAAACTGCCTGAAATTCAAAAAACAGTTAAAGAAAAAACAGGAATTACACCTAATGTATTTGTGGGGTGACATTATGGAAGAAAAAGAAAACGAAGGCTTATTTGCAAAATTCGGTAAATTCACGAAAAACGAAAGCTTCGTAAAAGTTATCGTCTGTGTAGGTCTTTTGGGAATTGCGCTAATACTTCTGTCAGGTTTTTTTACCAAAAATGTAAAGAATGAAGCCAAAGCAGAACCAAAAGAATCAATAAGCACGGCACTTACAAAATACGAAAACGACCTTGAGCAGGGTTTGGCAGAAATAATAAGCTCCATTGACGGTGCGGGAAAAACAAAGGTTTTAATTACAATGGACAGCACTGTTGAGCAGGTGTATGCCGCAGACAAAAATATTGCACAGAAAAATAGCAACAACACCAAAGATGCGGACACCGCCAACAACAAAGATATTACAGCTGACAGCTCCTATGTAACGGTTGAATTATCAGACGGAACACAGCAAACAGTGTTGGTTAAGGAGATTCAGCCAAAAGTTCGCGGTGTGTTGGTTGTGTGCAGCGGCGGTGATAACAGTGTAGTAAAAGAAAAAATAATTGACGCTGTAACTAAAGCGTTAGATATATCATCATCAAAGGTCAGCGTAGCAGGGCTAACCAAATAAGGAGGACTATATAATATGAAAATAGGCAAAAAACAACTTATACTTACAGGCTTGGTTTTAACATTAGGCGCAGCAGTGTATTTAAACTGGCAGTTTTCCGGCAACACCGACCTGCTTTCCGGGGCGGACGCAGTAAGTGTGTCAAAAGAGCTGGGTGAAGCAGAGTTTGTAAACACCTCAAGTGATAAAAAAGCAGGTGAGTCCACTGCCGAAAAAAGCACAGAGCAATCAAGCAGTAAAGAAAACACTACATCTGCTTCTAAAAGCGGCGACGAATACTTCTCGCAGGCAAAGGTGAACCGTCAGCAAACACAAGATGACATTGCGGAAATGACCAAGAAAATACTTGAATCCTCAGAAGAAAGCGACACAGCAAAAGCAGAGGCCGTTGCCAAAGCGGCTGAGCTTGCAACGGTAATGGAACAGCAGACAAATGTGGAAAGTCTTATAAAAGCAAAGGGCTTCGAGGAATGTCTGGTGTTTATTCAAAACGGGGAGTGCAGCATAGTTGTAAAGGACAGTGACCTAACAGTCGATGACGCACTTATAATTAAGGATATTGCCACAGGGCAAACGGGAATTACTGTTGACAAAATAAAGGTTACAGCTGTATAATAAACAGGTAGAGCAGTTGACTGTTATTTATTATTTTTAATATGTGTAAAAAAAGTCTTGACATATGTATAACAGTCTGCTATAATCATTTGAGAAAATAAAGTAAAGCAGATATGCTTTCACCTATGAGGTTCCGTCTTGCATGGGTCAATCATTTTAATTGTGTACATTGTACATATTTTGTGTTTGATTGCGAGCGGAGTGTGTCTGCTCGCATTTTTATTTCCTATTATTCTTTTGGAGGTGCTTAACAATTAGCAACAAGGAACAACAAATCAACGATGAAATTCGTGATAAAGAAGTAAGAGTTATAGGCCCTGACGGTTCTCAGCTTGGTATTATGTCCGCTTCAAAGGCATTGGAAATTGCGGAGTCAAAGAATTTAGACTTAGTAAAAATTGCGCCTCAGGCAAAACCGCCTGTATGTAAGGTTATGGATTACGGCAAATACCGTTTTGAACAGGCTAAGCGTGAAAAAGAGGCTAAGAAAAACCAAAGAGTTATTGATGTTAAGGAGATTAGACTTTCACTTAATATTGATACACACGACTTTAACACAAAGGTAAAACAAGCAACAAAATTTATCAATAGTGGCAACAAGGTAAAGGTTTCTATTCGTTTCCGTGGCAGAGAGATGGGTCACCCGGAGATAGGTCACGAAAATATGGGACGCTTTGCACAGGCCATGGAGGAAGTAGCTGTTGTAGAAAAGCCTGCTAAGCTTGAGGGTCGCAATATGCTTATGTTCCTTGCTCCAAAAACAGGCAAATAATTACAAAAATCAAGGAGGATAATATTATGCCAAAGATTAAAACACACAGTGGTGCAAAAAAGCGCTTTAAGGTTTCTAAGAGCGGTAAAGTAATGCGTGCACACGCTAACAAAAGACACAGACTAAACCAAAAAACAGCAAAGCGTAAAAGAGGTCTTAGAAAGAATGTTGCTGCCGACAAGACAAATGTAGCACAGCTAAAGAGACTGATTCCTTACAAATAATTAGGAGTATTACTGATTAAATAAACAACCAACACGGAGGTAAAATAATATGGCTCGTATTAAAGGTGCGATGATGACTCGCAAGAGAAGAAAAAAAGTTTTAAAGCTGGCTAAGGGTTACTGGGGTTCTAAGAGCAGACACTTCAAGATGGCTAAGCAGGCTGTTATGAAGAGCGGTAACTATGCATATATCGGTCGTAAGCAGAGAAAGAGAGATTTCCGCAGACTATGGATTACTCGTATTTCTGCCGCTTGCAAGCTAAACGGTACAAACTACTCAACATTTATGAACGGCTTAAAGAAAGCCGGCGTTACACTAAACAGAAAAATGCTTTCTGAAATTGCCATTGCTGACCCGGCTGCATTTACTAAGCTGGTAGAGCAGGCTAAAAACGCTTAATTTAAGCTATAGTTTTTCCTAGACTTTAGGAATTTTACTTATGGGCAATACCACACAATGCCATTTCGGGCTATATTGTACGGTGTTGCCCTAAATGGTTTATATAAAAATTCTGCCGTTTTCTTTTGGGGGTTAATTATGCAGTATATTACAAGTAAAGACAACAATAGAGTTAAGCACATTTCAAAGCTTATTAAAAGTGCCGCTTACCGCAAGGAATGCGGCGAATATATTGTAGAGGGTACAAGGCTCTGTTCAGACGCACTTGTAAGCGGTGCAAATATAGTTACGGCTGTTTTTTCACAGCAAGCCGCAGAGAAGTATTCAGAGCAGGTTAGCACGCTATGTGAGGTTTGCGAAAGCACCTTCGTTTTTTCGGACAAGCTGTTTTCTCAAATTTCAGACACTAAAACACCGCAGGGGATAATGTGTATATGTAAAATAAACGATAGAACACCTGATTTTGCAAGTGACGGTGTTTTTTTGGCACTTGAACATATACAAGACCCGTCCAATATGGGAACAATTTTGCGAACGGCCGAAGCACTGGGTATAAAGGGAGTAGTTCTGACTGATAATTGCTGTGATGTTTACTCTCCTAAGGTAGTGCGCGGAACAATGGGTGCGGTTTTCAGACTGCCTTTAATGTTTTGCAGCGACTTAAAAAATGTTATAGATAACTGCAATGCACAGAAATTAAACACCATAGCTACAGTTGTTTCCGGCAGTGCGGTAAATATAACCGATTTGTCACAGAACGAGAAAAAACACTGTATGCTTTTAATAGGAAACGAAGGTAACGGACTGGAACAAGAAACAATAAATAAATGCAGTATAAAGGTTACAATACCTATGCTTGGCAGGGCAGAATCTCTTAACGCTTCTGCTGCCGCCGCAATATCAATGTGGGAAATATTAAGGGGGCTAAGCAAATGACAGATACAGCCCTTTATTGGATTTGGCTGCAAAAATGTCTTGGTTGCAGCAACCCAAAGGTTAATACTATACTTAGGTTCTACCCGTCAATAGCGGATTTTTACGAAGGCGGTCAGCAAGAGTGGCGTTTGTGCGGCTGCTTTACCAAAAGAGAATTTTCCAATTTATGCACTTATACAATACAGGACGCAAAAGAAATTTACGACCGCTGTAAAATGCTTGGCTATAAAATTGTAACACCTGATTCACCGGAGTATCCGCAGCTGCTAAAAGAAATATACGAACCTCCGGCTGTTTTATATGTAAACGGAATATTGCCCGATGTTGACAATATACTTACAATAGGTATGGTAGGTACACGCAACGCAACCCCTACAGGCAAAAAGCTGGCTTATTCAATAGGCTATGACCTTGCTAAAAACGGCGTTGTAGTTGTAAGCGGCGGTGCGCTGGGCATAGATACATCTGCCCATAACGGGGCCTTGGCAGCCGGCGGAACAACCATATGTGTTTTGGGCTGTGGTATAAACTACAGCTACCTTATGACTAATGCGCAAATGCGAAGCGAAATTGCAAACAGCGGTGCTGTTATTTCAGAATATCCGCCGGATACTCCACCGCAAAAATACAGCTTTCCTAAGCGTAACAGAATTATTTCTGCTTTATCACAGGGCGTGCTTGTGGTAGAGGCAGGAGAAAAGAGCGGTGCACTTATTACAGCCTCTACAGCGCTAAGCCAAAATAAAGATGTTTTTGCAATACCCGGCCAGGTTACCAACGCTTTTGCATTCGGAACAAACAGCCTAATAAAGCAGGGTGCAATACCTGTAACTAACGCACAGGACATAATTAATGAATATTCTGAAAAATATTCAATTACTTTAAAAGAGACATTGCCACTTAGTGAAATAAGTGATAATATAATAAGCAGTATTCCAAGCGGTAAAAAACCGCCGCTGTCGGTAAATAATATGCCGTCTGCAAAAAATAGCACTAAAAAAGCTGCAAGCACCTTAGAAATTGCTAAGAAGGATGCTAAAGCACATACAGAGCTTGACGGTGTTTCAGAAACAGCGAAAACGGTGTACAACATTATTTTGAATAATTCGTCAACTGTTGATGATATAGTTATAAAAACAAAATTGCCTACTGCCAAGGTTATGCAGGCACTTACAGAGCTTGAGCTTAACGATGCGGTAGAAAGAAAATCAGGCGGAGTATATGCCTTGCCTGGTTAAGGAGGATATTGGATAGTATGTCAAAATTAGTAATAGTGGAGTCACCTGCTAAGGCTAAAACAATAAAGAAATATTTAGGCAGTGACTACGAGGTAATAGCCTCTATGGGACATGTTAGGGATTTACCGGCGAAAAGATTGAGTGTAAATGTAAGAAAACATTTTCAGCCAAATTATGAAATTATTGCAAGCAAGGAAGAGCTTGTGCACAAGCTGGAAAAAGCAGCTAAAAAGTCAGACTATGTTTATCTGGCAACCGACCCCGACCGTGAGGGTGAGGCTATATCCTGGCACTTAGCTTATATTTTAGGACTAAGCCTGGATGAAAACAACAGAGTAGAATTTAATGAAATTACAAAAACAGGTATACAAAACGGTATGAGCCACCCAAGGTGTATTAACCAAGACCTTGTGGATGCGCAACAGGCACGAAGAATACTAGACAGACTTGTAGGCTATAAGCTAAGTCCGTTTTTGTCAAGAAGCATCCGTCGTGGACTTTCTGCCGGCAGGGTACAGTCTGTAGCAGTAAAGCTGATAGTTGACCGTCAGAAGCAGATTGATGAATTTAAGCCGGAGGAATATTGGTCAGTAGACGCCAAGTTTATTCCAAAGGGCAGCAGAAAAGCCTTTGCCGCCGCTTTGTATGGCACCACAGAGGGCAAGCTGAAAATTTCAAACGGTGAAGAAGCACAAAGCATTGTTTCAGAGCTGGAAAATGAAGAGTTTAAGATTACAAAATTGCGTAACGGCACACGCAAAAAGCAGCCGGCACCTCCTTTTACAACCTCTACACTACAGCAGGAAGCCTCCCGTAAACTGAATTTTCAGTCACGACGCACTATGAAAGTAGCACAGGAGCTGTATGAGGGTATTGAATTGCCGGAAATGGGTGCAGTAGGTTTAATTACCTATATGAGAACCGACTCTTTAAGAATATCTAATGACGCTATTGCTGAAGTTACTGAATATATAAAGGGCAGATGGGGCGAGAAATATCTGCCTAAAGAGCCTAGAGTATTTAAGTCCAGGTCAAATGCACAGGACGGCCATGAAGCTATTCGTCCGTCTATGCCGTCACTGGAACCGGACAAAATTAAAGAAAGCTTAACAAGTGACCAGTATAAACTGTATAAGCTTATATGGGAGCGTTTTACAGCCTGCCAAATGGCTGAGTGCGTACAAAAAACCACCAGTGCAGAAATACAGGGCGGTAAATATATTTTCAAGGCAACAGGCTACAGAGTAGACTTTGAGGGCTTTACCACACTTTATGTAGAGGGTAAGGACGCAGCAGAGGAAAAGCAGACAGAATTGCCGCCTCTTGAAAAAGATATGTCTGTTCGTGTAAAAGAAATTGTGCCAAATCAGCACTTTACACAACCGCCGGCACGCTATACCGAGGCTACACTTATTAAAGCATTGGAGGAAAACGGCATAGGCAGACCGTCTACATACGCCGCAACTATCTCTACAATTACGGCAAGAGATTATGTAAAGCGAGAGGGCAAAACCCTTTATCCTACAGAGCTTGGAGAGGTTACCACCAAGCTTATGCTTGAGCATTTCCCGAAAATTGTAAATGTAAAATTTACCGCACAAATGGAAGAAAACCTTGACAAGGTTGAGCATGGCCAAGAACAGTGGGTAAAGGTACTTGACGATTTTTACACCGATTTTAACAAAACCTTGAAAAAGGCAAAGGAAGATACAAAGGATGTTAAAATAAAGCTAAAGGAAGAAGAAACAGACATTATCTGCGAAAAATGCGGCAGAAGAATGGTTGTTAAAAACGGCAGATTTGGCAAGTTTATTGCCTGCCCGGGTTATCCTGAATGCAAAAATGTTAAAAACTTTGTTGAGCCTACCGGTGCAAAATGCCCTAAATGCGGCGGCGATGTTATAGTAAGAAAATCAAAAAAAGGCAGAGTTTTCTACGGCTGCAGCAACTACCCAAGCTGTGACTTTGTATCGTGGGCAGAGCCTACAAATGAGCGCTGTCCACAGTGCGGCGGTGTGCTGTACAAGAAAAAGGGTAAGAAACCAAAGCTTTATTGCCAAACAAAGGGCTGCGGCTTTACAAAGGACTTTGTAGAGAAAGACGATGAATAGATTATATTATTAGTGCAAAAAGAGGTGTTTTTTTGGAAAAGGCATATATCAGTGTAATCGGTGCAGGACTTGCAGGTTGTGAGGCTGCCTGGCAAATAGCCAACAGAGGCATACAGGTTATGCTTTACGAGATGAAGCCAAATAAAAAGTCACCGGCTCACCACAGCGACACATTTGCCGAGCTTGTTTGTTCAAACTCTCTTAAAGCCGCACGAACAGCCAGTGCCGCAGGTATGCTGAAGCAGGAAATGCGAATGCTCAACTCATTGCTTCTAAAGTGTGCAGACGCTTGCAGTGTCAGCGCCGGAGGGGCGTTAGCTGTAAACAGAGATGACTTTTCCAATATGGTAACTCATTATATTAATCAGCACCCCAATATTACGGTAGTTAATGAAGAAATCACAGAACTGCCGCAGAACGAAATTGCCGTAATTGCTACAGGTCCCCTTACTGCTGACTTATTGGCAGAAAATATTAAGGCAGAGTTTGGCGGAGCGTTAAGCTTTTTTGACGCAGCTGCACCAATAGTTACAGCCGAGTCTATAGATTTTAACAGTGCATTCTTTGCCAGCAGATACGGAAAGGGCAGTGGGGATGATTATATAAATTGTCCTATGAATAAAGAGGAGTATGAGAGCTTTCACGCAGAGCTTGTAGGCGCACAGCGTGCTCCGTTAAAGGATTTTGATGTTCAAAATCCAAAGGTGTATGAGGGTTGTATGCCTATTGAGGTTATGGCACAGCGTGGTGCCGACACAATACGCTTTGGCCCTATGAAGCCTGTAGGTCTTACAGACCCGAAAACAGGGCACAGACCGTGGGCAGTTTTACAGCTTCGCAAGGAAAATAACCAAGGTACATTGTATAACCTTGTGGGTTTCCAAACCAACCTAAAATTTCCTGAACAGAAGCGTGTATTTTCAATGATACCGGCACTTAAAAATGCGGAATTTGTTAGATACGGCGTAATGCACCGCAATACTTTTATAAATTCACCACGGCTTTTAGATGCTGACTATTCATTACGGAAAAAACATAACCTGTTTTTTGCCGGACAGCTTACCGGTGTAGAGGGATATATGGAGTCCGGCAGCAGCGGACTTCTTGCAGGTATAAATGCCGCAAGGCTGTTTATGGGCAAAGAAACACTTGTACTGCCAAATGTAACTATGATGGGTGCGTTGGCAGAGTATATCAGCAATCCATCAGTTACTTGTTTCCAGCCTATGGGGGCAAATATCGGTATTTTACCACAGCTTTCAGAAAATATTAGGGATAAACGCCTAAAGGCAGAAAAGCATTCTCTGCGTTCTTTTTCAACTCTTGAAAGCTTTATTAACGAAAATAATATTTAACTTGTTTTAAGAAAACTGAGGTTTTAGTATGAAGATAATTGTAGATGCTTTTGGCGGTGACAATGCACCTCTTGAAATTATTAAGGGCTGTGCTTTAGCTGTAGAAGATTTAGGGATAGACATAATTCTTACAGGCGATAAAAATATAATAAAGAAAACCGCTATAGAAAACGGCATTTCTCTTAATAACATAAAGGTTGTTCATACCGATGTTGTTATTTCACCAGACGATGACGCCTCTGCAGTAGTAAAAGAAAAGAAAAATTCATCTATGGGAGTGGGCTTTCAGCTGCTTAACAGCGGCGAGGGCGATGCCTTTGTATCTGCCGGTAACAGCGGCGCTTTGGTAATGGGCAGCAGCTTGATTATAAAAAGGATTAAGGGTGTTAAGCGACCTGCATTTGCTCCGGTAATGCCAAAAGCACAAGGCTGCTTTATGCTTGTTGACGGCGGTGCAAATAACGAGGTTCGTCCTGATATGCTTCAGCAATTTGCAATAATGGGTTCAATCTATATGAATAAGGTTATGGGGATTGATAACCCAAGAGTAGGTCTTGCAAATGTCGGTACAGAGGAACACAAGGGAGGCTCACTACAGCAGGAGGCATATGAATTGCTGAAAGCCACACCTATAAACTTCATAGGAAATGTAGAGGGCCGAGATATTCCTGCCGACGGTTGTGATGTATTGGTTACAGACGGATTTAACGGTAATCTTATTCTAAAAACCTACGAGGGCGTTGCAATGGAGCTTATGGGCAAAATTAAGGGGCTGTTTAAGAAAAATGCCAAGAATAAAATAGCGGCAGCAATGATTATGAGCGACCTAAAAAAGCTTGCAAAAGAAATGGACTACAATGAGTACGGCGGCGCTGCAATTATGGGTGTAAACAAGCCTGTTTTTAAGGCACACGGAAGTTCAAAGGCAAAAACAATAAAAAGTGCCCTTCGCTTAACAAAACAATTTGTTGAGGGCAATGTAGTTGAAGAAATAAGCACAAACATTGCAAAGCTGTAAAATCGAAAGAGGTATAATAAATGGAAGAGCTTGAGAAAGTACTGGATTATAAATTTAAAAATATAAATTATTTAAAAATTGGTCTTACACATTCATCCTACGCCAACGAGCATAAAAAGCTTCATATAAAATGCAACGAGCGTCAGGAGTTTTTAGGCGACGCAGTTTTAAGTATTGTTGTATCTGACTATATTTATAAACACTGCCCGTCACTGCCTGAGGGCGACCTTACAAAGCTAAGGGCGGCGCTTGTCTGTGAGAAATCTCTTGCAGGATATGCAAGGTCAATTAACCTTGGTGATTATCTGCTTTTAAGCAAGGGAGAACGCCATTCAAACGGTCAGGAAAGACCTTCAATTTTGGCAGATGCATTTGAATCTGTTATAGCTGCAATTTATCTTGACGGAGGTATGGAGGAAGCAAGAAAATTTGTTCTTCGTTTTGTAATACCGGATATTCAAAGTGCAAAGCCTATTAGATTTAAAGATTATAAAACACAGCTTCAGGAGATAATTCAGAAAAATCCAGAAGAAAAGCTGGAGTATGTACTTGTAGGAGAAAGTGGTCCTGACCATAACAAACACTTTGTCGTAGAAGTACATTTAAACAGTAATGTTATCGGCAAGGGCGGCGGCAGAAGCAAAAAAGAGGCAGAACAGCAGGCAGCAAGAGAAGCGTTAGGACTGATGGGCTATTGAAACACTCAAATGTAGCTATTTTTGTACCGCACAATGGCTGTCCTCATTGCTGTTCATTTTGTAACCAGGTGAAAATTACAGGTCAGCAAAAACAACCCACAGCAGACGATGTTATTAATGCGGCTTCCGTTGCAATGAAAAGCAAAAGATATAACCCTCAACAATCTGAAATTGCCTTTTTTGGCGGCAGCTTTACAGCTATTGACCGCAGTTATATGGTAATGCTTCTGTCTGCGGCATATAAGTATGTAGAAAACGGCAGCTTTGCCGGAATACGCATTTCCACAAGACCGGATTATATTGACAACGAAATTCTCGAAATTTTAAAAAGCTACGGTGTTACCGCTATTGAGCTTGGAGCGCAAAGTATGTGTGACGATGTTCTTACAGCTAATATGCGTGGGCATACTGCCCGGGATGTAGTCAACGCCTCAAAACTCATAAAAAAATACGGCTTTTCCCTGGGACTGCAAATGATGACAGGGCTGTATAAAAGCAGTATTGAAAAGGATATTTACACAGCCGAACAAATTTGTCACCTTTTACCCGACACTGTAAGAATTTATCCCACTATAATTATGGCGGATACTGTACTTGCGGATTATTATAAAAATGGAGATTATAATACATATTCACTGGAAGAAACTGTTGAGCTGTGTGCAAAGCTTTTGCAAATGTTTAACAAACACAGCATCAGGGTAATCCGTTTAGGTTTGCATAGTACAGAAGATATATCAAAGGGTATGGTGGCAGGTCCATGGCACCCTTCATTAGGAGAGCTTTGTGCCGCAAGAGTTTTCAGAAACAGTATTGATGATTATATAAAAGCGAATGCTTTACCTACAGGCTGTTATACTGTAGCAGTAAACAGCCGTGACATTTCAAAGGTGCTTGGACAAAAGCACAGCAACATTGAATACTTTGCACAAAAAGGCTATAACTTAACTGTAAAACAGGGCAGTGCAATGCCGGGTGAGTTTTATTTTTCAGATTTAGCAGACAAACAGAACACCTGTTTTAATAAATCATAAATATCGGCTGTATATTTTTACACATTACATAAATATTGGAGTTAGTAAATTGTTATTAAAATCACTAGAGATACAAGGCTTTAAGACCTTTCCGGATAAAACTAAATTAACCTTTGACCATGGCATAACCTCCATAGTAGGGCCAAACGGCAGTGGCAAAAGTAACATTAGTGACGCCATACGCTGGGTTCTTGGAGAGCAGTCACCTAAGGCTATACGCTGTTCCAAAATGGAAGATGTTGTCTTTAACGGAACAGACAGCAGAAAAAAGCTTGGCTATGCCGAGGTTACACTGTCTTTTGAAAACAAAGACCGCACCCTTGCCTTTGACGGCGACGAGGTTTCTATTACCAGGCGTTATTACCGTTCCGGCGACAGCGACTATATGATTAACAAAGCCGCTGTAAGACTAAAGGATATTCACGAGCTTTTTATGGACACAGGTTTAGGTCGTGACGGCTATTCTATGATTGGTCAAGGTAAAATTGACAGCATAGTGGCGTCAAAAAGCGAAGATAGGCGAGAGATTTTTGAGGAAGCCGCAGGAATATCAAGATACAGATACAGAAAGCTGGAAGCAGAGCGAAAGCTAAAAGGTACAGAAGAAAATTTAGTTCGTCTGCGTGACATATTAACAGAGCTTGACGACAGAGTAGGTCCTTTGGAAATTCAGGCGAAAAAAGCAGAGGCTTTTTTGGAATATTCAAACGAGAAAAAAGACCTTGAAATTGCTTTATGGCTAAATACAATAAAGCAATCTGCCGCTGTTTTGCGTGAGCAGGAAGAAAAGCTTGAAATTGCCCGCAGTCAGCATCAAGCGGCACAAGAGGCACTTGAGGATATTCAAAAAGAAAGCGAAGAGCTGTTCTTAAAGAACGGCAAATATCTTTCGGAAATAGATGAAATCAGAAAAGAAATTTCTGACTATGAACAGCAAATATCAGAGAAAAAATCAAACATATCTGTTGCTGAAAACAGCATTACTTATAACAACCAAAGCATTGAAAAAGTAAATAATGAAATAGATTCCATTGCAAGCTCGGCAGTTGACACAGAAAATGAAATTGCACTAAAAAAGCAAAAAATAGACAAGCATAATGAAAAAGTTTCTACGCTTCAAAAGCAATATGCAGAAATTGAAAACAGCTTAAATGAAATTAATGTAAGCGTAAGCAAAAATTCAGATATTTTGCAGGAGCTGTCACTTAATCTTACAAAGCTTAGCACACAGGCGGCAGATATTAAGGTTTCAGCTATGACAAGTATGGCATCTGTAAGCGAAGCTAAGGAGAGAATAAGCAACCTTAACAACCAAAAGCAGGTTAAAGCTGAGCAGATTGCAGAGCTTCTAAAGCAATGCAGCGACTATGAAAATATGCTTGTTGATACAAACAACAGTATAGACAGTCTTGGCAGTGAACTACAGCTTAGCAGACAAAAGCTTTCACAAAAGCTGCAGCAAAGCGAAAAGCTAAAGCAGGAGTGTGACAAACTTAACCTTGACTATCAGGAAAGAGTACGCCGTGTTAGAATGCTTGAAGATTTGGAACGCAATATGGAGGGCTTTTATAACAGTGTAAAAATTGTTATAAAGGAGGCACAGCGCGGCACCTTGCAGGGAATACACGGACCTGTTTCAAGAGTAATTAATGTTCCGGCGGATTATACCGTGGCCATTGAAACGGCTCTTGGAAATTCTATGCAGCACATTGTTACTGCTGATGAAGATACCGCAAAGGCGGCTATCGGACTTTTAAAAAAGCGTGACGGAGGCAGAGCTACATTTTTACCCCTTACAACAATAAAGGGTTATCAGCTTAATGAAAAGGGACTTAATAATTGCAGTGGATTTGTAGGTGTAGCTGCAGAGCTCTGCAGTTGTGAACCGAAGTACACAGGCGTTCTTAACTCTTTATTAGGCAGAATTGTTATTGCAGACAATCTTAACAATGCTGTGGCTATAGCAAAAAAATACAGCTACAAATTCCGGGTAGTTACACTTGACGGACAGGTTATTAATGCAGGCGGTTCGCTGACAGGCGGCTCTCAGGGCAGAAAGTCCGGCTTGCTTAGCCGAACAGCTGAAATTCAAAAGAATAAAGACACTGTAGAAAAGCTAAAAGCAGAGTTTGCAAAAGCACAACAGCAGTACAAGCAGGCTACCCAGGAGCTTTCAGCCGCAAATACTGAAATAACAGCCTCATCGTCAGAGCTTTCTACGGCACAACAGGATAAAATTAAAATTGAGGCGGCATTAAAAAGCAGTAAAACAGAGCTTCAAACCCACCAAAGTGCTATGTGCGACCTGGACAATGAAATCAAGCTGTTGACCGCCAAAGCGGAGCAACAGTCTGACATACACAGACAGTCGCAAAAACAGCTTGATAAGCTGAATAAAGAAATAGAAGCGGCAGAGGCACAGTCAAATAAAATTACAGGCGGCAGAGAGGAACTTTCTGTTAAGCGTGAAGATTTGGCACAGAAGCTTCAGGATATTCGTTTGGAAATAGTTACGGCACAAAAGGACATTGAAAATATTAATGCCGAAATTAATATTGCCTTATCAAACGAAAGCAACAGAAAACAGCGCAGAGAACAGCTTATTAAAGAAATCGAAGAGTACAACAGCCGCAACAATTCAATAAGTGCACAAATTGAGTTGCTTACACAGCTTGTTGAAGAGCTTACCGAAAAATCAAAATCTGCACAAAAGAAAATTGAGTCGGTAAACAAAGAAAGAAACGAAACAGAGGCTAAAACAGCACAGCTAAGAAAGGCTGAACGTGACAAGCTTAACGAGCGTGAAACTGCCGGCAGAGAGCTTTCAAAGCTGGAGGAGCGCAAAATAAATCTCCAAAAGCAGTACGACGATATAATAAGCAAGCTGTGGGAGGAATACGAGCTTACCCCACGAGAGGCACAGGAAAACTGTAAACCGATAGAAAATGTTCAGGCAGGCAAAAAGCGGCTAAATGAATTAAAAGGTAAAATAAAAGCGCTAGGCAGTGTTAATGTGTCTGCTATAGAAGAATATAAAGAGGTGGCAGAAAGACATTCCTTTATGACAAAGCAGGTAGGAGATGTTGAAAAATCCAAGAACGAAATTCTTAGACTTATCGGCGATCTTACAAAGCAGATGAAAGAAATATTTGTGGACAGGTTTGTGCAGATAAACGAAAACTTTTCTAAAATATTTGTTGATTTGTTTGGCGGAGGAAAAGCCCACATAGAGCTGACTAACCCTGAAGATGTTCTTACAAGCGGAATTGAAATTATTGTTCATCCGCCGGGTAAAATAGTAGTACACCTTGAAGCTCTTTCGGGCGGTGAAAAGGCGCTTGTAGCTATAGCCCTTTACTTTGCCATTATGAAGGTAAATCCGGCACCGTTCTGCGTAATGGACGAGATTGAAGCGGCGCTTGACGATGTTAATGTTGACCGCTTTGCACAGTATCTTCGTGTTATGAACGACAAAACACAGTTTATTCTAATAACCCACCGTCGTGGTACAATGGAGGAAGCCGATGTTTTGTACGGTGTAACAATGCAGGACAAGGGTATTTCAAAATTGCTTTCACTTCGTGCTTCAGAGGTTGCAGAAAAACTGAATATGAATTAAAATATATGTATTGTAATAAGGAAAAGGTGATATAATTGGGTTTCTTCAGTAAAATTAAAGAGGGACTTAAAAAAACTAGAAATGCCGTTGTTAATCAAATTGACGGTATGCTTAAATCCTTTACCAAAATTGACGAGGAGCTTTTTGAGGAGCTTGAGGAGCTTTTGGTAATGGGTGATGTCGGCGTTAAAACAGCGTCAAAAATTACAGACGAGCTTCGTGTAAGGGTAAAAAAAGAGGGCGTAACAGACCCTAACGAGGTTCACAGACTTCTTGAAGAAATTACCGCCGATATGCTAAGAGGCGGCGAGGAGCTGAACCTAAATACCAAACCGTCAATTATACTTGTTATAGGTGTAAACGGTGTAGGTAAAACCACTACTATAGGCAAGCTGGCAAACAACCTGCGTATGCAGGGCAAAAGCGTACTTTTGGCCGCGGCTGATACCTTTAGAGCCGCAGCTATTGACCAGCTAGAAATTTGGGCAGAACGTGCACAGTGCGACATAGTAAAGCAAAAGGAAGGCTCCGACCCTGCGGCTGTTGTTTATGACGCTATATCAGCTGCAAAAGCAAGAGGAACAGATGTAATTATTGCAGATACAGCCGGCAGACTTCACAATAAAAAATACTTAATGGACGAGCTGGGCAAAATTACAAGAATTATAGACAGAGAGCTTCCTGACGCCGACAAGGAATTTTTAATTGTCCTTGACGCTACTACAGGTCAAAACGCAGTAAATCAGGCAAGGGAATTTAAAAATTCAGCAGGCATTACAGGCATTGTTCTTACTAAGCTTGACGGCACTGCCAAGGGCGGCGTTGTGCTTTCTGTAAAGGAAGAGCTTGGCGTACCTGTAAAATATATTGGTGTAGGCGAACAAATGGACGACTTACAGCCATTTGACGCCGATTCATTTGCCAAGGCTCTGTTTGCCAAAAATGAGGAGTAAGCTATGAAAACATTTGTAATTGCAAGCAACAATCCTAAAAAGGTAAACGAGCTTAACAGAATATTAAATCCTATGGGAATTACAGCAAAAACAGCAAAGGAAATGGGAGTTTCGCTTGACGATGTTGAAGAAACCGGCACTACCTTTGTCGAGAACGCCCGGCTAAAGGCAAGAGCGGCCTTTGAAAGAACAAAACTGCCGTGTATTGCAGACGATTCGGGGCTTATGGTAGACGCATTAAACGGCGCTCCGGGGGTATATTCAGCCAGATATTCCGGTGAAAATGCAACAGACAGTGCCAACAACGAAAAGCTTTTAGCTGAGCTTTCGGAAGTACAGCCGGCACGCCGCACAGCAAAGTTTGTATGCGTTATTTGCTGTATATTGGAAAACGGTAAAGAAATTATTGCGTATGGTGAATGTATAGGTACGATAGCCACGAAACCTCAGGGAAGCGACGGCTTTGGCTATGACCCACTGTTTATTGTTGAAGGCGGTAAAAGCTTTGCTCAGCTTTCACCGGAAGAAAAGGATAAAATAAGTCACCGTGGCAATGCTATAAGAATATTAAAGCAGCAGCTAAGTAAAGAAATTACACAGGGGGAAAATTAATGCTTACAAGCAAGCAGAGGGCATACCTTAGAGGTATGGCTAACTCATTAGATACAATTTTAATTATAGGCAAAAGCGGCGTTATAGATACTGTTATAACACAAGCGGATAGCGCATTGGAGGCAAGAGAGCTTATAAAGGGCAGAGTGCTTGAAAATTCAGACACTACACCAAGAGCGGCGGCTGATGAAATAGCAGAAAAGGTAAACGCCGATGTTGTACAGGTTATAGGCTCAAAGTTTGTACTGTTTAGACAGAAAAAGAAAGAGTCGCAGTATAAGCTTCCGCAAGCAAAGGCTAAATAATATGTTTATAACAAATGCTGATCTAAGCAACATAAACAAGCCCTTTGTAGCTATGTATGGCGGCAGCTTTAACCCTATACATACAGGGCACATACAGCTGGCACAGTATTTTGTGAGTGAGCTTGGGCTGGAAAAGCTCCTGCTTATTCCCGACAACACGCCGCCGCACAAAAGCAACAGTGCAATGGTATCACCACAGCACCGCTACAATATGTGCCTGCTGGCGGCAGAGAACTTGCCTAAAATAGAGGTAAGTGACATTGAACTAAAACGGCAGGGGAAAAGCTACACGGTAGATACGCTTATACAGCTTTCGGAAATTTACAAAAATTCACAGCTTTTTTTGATTATGGGGGCAGATATGTTTTTAAGCCTTACTACATGGAGAAATTTCCGGGAAATTTTTAAGCTTGCTGTAGTTTGTGCCGTTCCACGGGACAGTGACGATGTCCGCACTTTATCCCGATATGGTGGTACGCTTGAGAAATACGGCTGTAAATATGTAATTGCAGATGAGCATATGATGAATGTTTCTTCAACTGAAATACGAGAAAATATAAAACTGAGTAAATCAATAAACGGTATGGTTTGCCCAAAGGTATCGCAGTATATTTATGACAATTCTTTATATATGGGGTGACAGCTTTGAATTTAGAGTATTACAAAGGCATTATTAAAGAAAGAATGGGTGAAAAAAGATATATTCACAGTGTGAATGTTGCAAAGGCGGCAAAGCATTTGGCAGAAAAATACAGTGCTGACGTTGAAAAAGCAGTAGTTGCAGGCATTTTGCACGATGTAACCAAAGAAACACCTTATGATGTTCAGTTGAAAATAATACAGGAAAATGGTATAATACTGGACAGTGTTCAACAATTTTCACCAAAAACCTGGCACGCTATTTCCGGCAGTGTATATGTAAAAACACAATTAGGTATTACAGATGCAGAAATTTTAAATGCCATACGCTATCACACAAGCGGCCGTGAAAATATGAGTTTGCTTGAAAAGGTGATATTTGTAGCCGACTTTATCGGTGAAGAGCGTGACTACAAGGGTGTGGATGTTATGCGTAAAAAAGCAGAAAACAGTCTTGAAGAGGCAATGCTTTACGGTGTTACATTTAGCATTACAGACTTGGCTACAAGACAATGCGCCATAGACCAAAACACCTTGGCGCTGTATAACCAATTAATAATAAATAACAATATAAATAATATCAAGGAGTGATTTCGTGACATCTTTAGAGGTTTCAAAGCTGGCAGCTAAAGCTCTTAGCGCCAAAAAGGGATTGGATATAAAGGTAATTAAAATAGAGGATATTTCGGTTTTGGCAGATTATATGGTTATTGCAACAGGTACAAGCAATACACAGGTAAAGGCTATGGCTGACAATGTAGAGTACGAGCTTGACAATGCCGGCGTGTCTGTAAGCCATATAGAGGGTTATCGCTCTAACACTTGGATTCTTATGGATTATATTGATGTAATAGTTCATGTGTTTATTGACGAAACAAGAGAGTTCTACGACCTTGAGCGTCTGTGGAAAGACGGCGAGGAAATAGATATTTCCGATGTTGTTGACTAAGCTTTATTTTTATAAATAAATTTGCAGGAGGAATTTTTGTGAGATATGATCATAAAGCCATTGAGCCAAAGTGGCAAAAAATATGGGAAGATAAGGGAGTTTTCCACGCAGAGGATAACTCAAACAAAGATAAATTCTATGCTCTTATAGAATTTCCTTATCCATCCGGACAAGGCTTGCATGTAGGTCACCCAAGACCTTATACCGCTCTTGATATTGTTTCAAGAAAGCGCAGACTTCAGGGCTACAATGTTTTGTATCCTATCGGCTGGGACGCATTCGGTTTGCCTACAGAAAACTATGCTATTAAAAACCATATTCACCCACGAATTGTTACACAGCAAAATGTTGCAAGATTTAAGAAGCAAATTCAGTCGCTTGGTATCTCCTTTGACTGGAGCAAAGAAATAAATACAACCGACCCTGAATATTACAAGTGGACACAGTGGATATTCCTACAGCTTTTCAAAAAAGGCTTGGCATACAAAAAGGAAATGTCTGTAAACTGGTGTACCTCCTGTAAGTGCGTACTTGCTAACGAAGAAGTAGTAAACGGCGTATGCGAACGCTGCGGCAGTGAGGTTGTACACAAGGTTAAGTCACAGTGGATGCTTAAAATTACAGAGTATGCAGACAGACTTATTGACGACCTTGATTTGGTAGACTACCCTGAGCGTGTAAAAACACAGCAGAAAAACTGGATTGGTCGTTCATACGGCGCAGAGGTTGATTTTAAAACCTCAACTGGCGACACACTTACAATTTACACAACCCGTCCTGACACACTGTTTGGTGCTACATATATGGTTATTTCACCTGAGCACCCAATGATTGAAAAGTGGAGCGGAATTTTAAATAATATTGACGCCGTAAGAGAATATCAGGCTGCTGCTGCAAAGAAAAGCGATTTTGAAAGAACAGAAGTAGCAAAGGATAAAACAGGAGTAAAGCTTGACGGTGTTACAGCTATTAATCCTGTAAACGGAAAAGAAATACCTATATTCATTTCTGACTATGTTTTGGTATCATACGGAACAGGCGCTATTATGGCTGTACCTGCTCACGATACTCGTGACTGGGAATTTGCAAAGAAATTTGATTTGCCTATCATAGAGGTTGTAAAGGGTGGAGAAGTTGAAAAAGAAGCATTTACAAACTGCTCTACAGGCATAATGGTAAATTCAGGCTTCTTGGATGGCAAAACCGTTGAAGAAGCTAAAAAGGCAATTATAGAGTATTTAACAGAAAAGGGAATAGGTCACGCAAAGGTAAACTTTAAACTTCGTGACTGGGTATTTTCACGCCAAAGATATTGGGGTGAGCCTATTCCGATAGTACACTGCGACAAGTGCGGCTATGTGCCTGTACCTGAAGACCAGCTTCCTCTGACACTGCCTGATGTTGAATCTTACGAACCAACCGAAAACGGTGAGTCGCCTCTTGCCAATATGACAGAGTGGGTTGAAACCACTTGTCCTCATTGCGGCGGCAAGGCACACAGAGAAACCGACACAATGCCACAATGGGCAGGCTCCTCTTGGTATTTCCTAAGATATATCGACCCACACAATAAAGAAGCTTTGGCAAGCAAAGAGGCTATAAAGTATTGGATGCCTGTAAACTGGTACAACGGCGGTATGGAGCATACTACCCTGCACCTACTTTACAGCCGTTTCTGGTATAAATTTCTGTATGACATTGGCGTAGTTCCAAACCCGGAGCCATATGCTAAGCGTACAAGCCACGGTATGATTTTAGGCTCCAACGGTGAAAAAATGAGTAAGTCCAGAGGCAATGTTGTAAACCCTGACGAAGTTGTAGACGAGTACGGTGCAGATACTATGCGTCTGTATGAAATGTTCATCGGCGACTTTGAAAAGAGCGCACCTTGGAACCCACAGAGCATAAAGGGCTGCCGCAGATTTGTTGAAAGATATTGGAACTTGCAGGATATTCTAACTGATGATGATAATATCAGACCTGAGCTTGAATCATCATTCCACAAGACTATCAAAAAGGTTGGCTATGATATAGAGAATATTAAGTTCAACACAGCTATTGCCGCATTGATGGCTCTTATTAATGATATAACCGCTACAGGAAGCATTACAAAGAAAGAGCTTGAAATTTTCACAATTTTGCTTAATCCTTTTGCACCTCATGTTACAGAGGAAGTTTGGCAGCAGTCTAAACTGGGTGACGGAATTGTTGCTCAGGCACAGTGGCCAAGCTATGACGAAGCAAAGTGCAAGGACGACACAATAGAAATTGTAGTTCAGGTAAACGGCAAGGTTAAGGCTAAGCTGACAGTTGAGGCAGATATTGACAAGGATGCCGCACTTGCACAGGCAAAATCAAACGAAAAAATTGCACCGCTTATTGACGGTAAAAATATAATTAAAGAAATATATGTACCTGGCAAGCTTGTAAACATAGTAGCTAAGTAATAAATTTTTGTATTAATCCCCTGTGCTTTCGGCATAGGGGATGGTTGTACACTTAACAGGCAAAATTATATGCAATAGTTTTTATATTAGTATAATTTTTTATTTTAGGTATTGAATTTATAAAATAAATGTGTTACAATGTTTAAGCATTTGAATTCCGTTATCTTTTGGTAATGGGGATCAACGCCTGGCGAAAGCCAAGACATTGAAGCGGACAGTCCTCTGCTGTATTACAGCAAGAATGTCTGAAAACTAGGAGGATTATAAAATGGATGCACTAAAAACAATTGCAGCTGACTCTTTGAAGAATGAGCTACCTAAGTTCGGTATTGGTGATACTGTAAAGGTAAGCGTTAATATTCGCGAGGGCGACAAGGAAAGAGTTCAGATGTTCGAGGGTACAGTTATTGCCAAGAGAGGCAGTGGCGTAGCCGAAACCTTTACAGTAAGAAGAGTATCTTACGGCGTTGGCGTGGAGAGAGTTTTCCCTATCCACTCACCTAATGTAAAAGATGTAAAGGTTGTCAGATATGGTAAGGTTCGCAGAAGCAAGCTATATTACCTAAGAGACAGAGTAGGTAAGGCTGCTAAGGTTAAAGAGCAGATTCGCTAATATCTGAATTGAAGAGGGACTATGTAAGTCCCTTTTTTGCTTATAATATATTTTATATAGGAGATAGCAATATGGTTGATAAGGATAATGCATTAGCTGACAAGACTGTTGATGAAGAACCAACATCTCTAAAAGAGAGCTGCTATGAAATTATGCATACTCTCATCTTTGCGTTTATAGTTGTAATTTTGGTAATGACTTTCTTTTTCAGAATGGTTGATGTTGACGGTGAATCTATGATGGATACACTTCACGACCGTGACAGGGTTATAGTAACAAACTTCTGTTATACACCAAAGGACGGCGATGTTGTAGTTATCAGTCATGGTCAAAATCTTAATAAGCCTATAATAAAGCGTGTAATAGCAACAGAAGGTGAGTCCCTGAGTATAGATTTCAAAACAGGAACAGTCACTGTAAACAATGTTGTTATTGATGAGCCATACATAAAGGATCTTACAACAAAGCAGGGTGACGCAGAAATACCGTCTGTTATCCCTAAGGGTATGGTTTTTGTTATGGGCGACAATCGTAACCACTCTACAGACAGTAGATTTACCGCTGTAGGCCTTATTGACGAAAAGGATATTATTGGCGCAGCCCCATTTGTAATTTTCCCATTTGACAGAATTAAGGCTCTTTAATAATAAACTCTTATATAAAATTTTTCATTATCTTATAAATTGGGAATGAAGTTCTCCCACAGCATTGCTGAAACCGCTTATTAAGCTGATGACTTCTGCATTTATTTTGCAGAGGGTCATCAGCTTTTTTGTTTTTTAACTGTTGCTATGTAAAAGTAACAGCCAAAACACATTAAATATTATAAATAAACACTGCGTATTATTAGCAGCGTTTAACATCAGGAGGTAATTTTATGTTTTTCAGTTTAGCAATTATTTTGTGTGCAGGCTTGTTTGCCGGCTTGCTGTGCAAAAAAATACACTTGCCGTCATTGCTTGGTATGTTGGCAGTGGGAATAATTATTGGACCATATGTGCTTAATTTAATTGACAGTTCAATTTTGGATATATCTGCCGAGCTTAGAAAAATTGCATTAATAATTATCCTTGCCAGAGCAGGCTTATCACTGAATATTTCTGACCTTAAAAAAGTTGGCAGACCTGCTGTACTTATGTGCTTTCTGCCGGCTTGCTTTGAAATTATAGGTATGATATTACTTGCTCCAATGCTTCTTGGAATATCAGTAGTTGATGCGGCTATAATGGGGGCTGTAGTGGGAGCAGTATCGCCGGCGGTAATTGTTCCAAAAATGATTTCTCTTATGGAAAATGGCTACGGAACAGAAAAAAGCATACCACAGCTTATATTGGCAGGTGCGTCGGTAGATGATGTATTTGTAATTGTAATGTTCTCCGCTTTTACCGGCCTCGCAAAAAGCGGCAATTTCTCTGCTTTAAGCTTTGCAACTATACCAATATCTATAATTTTAGGCATAGCGGTAGGTGTGGCTGTAGGTTATTTATTGGGTATTATATTTAAAAAAATACATATCAGAGATACCGTAAAACTTATTATTATAATGTCGGCGGCATTTTTACTTGTTGCATTTGAGGATAATTTTGGCAGTGTTGTGCCATTTTCATCCCTTATAGCTGTAATGTGCATAGGCATTGCAGTACAAAATGTAAAAGCTGAAACAGCACAAAGGCTCTCTGTTCGTTACAGTAAAATGTGGGTAATAGCGGAAATAATTTTATTTGTACTTGTTGGTGCAACTGTTAATATTGAATATGCAGTCAAAGCAGGCGCAGCGGCAGTAATTTTAATATTTGCAGTACTTATATTCCGTATGCTGGGCGTATTCATTTGCCTTATTAAAACAAAACTTAATATCAAAGAAAGGCTTTTTTGTATGCTTGCATATACACCAAAAGCAACAGTACAGGCAGCTATAGGCGGCGTTCCGCTGGCTATGGGGTTATCCTGCGGAAATATTGTTTTAACCGTAGCTGTTCTGTCAATTATAATTACTGCGCCACTTGGTGCGTTTCTGATTGATTTAACATATAAAAGATTACTAGAGAAAAGTGTAAATGAAAATACAGACAGCACAGCAAATTGATTATTTATATTTTATATCCGCTTACAATTTTTGTTCCCGGATAGTAGTATTCAAGAATTTCAATGTAGCTGCTGCCTTGCTTTGCCAACTGACAGCTTCCGAATTTACTTAAACCTATATTTTCACCGTAGCCATAAACTGTAAAAATATAGTTGCCCTCCTTGGTTTCAACATTAAAATTACTGCTGCGCAGCTTCAGTATGTCAGCAAATTCATAACCTTTTATTTCTTTATTTCCCACACGCAGGCTTAGAACTGTACTGTAATTGGTCTTTTTAATTTCCGACACATTCTTGTCTGCATCCGCAGCCTTGTAATCCTTGTATTTTTTCCCCATAAGGCTGTTAAGCTCCTCAGAAGAAAAGGTTTGTTTTGTTTGATAATTGTTGGCAACAGTGTCATAGGGGGTTGCAACATTAGTAAGGTACTTTATGTCCTTGCCGTATATTTCACTGTAGCTGTCAGTTGTCCCCGAAGATATTTCAAAATATTTAGTCATAGCAGGGCTGTCATTATACAAAACAAGTATATCCGAAACCTCTTTTACAGCCTTTTCAATAGCTCCAAAGCTTTCCTCAAAGGTATCGCCCCACTTGGCTTTAATATCATTTTTATCAGCGTAAACCTCCCATATTTTACTGTTGCACTGAAAGTCATATTCCTTATTTTGCTTCCTGCTTTCATCTCTTAAGTGTGTATAATATGTGTGTATAGCTACGGCCTGCGCTTTAAGTGCTTCTGTAGGAATGTCTGCCTCTGTTTCCGTTGCAAGCGCACCACAGCAAAAATCAACATCATTTACGGTAATTACTTTCTTTGTTGACTTATCATAAATTTTATATGTATTCTCGGCAGCAGCTGAACTTTTCGGTGGGGTGGTTGAAGTTTCGGCTTTGGTTGTACTTACCGGTTTGGAAGATTTCTCTGTATTTTCATCTGACGGTACTGTATATGTATTTTTTTCAGTAACTGACTCGGTTGCCAATACAGCGGCAGAAGATTTTTCACTTCTACCGCCTCCCATAATTGAAATAAGAGGAACCACAGCTATTGTTATTATTGTAAGTATTACAGCTACTATGCCTTTTTTCATATAATTACCATTCCTTTTCTTAATACAATGTAAATATGTTCTCATATGTATTGACAACATCTAATTATTTGAATAAAATTAAATGTGCTGAATAACTTTTATATATAAATATTATTAGTATCTACTGCTTTTTATGATTTATATATTTAGGAAGTCCTACAATAAAATACTTGAGGTGTAAATATGAAATTTAAATTATCGTGGATTCCGTTTATCCCCATTGCCATTTTGTCTGTTATATTAAGACTGTACCAAAAGCTGTTTATTGACCAAGGCATTGATACAGGCTTTATCAGCACAGGTACAGCGTGGGTTATCTATACCTGTATGGTGGCCGTATTATTTGTAGTATTGCTGATTTTTTGTGGTATAGACAGAAAAACCTCTCCTTACTGTAAGCCGCGACGAAATGTTCCGGCAGGTTTTTTTGCTGTAATATCGGCAGCACTGTTTATTTTTAATTCAGGAGCTACATTGGGAAAAATTACTACTCTTAATTTTGGAACAATAATTGATTCTATATTTGGGCTGCTTGGCGGCATAGCAATAATACTTATGGGTTTGTCTTCAATATCAGGAAGAAACATAGCTAAAAAAATGGGACTGTTTTCCATAGTTGCGCCGCTTTGGTGCTGTGTTAAGCTTATAGTTACCTTTGTTACTTACTCAAGACAGTCTGTAAATGCCTTTGATATGACAAATCTTTTCTTAATGTCCTTTATGATTATGGCACTGTTTAACCTGTCACTAATATATCAAGAATCGGTTTGCAAGAACCCTGTAAAGGGCACAATACTTTACGGTATGCCTGCGTTTGTTGTTACCATAGTGTATGCAGTTGCAAATGCTGTTGACCAAATAACAACCAGAGGAGCATATGTTGTTGTAGACGGCAACGGCATTGGTTCTTTAAACGAATATACACTGAATAATGTAGAAATAATTGGATTCGTTTGCCTGGCTTTTTACCTGCTGTTTATGATGATAGAACTTACAACTAACGCAACCGAAAAAGAAGCAACAGAGCTGGAAAGCAACAATACCAACGAC
>CADANT010000011.1 GCA_902789345.1 uncultured Ruminococcus sp.
TCACACCAAAATCAAAAACAAGTGGCAACCTAGTCCATTGCCACTTGTTTAAATCAATTTTCTTTTTACGGTTTTACCCCAACTATTGACACAGAGCCTAAATTGTATAATCTGCATTGTATGATAACCAATGTGGAATGGTAGGCAGTTGGCTGTACATTAATTAATGCAAGCAGTGGTAAACAACTGTGTGTTAATCAATATTGACAGTGAATAAAGGTTTAATATGGTCAAAAGGTTCTGTTCCGCATTTTACATATATTGTGCTTTCGTCAAAAAATACGGCTGTACAGCTGTATAACTGAAACAAACGGGGTATAGAGGTAACTGTAATATTACCAAGCTTTTGCTTTAGTGTGTTTACATATTTGCTGTGAATTTCTGCCGAAAAAAACATTGCAAACCTTTCATAGTCGGTTGAATATATTTCTGTACAGTAGTTTGTCATAATGCTCATAAGCATGCGGCAGTTATTGTCGGCGGCGTTTAGACGATCCTCAAGTGTGCGCAGACCTTCCAAAAGCATATAATAGTCAGCCTGCAATTCGCTGTACAGCTTGGCGTTATACTTTTTGCAGTTTGTTTTCACATACAGTGCCATAGGGTATTTACTGCTTGAAAAAGGGTACAGTCTGCTGTAGCTGTTGTTGTACATCCAATGAAAGCCGCCCCTGTCAATTACTGTTGTATAGCTGTGTTCTGTGCTGCCGGAGGATAAAAGCTCCGACATTTCCAAAACAATAGACGCACCGTACAGAAAAGGCATAAAAGAATAGCCTGTAGCTATTGTATTGTCTACAATAAGTGGAATATGATTTCTCTGGCAGTGGGTACTGCATACCTTAAGCGGTATTTGAGCTGTGTATGAGGCAGAGGATACAAAAACTGCCTTAATTCCGTCCTGCGTAAGCTTTTCAAGCTCTTGCTCTGTGGCAAATTCAACTATATTTATTCCAATGCTTTTTGAGGCTTTTTTAATAGCAAAATAAAGTGGAGGAATCAAGCTGCTGCTGACGGCTATTTTTTCGTTACACCCTGCCAATGCTGTTAAAAGTGAAAATATTACCTGATGTGTGTCACAGCTGAACACACCGTGTGTGTTATAAAGCCGTGCTATTCTCCTCTGGAAAATATCCTGTGTAGGGTCAGAGGACTTGCTGTAAACCGCATTGCCTTGCTCCAAACCGAAGCGAACTCTGCTGTCTGACTTGTTTGAAAACAGAAATGTGGAGGTGCGCCCTTTGTCTTTATCCATAACATAACCTCCTACTGTTCAGAGCCAATAGCGTTGGATATTTTGGCAAGCTGCTCCATTGTAAGCTGCTCGGCTCTGTAATTTACAGGTACATTTGCCCTGTTAAGGGCATTTGTTACTGTAAGCTTTGATATTTGAAGTCCTGCCGAAAGGGAGTTTGGCAGGTTTTTTCTGCGCTGACTAAATGCGGCCTTTACCACCTTAAAAAACAGCTCCTCGTCCTCTACATGTACACAAGGCTCTTTTAAAATGTCAAGCCTTATTACCGCCGAGTCCACCTTTGGTGCCGGCATAAAGCTGCCTGCCGATACGCCAAACAGTATCTGTGGCTTTGCATAGTAATTTACAGCTATAGTTACCGCACCGCTTTGGCGAGTGCCAACTTCTGCACATATACGCTGTGCGGCCTCTTTTTGCACCATAACTGTCAGGGCATTTATCGGAAGCTTGTCCTCCAACAGCTTCATAATAACAGGTGATGTTATGTAGTATGGCAAGTTTGCACACACTACAACCTCCATACCGCTAAACTCTGTTTCAATCAGCTTTTTTAGGTCTATTTTTAAAATGTCGTCATTTATAATCTTTATGTTGTCATATTCAGCCAAGGTTTCGTCCAAAACGGGCAGAAGCCTTTTGTCCAGCTCTATTGCCACCACCTTGTCGGCGCGTTCGGCAAGCTGACAGGTAAGCACACCTATGCCGGGACCTACCTCAATAACCCCTACGCCTTTTTTGGCGCCGCTTTGTTCTGCCATTTTCGGACATACGCTTGGGTTTATAAGAAAATTCTGTCCTAACGATTTTGAAAAGGTAAAGCCGTGCCTGCCTAAAATATCTTTTATTGTACCAATGTTTGAAAGCTCCATTGTTATTTAACCTTTCTTAGCCCTTTAGGATATTTGTTTTTCAGCTGACCGTTTGAGCATTTGCCAAAGCCCAGGGTAATTCCCTCTACGCATACTGCTGTGTAGCCCTTTAAATCTGAGCTTACTGCAATTTCCTCGCCCAGTAAATACGAATTAAGCTGTGGAGAGTCTACTGCGAAATTCACTGTGTTTTTCAGCTCCTCCGGCTTTGCCGCCGTAAACAGGTTGTGCGCCGGTTCTATTCTGTTTTTCTTTACTTCTCCAAACAGAATACCGCTTCGTATAACCCCCATACCGTCAAGTGCCGGCGTGCTTTGCGGCGGTATAAGCACCTTATCGTTAATTATTGTGAAATTCGGAGTAGTTTTGCTGTTAAAAATTTCACTGTAAAGCTGTTGTGCTGATTTTACAGCGGCAATGCAGTTTTTGTCACGACTGTTTATTTTGTAAACCTGTTCAGGCGTGTAGCCTGTCTCCGGGCTTGTTTTAATCAGCTTGGCTATAAAATGCCCCTCGCCCCCGTCCATAGGGTATATTCTGCGTGCTTGTGGCATATTTTCTGCTTCTCTGCCAAAGCTTACACCGCAGTCAACCAGTTCAAAGTCGGGGTTATTCTTTAAAAATTCATTTACAGTGCCCTCATTTTCGTAGGGAGAAAAGGTGCAGGTGCTGTACACCAGTACACCGCCCTCTTTTAGGCAGACCTTTGCGTTGTTTAAAATTTGTATCTGCCGTTCCATACAGGCCTTTGTGTGTTCTTCTGACCATTCTGAAATCGCCTGTGGGTCTTTGCGGAACATACCCTCGCCGGAGCATGGTGCGTCTACTACAACCTTGTCAAAATACCCCTGCAGCTTTGGGCACAGCACCTCAGGGGACATTGAGGATACCACAGCGTTTCTTATTCCCATTCGTTCAATGTTGGACAGTAGTATTTGACTCCTTTTTTTTACTATTTCGTTGCTCCATATTAAACCCTCGCCTTGCAGCAGTGCCGCTATTTGTGTGGTTTTTCCACCCGGTGCGGCACACAGGTCAAGCACTCTGTCGCCCGGCTGTACATCAAGGGCAGTAACTGCACCGGACGCTGACGGCTCCTGTAAATAAAACGCACCGCAGTGGTGCAGTGGGTTGTTGCCCAGCTTAACATTGTCGGCTATATAGTAGCTGACAGGTGAAAATGGGGAAGGAGCTGTTTTGCAGTGTAAAAGCGAAATCAGCTTTTCTGCACTGCATTTAAGGGTGTTTACACGCAGTCCCTTTACAGGCGGCTTTTCGTATTGTGCTAAAAAGTCGCTGTATTCGCTTTTTAGCATATTTTTCATTCGTTGTAAAAATTTGTCAGGAAGTAAAGCGTCCATATTTAATAATTCCTTTCAATCTACAGTGAATATATTTGAGTTTAGTGCTAATAATAATTTTCGTAAAGGAGGTGCTTACAATGAACAACAGATTTAACAATCAAAACAACCAGAACAACCAAAACAAGAACAATCAGAACAACAACCAGAACAACAACCAGAATAATAACCAGAATAATAACCAGCATAACAACCAGAACAACAACCAGAACAATAACCAAAATAACAATCAGAATAACAGAAACAACCAGAACAAAAACCGTAACAACAATTTCTGATAATCTGATTTTTATTTATTGCCACAAAAAGGTGGGTATCGGTGCACAGGCTGATACCCACCTTGGGTTGTTTATATTGGTGTTTTAAGGCTGTATGTTGTTTTAGGGTATTGATTTTGGTTTGCCGTTTGCCGTGTAGGCAATTAATAGCCGTAGCTGCCGTCTATAATTATAACTTTAATTCTGTTTTTGTGCCTTTGGTAGCCGCTAAGTACATAGTTGCAGCATATTCTTGTTGTGCTTGCACAGCCGTCACATATTTCGCTGTCGTTTTTATTTAACGAAACACAGCTGTCTGTATGGGAGCAGTATGTATCAAGGTTTAGCCTGCGGGTGTTATTAGGTGCGGCAATTTTTTTAACACGCTCAATGGCATCGTCAATAGTTTTTACTATCTTATTTGTGCCTACCAATAAAATAACACTTTTAGGACCGTAAAGTATAGCAGACACTCTGTTTGAGTTGCCGTCAACATTGTAAATATAACCGCTTTGAGTTACGGCATTTGCACTTGCAAAATAAGCGTCTGCACTGTAGGTGCTGCGGTAAACCTGCTCAATTTCTTCTTGGGTTATTCCCGGCCTTGCTCTGTCAAGGTAGTTGTAGTTGCCGCTTTTTAGCAAATCCATAACGCCTGTTTCTGCCAATGTTACCGAACCGCCGTTGCTTACGGTGTCGCCTTTTTTAATCAGCTTTTTTACAAGCTCCAGGGCTTCTTTTTTGCTGCTGCAAAAATACGCCTCCATATTGTTCTTTTTTAGGTTTTCAAGGGTGGTTTTAACAGCCTCTGTCATAAATATCACCTTTATTTTTTGATATAAGTATATTATACTATAAATATAGGTAAATTAAAAGGGCAAAATAAGTAAAAAAATCTATGGCAAATATTGAAAAACGCATTGCTTAATGTTATAATTTTTAAATGTATAAATATGCTGTTTGAAAGGAATATGAAAATGAATAGCTCAAATATATATCGTACGCATTTATGCGGCGAGCTTAGAGAATCACATATAGGAAGCAAGGTAAAAGTTGCCGGCTGGGTTGAAAATATTCGTGACCACGGCGGCGTAATGTTTTTGGATGTTCGTGACCAGTACGGCGTAGTACAGGTAGTTGTACACGACGACAATATGCTTACAGATGTAAACAAGGAGTGTACAGTTACTGTAAGCGGTGAGGTTGTTAAAAGAGATGAAGAAACAATCAACCCTAAAATAGCAACAGGTATGGTTGAGGTTACTGCTGAAACATTGACAGTTCTAGGTAAGTGCCACAATGTACTGCCTTTTGAGGTGGCTACATCAACCGAAACAAAGGAAGACATTCGTTTGAAGTATCGTTTTCTTGACCTGCGTAACAAAAAGGTTCATAACAATATTTTAATGAGAAGTCAGGTTATTTCATTCTTAAGAAGTAAAATGACTGAAATGGGCTTTAACGAAATAAACACACCTATACTGTCTGCAAGCTCACCTGAGGGCGCAAGAGATTACCTTATCCCAAGCAGAAAGCACAAGGGCAAGTTCTATGCTTTGCCGCAGGCACCGCAGATTTTTAAGCAGCTGCTGATGGTTTCGGGTTTTGACAAGTATTTCCAAATTGCTCCTTGCTTTAGAGATGAGGACGCAAGAGCAGACCGTTCTCCGGGCGAGTTCTATCAGCTGGACTTTGAAATGGCTTTTGCCACACAGGAGGATGTGTTCGCTGTAGCTGAGGAGGTTTTGTATGATGTATTTACAAAATTCTCTGACAAAGAGGTTTCAAAGCCGCCGTTTGCAAGAATACCATATGCAGAGGCTATGCTTAAATACGGCACAGACAAGCCTGACCTTAGAAACCCTCTTTTAATTCAGGACATCAGTCCAATGTTTGAGGAAACTGATTTTGCTCCGTTCAGAAAGAAAACAGTTCGTTCCATTAATGTTCCTAATGCAGCAGCACAGTCTAAAAAATGGTTTAAAAATATGGAGGAGTTCGCCCTTTCTATCGGTATGAAGGGCTTGGGCTATGTAAAGGTAAGAGAAGACCTAACCTTTGACGGCCCTATAGATAAGTTCCTAAAAGAGGGCGACCGTGAAAAGCTTATAGAAATTAACGGCTCAAAAGCAGGCGATGTTATTTACTTTATTGCCGACAGCAAAGAGGACGCACCAAAGCTTGCAGGTCAAATAAGAACAGAGGTAGCAAAGCGACTAAAGCTTATAGATACAAGCAAGTTTGAAATGTGCTTTATAGTAGACTTCCCTATGTTTGAGCATGACGAGGACACAGGCGCTGTAATATTCACACACAACCCATTCTCAATGCCACAGGGCGGTATGCAGGCTCTAAAGGAAAAAGACCCTACAGAGGTACTTGCTTACCAGTATGACATTGTATGCAACGGTGTAGAGCTTTCTTCCGGTGCTGTTCGTAACCACGACCTTGACATTATGATAGAGGCGTTTAAAATTGCAGGCTACACAGAGGACGACCTAAAGGAGAAATTCTCATCACTTTACAATGCTTTCCAATACGGTGCACCGCCGCATGCCGGTATGGCACCTGGCGTAGACCGTATGCTGATGCTTTTGGCAGAAGAGGAAAATATTCGTGAAGTAATAGCATTCCCTATGAACAGCAACGCACAGGATGTTCTTATGGGTGCGCCTAACGAGGTTTCTGAGCAGCAGCTTAGAGAGGTTCATATAAAACTAAGATAATTTTACAGGGAGGTAACAAAAATGGTATCTCATGAAGATGTAATACAAATTGCCCGCCTTGCAAAGCTTTCTGTAAAGGAAGACGAGCTGGAGGCAATGACAAAGGAAATGCAGAGTATTGTAGACTTTGCAGACGCTATAAATAACGCACCTACAGACGGTGAGGAGTTTGACAATATTAATAATTTGTCAAATGTTTTTAGAGAGGATGTAGTAGTGGAGTCGTACCCTACCGAAAAAATCCTTGAAAATGCCGGTGATAAGGCAGACGACTGCTTCCTTGTAAAGAAGCGCTGTCTGTAATGGGCATAATGCCTGTTCAGTTGTGAGCAGAGCCGATACTCTATAGAAGGGATTGATACCAATGGCAGAGGTTAAAAGCAAAATTAGGGCTATTAACGAAATGCTTACAGGAAAAGAAATTACCTGTACAGAGCTTACACAGCAGTATCTGGACGCTATTGACAAGTCCAACGGCGACCTGAACGCTTATGTGAATGTAACGGCAGATACAGCCTTAAAGGCTGCAAAAGCCGTTGATGATAAAATTGCAAAGGGAGAAGAGCTTCCTTTGCTGGCAGGCGTTCCAATGACATTAAAGGATAATATATCCACAAACGGAATTGAAACAACCTGCTGTTCAAAAATTCTTGAGGGCTATAAGCCTATTTATGACGCAACCGTTTGGAAGCTTTTGCAGCAGCAAAATGCGGTTTTGCTGGGTAAAACAAATATGGACGAGTTTGCAATGGGTTCCTCCTGTGAAACCTCGGTTTTTGGCGGAGCTAAAAATCCCCACAGTCTTAACCATGTTGCCGGCGGTTCGTCAGGCGGCGTAGCATCGGCAGTAGGCGGTAACATTGCTGCTTATGGTTTGGGTTCAGACACAGGCGGTTCTATAAGACAGCCGGCAAGCTTTTGCGGTATAGTGGGCTTAAAGCCTACATACGGCAGTGTGTCAAGATACGGTCTTATTGCGTATGCTTCAAGCCTTGACCAAATAGGCCCTATTACCACAACAGTAGAGGATACAGCCATTGTTTATGACGCTATTGCAAAGCTTGACCCAATGGATTCTACCTCACAGGGAAACAAGGGTGCAGGTGCCTGCGCCACACTTAAAAATGATATTAAGGGTATGAAAATAGGCATAGCAAAGGAATATCTTGAGGGTATTCGTGACGATGTAAAAGAGGCTATTTTAAATGCCTGCAATGTTTACCGCAGTATGGGTGCTGAAATTGTAGAGTTTGACCTGCCTGCGCTAAAGTATGCACTGCCTGTTTACTATATTCTTGCTTGTGCCGAGGCTTCTTCAAACCTTGGCAGATACGACGGCATAAGATACGGCTACAAAACCCCAACATATAACGATGTGAACGATATGGTTTGTAAAACCAGAAGCGAGGGCTTTGGCAGCGAGGTTAAAAGAAGAATTATGCTTGGCACCTATGTTCTTAGTGCCGGATACTATGACGCTTACTATAAAAAGGCTCAAAACCTGCGTGGCACAATAGTAAAGGATTTTAAAAATGCTTTTGAAAAGGTAGATGTAATTTTGGCTCCTACAGTGCCTATGACCGCCTTTGAGGTTGGCAAGGCTGTAAGCGACCCTATAGAAACCTACCTTACAGATATTTGCACAGTACCTATTAACATTGCAGGCTTGCCGGCAGTGTCTGTACCGTGCGGCTTTAACGCTAAGGGTATGCCTATAGGTATGCAGCTTATCGGCAATACTTTTGCAGAGTCTACCATTTTGAATGCCGCTTGGCACTATGAAAACGCCACACATTCAACAATGTTTAAAAGTGCAGAAATGGGGGTTAAGCTATGAGATACGAGCTTGTTGCAGGACTTGAAACTCATGTGGAGCTAAGTACAAAAACTAAGATTTTCTGTGGCTGTACCACAGAATTTGGCGGAAGCCCTAATACACACTGCTGTCCGATATGTATAGGCTTGCCGGGCACCCTGCCAAAGCTGAACAAAGAGGTTGTTCGCTACGCTATAAGGGCCGGACTGGCTACAAACTGCGAAATTTCAAGAATTTCAAAAATGGACAGAAAGAACTACTGCTATCCTGACTTGTCAAAGGCTTACCAAATTTCACAGTATGACAAGCCGCTGTGTAAAAACGGATATATAGAGCTTAGCAACGGCAGAAGAATAAGACTTAACCGTATTCACATTGAAGAGGACGCAGGTAAGCTTATTCACCAAAAGGGCGATACCTATGTTGACTATAACCGTGGCGGCGTGCCTCTTATTGAGATTGTTACCGAGCCTGATTTCCGCTCTGTAGACGAGGTAAGAGAGTATGTGGAAAAACTGCAGCTTATTATGCGCTATATAGGTGTTTCTGACTGTAAAATGCAGGAAGGCTCTATGAGATGCGATGTTAATATTTCTGTTCGTCCTGAAGGTCAAAAGGAATTTGGCACCAGAACAGAAATTAAAAATATGAACTCAATAGCGTTTATGGCAAAGGCTATTGAATATGAGCAGGAAAGACAGATTGATATTATCGAAAGCGGCGGAAGCGTTCAGCAGGAAACACTGCGTTATGACGATGTAACAAATACAACATCAAGTATGCGCGGCAAAGAGGACGCTAACGACTACCGTTATTTCCGTGACCCTGACCTTGTTACAATAAATGTAACTGACCAAGAGGTAGAGGAGCTGGAAGCAACTATTCCTGAACTGCCTGACGAAAAGCTAGAGCGCTATGTTGAAAAGCTGGGTATTCCTGAGGCAGACGCACAGCTGCTTGTAAAGTACAGAAGGGTTGCAGAGTATTTTGAAAAGGCAAGCGAGGGCACAGCAAACCCACGGACAGCGGCAAACTTTATTATAGGACAAATTTTCAGAACTATTGAAAATGAGTCTGCAAAGGAAGAGTTTGACATACCTGTTTCGGCTGAAAGCCTAAGAGAGCTTATTAAACTGCTTGACAGCAAGAAAATAAGAATGAACCTTGCAAAGTCCACTCTTGATAAAATGCTTGAAACAGGCAAAAAGGTTTCAGATCTTATTTCCGAAAAGGATATGGGCGGACTGGACGAAGAGGCAACCAAAAAGCTTTGTCAAGAGGCAGTAGATGCTAACCCTAATGCTGTTGCCGACTATAAGGGCGGCAAAGAAAAGGCTATAAAGGCTATAGTGGGCTATGTAATGAAAAATAGCCGTGGCAAGGCAGACGCTATGAAAGCAGAGGAAATAATTAAGCAGATTATTCAGTAATTTGCTTAATTTATGGCTATATATTGCACTTATATTTATTGGAGGAGAAATTATATGAACAACCAGCAGAACAACCAGTATCAGCAGCCAAACGGCCAGCAGAACTACAACCAGTACCAGCAGCCGAACGGTCAGCAAAACTACAACCAGTATCAGCAGCCAAACGGCCAGCAGAACTACAACCAGTACCAACAGCCAAACGGCAACAATGGCGGCGGATTTATAGATCAGATAAAGAATTTTATTCTTAACACACCAAAGTGTAAAGATCAGATCAGCCCACAAGATATTGCCGACAACAAGACACTTTCTATTTTTGCATATTTTGGTTTGTTGTTCCTTATTCCTTGGCTGGCTTGTAAAAATTCCAGATTCGCACGCTTCCATGCTAACCAGGGTTTGCTTTACTTCCTGTTTGCCATTGCAGCTTCTATTGCTGTCAGTATTGTAACTTTCATCTTTGGCTTTATACCTATTCTTGGTGTAATAGTAAATGTAATAATGTGGCTGGTATATTATGTAGCATCAATAGGTTATCTTGTACTTGGTATTTACAATGTTGTAAAGGGCAGAGCAAACGAGCTCCCTATTATAGGTAAATTCAGAATTATTAAAACAGTAGAATTTGCTCCTAATATGAACAACGGCGTTAATAATATGAATAACATGAACAATATGAATAACGGTGGCCCTGTTAACAATGTTCAGAACAATATGAATAACGGCTACAACAATATGAATAACGGTTCTCCTGTTAACAATGCTCAGAACAATATGAACAATGAGTACAACAATATGAATAACGGCGTTCAGAATAACAACAATATCAATAACAACGGTACAATGCAGTAAGCTTTGCGTAGTACATACCGAGGATACCCTCTTTTGGGGTGTCCTCTTTTTTTGCCTTTTGCAAAAATACCTTATAAAATCCTAAATAAAGACAGCCCTGCAAAGGGTATTGCCAGCCTGTTTGAAAACTGCCTAAAGGGCTATAGAAAAGAAATTAAAATTTTTGCTTTTATTTTTTTATAATATAGATTATAATATAGTTTGATATTTATTTTAAAATGGAGTATTATGGCTAATGATAAGTGTAAAATAGGGAATTAAGGCAATTTATGGGCAATAGAAACTGTGGCAGTGTATTAAAAATTTAATTAAATAAATTATTGCCGTTTAAATGCAAATACTTTGTTTTAGGTTGATTTAGTGTATAAGGAGGGAAAGCAGTTGAACGATAATCCGCACAGCGGCCACAGAAACAGGCTAAGGAAAAAATTTATTGATAACGGACTTGACGGTATGGAAAACCACGAAGCTCTTGAGCTTATGCTGTACTATGCCATTCCCCGAAAGGATACTAATCCTGTTGCACATATGCTGATTGACAGCTTCGGCTCTATATCAGCCGTGTTTGACGCACCTATTGACAAGCTGAAAGAAGTGGGGTTAAGCGAAAACTGTGCAATATATATTAAGCTTATTCCTGAAATTTGCCGTATGTATATGGAGGATAAACACAATAATAAGGATAAAATAATTGATATAGATAATATTGGTGAGAGGATAAAGAACAAGTTTGTAGGCAGAGAGTACGAGGCGGTTGTGCTGTTGCTGCTTGACAGCAAGTACAAAGAGGTTTTTTGCGGAGTAGTAAGCAAAGGCTCTGTTTCGGCCTGTGAGGTTTATGTGCGTAAAATTATAGAAATGGCAGTGCTGTATAATGCAAAATTTGCCGTTTTGTCACACAACCACCCAAGCGGTCTTGCATTGCCCTCTAATGACGACATTAAAACCACAGAAAAGGTGTATAGGGCACTGCGGCTTATAGATGTTGTGCTGATTGACCATATTATCGTTGCTGATGATGATTATGTTTCCTTAAAGGATTCGGGATTTATGGACGAAATGTATTAATTAATATTGGTGGTTATAATGAATTTTAAATTACATTCACAATACAAGCCTACAGGCGACCAGCCACAGGCAATAGATGAAATATGCAAGTCAATAGAAGCCGGCAACAAGGAGCAAACCCTGCTTGGTGTAACAGGCTCGGGTAAAACCTTTACTATGGCCAATATAATAGCCAGGGAAAACAGACCTACGCTTGTGCTTGCCCACAACAAAACATTGGCGGCACAGCTGTGCAGTGAGTTTAAGGAGTTTTTCCCGGAAAATGCTGTAGAATATTTTGTATCTTATTACGATTACTACCAGCCGGAGGCCTATGTTGCACAAACCGACACATATATTGAAAAGGACAGCTCTATAAATGATGAAATAGACAAGCTTCGGCACAGTGCAACCCTTGCACTGTCGGAACGGCGAGATGTTATAATTGTTGCCAGTGTATCCTGTATATACAGCTTGGGTAACCCTATTGATTACCGCAATATGGTTATCTCTTTAAGACCGGGTATGGAAAAGTCCCGTGACGATTTACTGCGTAAGCTTGTAGAATTGCAGTATGAGCGAAACGATGTGAATTTTGTTCGTAATAAATTCAGAGTGCGTGGTGATGTTGTAGAGATTTACCCGGCAAACAGCGAGGGTAAAATAATCAGAGTAGAATATTTTGGCGATGAAATAGACAGAATAACCGAGATAAACGCTCTTACAGGCGAGCTTTACGGCGAGCTTAAGCACGCCGCTATATATCCGGCGTCACATTACATTGTTCCAAAGGATAAAATGTTTAAGGCTATAAAGGAGCTAGAGGCAGAGCTTGAGGAAAGAATAAAATTTTTTGAGGATAAAGGCAAGCTCCTTGAAGCACAGCGTATAGAACAGCGTACCCGCTATGATATTGAAATGCTGCAGGAAATCGGATTTTGTACCGGTATTGAAAATTACTCAAGGGTTTTGTCCGGCAGAGCGCCTGGCTCTTCGCCTTACACACTGCTTGACTATTTTCCAAAGGATTTTCTGTTGTTTGTGGACGAATCACATGTAACACTGCCACAGGTTAGGGGTATGTTTGCAGGCGATAGGGCAAGAAAAGAAAACCTTATTGAATACGGCTTCAGACTTCCGTCTGCACTGGATAACAGACCGCTGAACTTTGATGAATTTTACGAAAGAATAAACCAGGCTGTGTTTGTCAGTGCTACTCCCGGCGACCTTGAACTTGAAAAGTCGGCTGTTGTGGCAGAGCAGGTTATACGCCCTACAGGACTGCTTGACCCTGAAATTTCTGTAAGACCTATAGACGGTCAAATGGACGATTTGGTGTCAGAAATAAATGTTCGTGTAGCTAAAAAAGAGCGTGTGCTTGTAACAACTCTTACCAAGAAAATGGCAGAAGACCTAACTACCTACTTTGAAACAATGGGTATTAAGGTGCGCTATATGCACAGCGATGTTGACACCGTAGAGCGTATGAAAATTATTCGTGACCTGCGTTTAGGGGAGTTTGATGTGCTTGTGGGAATCAACCTTTTGCGTGAGGGACTTGATATACCGGAGGTTTCGTTGGTTGCAATTTTAGACGCCGACAAGGCAGGCTTTTTAAGAAGCGAGCGGTCACTGATACAAACTATAGGCAGAGCCGCCCGTAATGCAGAGGGAACGGTTATAATGTACGCCGACTCTGTAACGCCGCAGATGGAATACGCTATTAGGGAAACAGAGCGTAGGCGTTCTATACAAAACAGCTACAACCAAGAAAACGGAATTGTTCCAAAAACCATTACGAAAAAGGTTGCGGATATACTGGAGATTTCTTCTCATAATGATAAAGAGGTTTACGATAAAAAGGGCAAACGCCTAACAAAGGAAGAAAAACAGAAATTAATAGAATCACTAACAAAAGAAATGAAAGCTGCCGCCAAGCTGTTGGAGTTTGAGCATGCGGCCTATTTGCGTGATAAAATAAATAAACTAAAAGGAAAGAAATAGGTGAAACAATGGCAAAGAAAAAAACAACTCAGGAGTATGGCAATGACAGCATTACTATACTAAAGGGTGCAGACCGAGTTAGAAAAAGACCGGCTGTTATTTTTGGCTCTGACAGTATAGAGGGCTGTCAGCACTCTATTTTTGAAATTTTGTCAAATTCAATAGACGAAGCACGAGAGGGCTACGGCAGTGAAATTGTTGTAACCCGGTACGAGGATAATTCTGTGGAAATAGAGGACCACGGCAGAGGAATTCCCGTTGACTACAACGAAAACGAAGGCAGATACAACTGGGACTTAACCTTTTGCGAGCTGTATGCCGGTGGTAAGTATAATAATTCCGAGGGCGAAAACTACGAGTATTCACTTGGCTTAAACGGACTGGGACTTTGTGCCACACAGTATGCCTCACAGTGGATGGACGCGGAAATTAAGCGTGACGGCTTTAAGTACACTCTGCATTTTGAAAAGGGCGAAAACATAGGCGGACTTAAAAAAGAGCCTTACAAAAAGAAAGACACAGGCACAAAAATCCGCTGGAGGCCCGACCTTGATGTTTTTACAGACATAAATGTTTCGGCAGAATATTTTGTTGAAATGATAAAAAGACAGGCTATTGTAAACGCAGGAGTAACCTTTATATTCCGCAACCAAAACGGCAAGGAGTTTGAAGAACAGCGTTTTAACTATGTAAACGGTATTACCGACCATGTACAGGAAATAGTGGGCGAAGACGGACTTACTGCAGTGCAAAGCTGGAGCGCCGAAAAAATGGCAAGAGATCGTCAGGACAAGCCGGAGTACAAAACAAAAATAAACATAGCCTTTGCTTTTTCAAACCGTGTGTCGCTTACGGAATACTACCATAACTCCAGCTGGCTGGAATACGGCGGTGCTCCCGACAAGGCCGTAAGAAACGCCTTTAAGTACAACATAAACCAGTATTTAAAAACAAATAACAAGTATAATAAAAACGAAAGCCAAATAAAAGACGAAGACGTGCTTGACTGTCTTGTTGTAGTGGTTTCTTCATTTTCAAGCGTTACTTCTTACGAAAACCAAACCAAAAAAGCTATTAACAACAAGGGTATTCAGGAGGCTATGGTGGATATGTTCCGCCACAATCTTGAAATATACTTTATAGAAAATCCTCTTGACGCCGAAAAAATAGCAAACCAGGTGCTTATTAATAAGCGAAGCCGTGAAAATGCCGAAAAAACCAGGGCAAACCTAAAGAAAAAGCTTACCAGTACAATGGATATGACCAACCGTGTAGCTAAGTTTGTAGACTGCAGAAGCAAAGACAACAGCGAAAGGGAAATATTCATAGTAGAGGGTGACTCGGCGCTTGGCGCCTGTAAGCAGGCACGAAACCCGGACTTTCAGGCTATTATGCCTATTAGGGGTAAAATACTTAACTGCCTAAAGGCGGACTATAACAAAATATTTAAAAGCGAAATTATTACAGACTTAATGAAGGTTTTGGGCTGTGGCGTACAGGTAAGCTCAAAGGCAAACAAGGACCTTGCTAATTTTGATATAAATTTACTTAGATGGAACAAGGTTATTATTTGTACCGATGCCGATGTGGACGGCTTCCAAATTCGCACGCTTTTGCTTACAATGATTTACCGCCTAACTCCGGACCTTATTGAGGCAGGAAAGGTGTTTATTGCAGAATCTCCTCTTTATGAAATTACCACAAAGAAGAATGTTTATTTTGCATACACCGAAAAGGAAAAGGAAAAATTTATAAATGAAATAGGCAGCGAAAAGTTTACTATTCAGCGTTCAAAAGGACTTGGTGAAAACGAGCCGGATATGATGAACCTTACCACTATGAACCCGGCTACACGCCGGCTTATAGAGGTTCTGCCTGATGACGCAGAGCGTACATCTCAAATGTTTGACATTCTGCTGGGTGACAATCTGTCCGGCAGAAAGCAGTATATTGTTGACCACGGCGCAGAGTATACCGATTCCCTTGACCTTTCGTAATGGGCAAGGGTTAAGCCTAAAAAGTATAAAACAGATAGTATAAATTTTAATGTATTTGAAAGGCGGTGTTTATTATGCCACCAAAAAAGAGAAGACCAAAAGAAACCGCACCGGTTGCCATTAAGGGTGTTATAGACGGTGCCGGAGAGGTGGTACAGCAGAAAATAGCCACCACAATAGAAGAAAACTATATGCCATACGCAATGAGCGTTATATTAAGCCGTGCTATTCCTGAAATTGACGGTTTTAAGCCCAGCCACAGAAAGCTGCTTTACACTATGTATAAAATGGGTTTGCTGACAGGCGGCAGAACAAAATCAGCCAATATTGTAGGTCAGACCATGCGCCTTAACCCACACGGTGACAGCGCTATATATGACACCATGGTGCGTTTAAGCCGTGGCTACGAGGCTTTGCTGCACCCGTATATTGACTCTAAGGGTAACTTCGGTAAATTTTACAGCCGAGATATGGCATGGGCGGCCTCAAGATACACAGAGGCGAAGCTGGACCCAATATGCAGTGAGCTGTTTAAGGATATAGACAGGGACACTGTTGATTTTGTTGATAACTATGACAATACTATGAAAGAGCCTACCTTGCTTCCGGCTACATACCCGTCGGTGCTTGTAAATGCAAACACAGGTATAGCTGTAGGTATGGCAAGCAACATTTGCTCGTTTAACCTAAAGGAAATTTGCGACACTACCATTGCGCTGATGAAGAACGCTGACCACGATATTTCGTCAACTCTGCCAGCGCCGGATTTTTCGGGCGGTGGTCAGATTATTTATGACAAAAAGGTATTTGACGAGATATACAAAACAGGCAGAGGAAGCTTTAAAATGCGCTCAAAGTATTCCTATGACAAGTCTGCAAACTGCTTGGATATTACCGGAATACCACAGTCTACAACGAGTGAGGCAATAATAGAAAAGGTTATTCAGCTTGTAAAGGCAGGAAAGCTAAAGGAAATTGCCGATATTCGTGACGAAACAGGCTTAGACGGCTTGAAAATCACCATAGACCTAAAAAGAGGAACAGACCCTGACAAGCTAATGCTAAAGCTGTACAAAATGACGCCTCTTGAGGACAGCTTCAGCTGTAACTTTAATGTGCTTATAGGCGGTGTGCCTAGGGTACTGGGCATAAAAGAGCTTTTAGACGAGTGGATAGCCTTTAGAGTAGAATGTGTTCGCCGCAGAACATATTTTGACCTTAACAAGAAAAAGGACAAGCTGCATTTGCTAAAGGGCTTGCAGGCTATTTTGCTTGACATTGACAAGGCTATTAAAATTGTCAGAGAAACCCCGGAGGAAAGCCAGGTAGTGCCAAACCTAATGGCAGGCTTTGGCATTGACGAGGTACAGGCCGAGTATGTGGCAGAAATTAAACTGCGACACCTAAACAGAGAGTACATTTTAAAGCGTACCGAGGAAATAGAAAATCTTGAAAAGGAAATTGCGGAGCTTGAAAGTGTACTTGCAAGCAAGGCGAAAATTAAAAAGATAATTGAAAAGGAGCTTGCAGAGGTTGGCAAAAAGTTTGGTCAGCCACGAAAGAGCATACTTATATACGCCGATGAAATTCAGGTAGCCGAGGAAGAAGAGGAAACTCCGGACTTTAATGTAAATATCTTCTATACTCAAGAGGGCTACTTTAAGAAAATTTTACCACAGTCCCTTCGTATGAGCAGTGAGCAAAAACTAAAAGAGGGTGACAGCGTTGCATACAGCAACGAATGTTCAAACAATGACGAGCTGTTGTTCTTTACAGACAAGGCACAGGTTTACAAAACAAAGGTAAACGAGTTTAAAGAAACAAAGGCAAGCGCCTTTGGCGACTATGTGCCGGCTAAGCTGAATATGGACGAAAGCGAAAAATCGCTTTATGTGGTAGACACCAAGGACTACAAGGGCTATATGATATTTGCCTTTGAAAACGGTAAAATTGCAAAGGTTCCTCTTTCAGCTTACGAAACAAAAACTAACCGTAAGAAGCTGACAGGTGCTTACAGCGACAAGTCACCTGTAGCGGACATTATATATATTAAAGAGGACTGCGATATTATGCTGACCTCCAGCCAGGGCAGGGTACTGCTGTTTAATACAGGTGCTATTGCCGAAAAGGCTTCCAGGTCAACTATAGGCGTAAATGTTCTTACACTGAAAAAGGGACACAGACTTATTTCTGCCAAGCTGTACAACGAGGGCGACTTAGCAAAGCCAAGCCGATACCGCACAAAAACCCTGCCGGCCGTAGGCTCTACCCTAAGTGCAGAGGATAAGGCGGAGCAGTTAAGTCTTTTGTAAGAAAATTTTGAAGTAAAAATTAATAATATTACTTGAAAATACAGTTTTTATGTGGTATCATAAAAGCTGAATGAATAGTTAAAGTGGCATATTATTACGAAAGGACGAGGACGGATATGAATATAGTTGACTATATTGTTGGTGCAGTGCTTATTTTGTTTTCAATCATTATGATTGCTGTTGTTATTCTGCAAGAGGGTAACTCAAAGGACATAGGCGTTGTAACAGGCGGTGCCGATACATTTTTGTCAAAGAACAAGGCTCGTACAGTAAACAGCAAGCTTGCCCGTTGGACAAAGGTTTTGTCTATTGGTTTTGCTTTGCTTGTAGTAGCTCTGAATGTTGTTGACAAGTTTATGCACTAATTTTATTATTAAGCAAGAAACTAAAGGCACTCCGCAGGGAGTGCCTCTTTCTTGTTTATGCGGTGCTTATGAAAATAATAAAAGAGAAACAGTGCGAGCCTCTAAAAGCTTATGACTTTTGGAGGCTCGCATTTGTTGATTTTAAAGTTATTTATTTTTTATGATTAAAATATTTTCTTAACCTGCGTGCAGATGCAACAGCAAGCATATTTGCAATATTTATTTGACAGATAAAATTATAGCTAGTCACAAATGGTCACTAAACTTATCTGCATAAACAATGAAAATTAAAGCTACAGCCTTTGACAACACGCGAATATACAAATGTTAAATGTGTAATGCAAAATAAAAATAGGTTTTGCACAGTTCAGTTGGCAACAAAAGGATTTTACCTTTAAGTACGGACAGTAAACGGCTTAAACAAATTGCTCCGTATAGGTTTCGTACTTTCCGCCATAAGTACAGTAGCTTTTTGCACTTTCTAATGTGGTAAAGGTTTTTGCGTTTGCTTTTACTGTGTCAAAGTTCACGCCGGCATCGGTAAGGGTCATATCACTTTGGGATGCTATGCCCTGTGCGCCTACAACCACATACGCCCAGCCTGTGTCTTCGTCGCCCTTTTTCATAGGGTTTTCTGTTGTGCTGTCCATATCCTCTGTACAGGTAAGCTCGTTAGAAAGCTCGTAGATTATGTAGTAGGCGTTTTGTGATATGTCGTTTTTGTTTACATTGTATATCATAGATATGTCGTGGTAGTTATATGTAAAGTTAAATGAGCCGGACTTGCTCCATTGGTTGTGGTCAAGCTTGCTTTCAAACTCAAGCCTTATGTTCTTTATATTGTCGTCAATATAACTTTTTGCGGCACGGCGTATGGCTTTGTTCAGCTTGTCTTTATCGTAATTTTCAAGCTTTTCAGGGTAAAAATCCACGCCGGAAACAATATATTTCTTTTGACTGCAGGTTATTTTATAACCGCCTTTTTCAAATAAATCTTTGTCATATTCGGCAGTTATTGTGGCCTTGCTTCCGCCTTTTAGCTTGCCGTTGTTTTTGCAGGTGAATTTAAAATTATCCTTTACAATTTCCGTACAGCCGGAGGTGTCAAACACGGCAGTGCCTTGTCCCGGACTACCGCTGAAAGTAACGCTTAAACCGTAAAAAGGGTTTATATTTTCGGTTGTTTGGTAGCTTTTTACCGTTCCGTCAGGATACTGTATGGACGCTGTAGTAAGCTGCTGATTTTTTTCGTATGAACAGCCGCCTAAAAGCATACAGCACCCCAGTATGGCAACTATTGCCCTTATTTTTGCCCTTTGCATTGGCGTAGCTCCTTTACAATGTAGTTATGCAAAGATTTTCTTTGCTAATTCCGCCATTTCACTAAAGCTGTGTATGGTGTAGTCAGGGTTTTCTACATTGCCAAAACCGTACTGTGCATATACAAACGGTATTCCGGCAAAAGCCGTTGCGTCGCAGTCGCCTTGAGTATCGCCTACATAAACAGCCCTGTCAATGTTGTTCCTTTTTATAAGCAGTTTTATGTTTTCGCCTTTTGAAAGTCCCGTTCCGCCGTTGCACTCAATATCGTCAAAATATTTTTCCAGTTTGTGCACATGCATAAAGGTTTCTATATAACCGCACTGGCAGTTGCTTATAATATATAGGTTAATGTTTGCTTCTTGCAGTTCTTTAAGGGTTTCCTCCAGATGTGGAAAAAGCTTTCCGCCTTTTTCCCCCAGATACTTCTGCTCCTTTTGGGCACACAGTGACATTAGCTCCATTGCTCGTTCTTCCGAAAGCTCCGGAAAAAACACCTTTGATATTTGCCTTGCGGTTTTTCCCATTTGGGATTTCAGCATTTTTTCTGTTAGTACAAAATCAGTGTCATTGTGGTTTTTTATTTCATCATTAAAAGCCTCAACTACAACACCGGCGGAGTCCCACAGTGTGCCGTCAAGGTCAAATATAACAGCATTTTTCATAATTATTCTCCGTTCTGCAAAAATGGATTTAATTTATAAACATTGTAACATATAGAAATTAAATTTTCACTAACTTTTGCAAGATATTTATGCGGTGAAAGAGCCAAAAAGGAATAAACGGTTTTTAATCTGTCAATGATAATGTAAGAAAATTTTAGGAGGCTGTTATATATGAACGGGCTAAAAATTGAAAAAATTGTAGGCAGACAGGTTTTGGACTCCAGAGGAAACCCAACGGTAGAAGCGCAGATAACACTGCAAAATGGTGTAACGGCAGGCGCTATAGTGCCAAGCGGCGCGTCTACCGGTGAACACGAGGCTCACGAGCTTAGGGATAACAATATGGCGTTGTACGGCGGCAAAAGTGTAACCCAGGCTGTAGAAAACATTAACTCTAAAATATTATCAGAGCTAAAGGGAGTGTCTGTGCTAAGGCAGACAGAGCTTGACAATATTATGCTTAGCCTTGACAATACCCCAAACAAAAGCAAGCTGGGTGCAAACGCAATTTTGGCGGTATCTCTTGCCTGTGCAAAAACTGCGGCAAAGGCCCTTAATATTCCTTTGTACAGCTATTTAGGCGGTTGTTACAGCCAAACTATGCCTGTGCCCATGATGAATATTTTAAACGGCGGAGCACACTCAAATAACAATATTGACATACAGGAGTTTATGATAATGCCTGTAGGGGAAAAAAGCTTTGAGGAGTGTTTAAACAGCTGTTGTAATGTTTACCATACCCTAGGAAAAATTCTAAAGGAAAGAGGACTTACTACAGCTGTAGGTGACGAAGGCGGCTTTGCGCCGAACCTTAACAGTGACGAAGAGGCTATAGAGCTTATAATGGAGGCTATTATACAGGCCGGGCTTAATACCAACAAAATGAAAATTGCCCTTGACGCCGCTGCCAGCGAATGGCAAAAGGGCAGCAGCTACACCCTGCCAAAAAGGGGAACAGATATGACAAGCCAACAGCTTATAGATTACTGGAAACAGCTTGTGAATAAATACCCTATTATTTCTATTGAAGACGGATTAGGAGAGAACGACTGGGAGGGCTGGCAAAGCCTTACAGAACAGCTTGGCGATAAGGTGCAGCTTGTAGGTGACGATTTGTTTGTTACCAACGCAAAGCGTGTTCAGCAGGGCATACAGCAAAAGGCAGGCAACTCGGTGCTTATTAAAATAAACCAAATAGGCACTTTAAGTGAAACTATGCAGACTATAGAGTTGGCAAAGTCCCACGGCTACAGTACGGTTATATCCCACCGAAGCGGAGAAACTGAGGATACCACTATAGCCGACCTTGCTGTAGCGGTAAACGCAGGTCAAATAAAAACAGGTGCACCTTGCCGTGGCGAGCGTACCGCAAAGTATAACAGACTTTTAAGAATAGAAGAGCAGCTTGGAAAGGGCGCTTTGTACGGCAACAGCAAAATATTAGGTCTGTAAGCCTTTGTATAGTGCTGTGGCAGGCAAAAATATATCGCCGGCGTTCTACAAAATTAAATGAATTAATTATATAATTACAAAAATTTGCCATCTGTTTATGCAAAGTACACAATAAGCAGGTGGCATTTTCTATGTTTAGGCAGAGCAATAGTTGAGGTAAATTAATTGTAAAAAATCAATAAATATGCTACAATGAAGAAAAATTTAATAGTAATTGTGTGCATTGTGCCTGCTTGACGGAGGTTACATATGTTCAAGAAATTTATTACAGGAGTGTTGACTGCTATGGTTACTTTTTCAACAGTATTTTGTCCTGTGAATGCTGAAGCTGAGGATAATATTAATGCAAAATCAGCAGAGCTGGACAAGCTTGCATATAGCGGTGATGATCTGGGTGCGGCGTATACACCACAAAAAACTACATTTAAAGTGTGGTCGCCAACTGCAAGTGAAGTAAAGCTGAACCTGTATAAAACAGGCAGCGACGATGAGGACGGAGCAGAAAAAATTGCTGACTCTGCCATGAATTATGACAAAACCAACGGTGTGTGGAGCATTACCGTTGAGGGGGATATTAAAAACACCTACTACACATACTCTGTTACCAATGACGGCGTTACAAATGAGGTCGTAGATATTTACGCTAAGGCCGCAGGAGTAAATGGCAACAGAGGTATGGTGGTAGATTTGTCCCATACCAACCCTGAAAATTGGTCGCAGGATAAAAGAGTTTTGCCTGAAAAGCAAACAGAGGCTATTGTTTGGGAGGTGCATGTCAGAGATTTTTCAAATCAAAAGGAAAGCGGTATAAGCCGGGAGCACAGTGGCAAGTACCTTGCCTTTACAGAAGACGGTACTGCGCTTGAGGGCTGTGACACCACCCCAACGGGTTTGGCTTACCTAAAGAAATTAGGCGTTACCCATGTACAGATTAATCCTTTCTACGACTTTGGCTCTATAGACGAAACAAAGCCAAACGGTGAGGAATATAACTGGGGTTACGACCCTAAGAATTATAATGTGCCGGAGGGCAGCTATTCTACCAACCCTTATGACGGCAATGTAAGAATTAACGAAGTAAAACAAATGGTACAGGCACTGCACAATGCCGGAATAGGTGTAATTATGGATGTTGTTTACAACCATACATACACCTTAGATGACAGCTATTTTAATTTAACAGTGCCTAATTACTATTACAGATTTAACGAGGATGGCTCACCTGCAAACAACTCAGGCTGCGGCAACGACACTGCCTCTGAGCGTGCTATGTACAGCAAGTTTATGGTGGATTCTGTGTACTACTGGGCAAGCGAATACCATATAGACGGCTTCCGCTTTGACCTTATGGGCTTGCACGATGTAGACACTATGAAGAAAATAAGAGAAAAGCTTAACACCATAGACAAGCGTATTATTATGTACGGCGAGGCTTGGGACCTAGGGTATGTAGAGGGCGTAGACCTTGCTGTTCAGAAGAACATCAGTAAAATAGACGGTGTTGCCGCATTTAATGACGGTATAAGAGACGCGATAAAGGGCGACAACTTTGAGGCTGTAGGCAAAGGCTATGTACAAGGCAAGGGCGGTACAGTAGGCATAGAGGACGGCGTTATGGCCGCTACAAAGCAGTGGGCAGAAACCCCTGCCGATACAGTTACATATGTTTCCTGCCATGACAATATGACTTTCTATGACAAGCTGACAGCGTCTGTGCTGGGTACAAAGGATCCGTCCTTGTACAGAAAGCGCAACGAACAGTTGGTGCAAATGAACAAGCTGGGGGCTGCCTGTGTGCTTACCTCCCAGGGAATGTCGTTTATGCTGGCAGGAGAGGAAATGGCACGCTCAAAAGACGGCGACCACAACAGTTATGTTTCTTCACCAACATTAAATCAGATTGATTGGCAGTGTCTGGAGAAGTATGGCGACTTAACAGCCTATTATAAGGGCTTAATAGACCTTAGAAAAAGCTATGCACCGTTTACAGATGACACAAAAACTACCATTGATAATATGACAGTCTTTAAGAATACCGACACAAAGGTGCTGGGCTTTATGATGACCAATAAGCTTACAGCTGATACTCAATGGGATAAAGTGATTTGCATTTTTAATGCAAATACAGACAAAAATGTTGAGGTTCAGCTAGAGGGTGAAAACCTGCCTGAAAATTGGGTAGTAGTTGTAAACAATGTTTCAGCCGGTGTGGAAAAGCTAAAAGAGATAGAGGGCACAAAGGTAACAGTGCCAAGTACATCTGCAATGGTTTTGGTTGACAAAGAAAGCTTTGAAAAGGCAAATATTAAGGCTGATACGGATTTCCAACAAACGCTTATTGAAAACACCGCACATGAGGCAGCTACACAGCTAAGCACAGTGGGGGAAAAACGCCTTGCAAAGAGAGGCAAAGACCACAAAGCTCTGAAAATTGCCGGTATAGTTGCAGGTACGGCGGCCGGTGTTGCAGCAGTGGCTGCAGGCGCAGTTGTGCTGAAAAAGAAAAAAGGAAAAAAGAGAAAATAATTTGATAATCATCCTGCGTTTGCAGAGGTTATATATATGATTCACAAGGAGGATTAGAAGTGAAACTAAATAAAATAATTGCTGCTGCACTTGCTGTTATGCTTGTGGGTAGTACTGCTTCTGTAGCTGCGTCGGCAGCTGACTCTGAAAGCAGTAACCCATATGAGGCGCAGGCGGCAAAATATGATGAGCAGGCCTACAGCGGAGATGACCTGGGCGCTATTTGCAATGGCGCGGATGATACCACTTTTAAGCTGTGGTCACCGTCTGCCTCAGATGTAAAGCTTAACATTTTTGAAAGAGGTTCAGACGATGAAGCGGGTGCAACTAAAGTGGGTACCTACACCATGGAGAAACAAGACAACGGTATCTGGACCATAAAGCTGGTGGGAAACTGGATTGACCTGTACTACACTTACTCGGTTACAGACGCACAAACAGGAAAAACCGTAGAAACAGCTGACCCTTATGCAAAGGCAGCAGGTGTAAACGGCGACAGGTCAATGGTTGTTGACTTGTCTAGAACAGATCCTGACGGCTGGGAGCAGGACAACAACTTTAAAAGAGTTGAAAATCAGTCAGACGCTTCAGTTTGGGAGGTTCATGTAAAGGACTTTACATATGACTCTAATTCAGGTGTAAGCGAAAAGAACAGAGGTAAGTATCTTGGCTTTACCGAAAGCAATACAACACTGAACGATGAGGGTAAAATCCCTACAGGTATGAACTACCTAAAGAGCTTGGGCATAAACTATGTACAAATTACACCGTTCTATGATTACGGCTCGGTTGACGAGGCAGGCTCCGATACACAGTTTAACTGGGGTTATGACCCTAAAAACTACAATGTACCTGAGGGCAGCTATTCATCAAACCCATATGACGGTAATGTAAGAATTAAAGAAGCAAAAGAGATGGTTAAGAGCATTCACGATAACGGTATGGGTGTTATTATGGATGTAGTTTATAACCACACATATTCAACAGATTCTGTATTCCAAAATACAGTTCCTAATTACTACTACAGAATGAACGCAGACGGAAGCTTCTCAAGCGGTTCAGGCTGTGGTAACGACACTGCTTCAGAGCGTGCTATGTACAGAAAGTATATGGTAGACTCAGTTGTTTATTGGGCAAAGGAATACCATGTTGACGGTTTCCGTTTTGACCTAATGGGCTTGCACGATGTAGAAACAATGAACCTAATTCGTGCAGAGTTAGATAAAATTGACCCTAACATCATTATGTATGGTGAGGGCTGGACAATGTCCTCTACCTTTGACAAGGGCACAGTTGCTTCTACACAGGCAAATGCAAAGCTGTTAAGCGACCGTATCGGTTTCTTTAACGACCAAATCCGTGACGGTATTAAGGGCAGCGTATTTGATTCAACAGGCAAGGGCTATGTTCAGGGTAAGAGCAGCAACGCAAAGGCTATTTATTACGGACTGCTGGCTAATACTCAGGGCGGCAACTGGAAGGCAAATCAGCCTGAGCAAACAGTTACATATGCTTCTTGTCACGACAACGCAACATTGTATGACCGTTTGGTTTACTCAATGGGCGGTGACTTTACAAAGCGTTATGACGAATACGTAAAGATGAACAAGCTAAGCGCAGCTATTACATACGCTTCACAGGGTACAACATTTATGCTTGCCGGTGAAGAGTTTGCAAGAACAAAGCAGGGCGACGAAAACAGCTACTCATCTTCTGTAGATATTAATAAGCTCGACTGGAGCAGAACAGCCGAATACGGCGACCTTGTTTCTTACTACAAGGGTATGCTTGAGTTCAGAAATTACTTTGCTCCTGTAAGAACAGCTACTAAGCTTGACAATGTTACAGGTTCTTACAACAACAGCACAGGTCTTGTTCAGATGGTATACGCTAACAATACTAATTCAGACTGGAAAAATGTTGTAATGCTGTTTAACGACGGCAGCAAAGACCAAACAGTTACACTTGACAGTGCATTGCCGGATAAGTGGGTAACAGTTGTAAACGGTCAAATGGCAGGTGTGGCTAACCTTGGCGAAGTAAGCGGCAGAGATATTACAGTACCTGCAGGCGAGGCTTTGGTTCTTGTTGACAAGGACAGCTACATAGCATCAGGCGTTGAAAGCACAAAGGGTGTTGTTGAGGTTAGATATATTGACGATTCAACAGGCGAAACACTTTCAACATTGACACTTTCCGGTAAAGTAGGCGAGTACTACTGCACACAGCCAAGCAACAGCTATTCTCTTGAGTATAACCTGGTATCTGTGACAGATAACAACGAGGGTGTATACACAGAGGATAAGATTGTTGTTGAGTACCACTACGAGCCAAACCTTGTTAAGTTTAAAAACCTTAACGGTGACGGCGATGTTACATTGGCAGATGTAGTTATGATTCAGAGAAACATTTTGGGTCAGCTTGAACTAAGCGAAAGTCAAATAGCAAATGCAGATGTAAACAAAAACGGTGTTGTAGATATTTCAGATGCAGTTCTAATAGTAAGACATATTCTTGGCTACGAAACACCATTGTCAGTAGGTACAATTACAGTATCTTATGTTGACGAAGACGGCAACAAACTAAGAGAAGACACAGTTACAAGAATGAAGGCCGGTACAGACTACAGTGTTAAGCCAGCTGATATTCCTTTCTATGAGCTTGACAAAGAAAATATGCCTAGCAACTCTGAAGGTATAGTAGCTGTAGGCAATACATTGGTTGTATATCACTATGTTCTTGGCGCACAAAGCGTTACAGTTCATGTTCAGGTTCCTGAGGGTATAACTCCTAACCTGTATGTATGGGAAGACAACGGCACAAACAACTGCGGCTCTTGGCCTGGCACAGCAATGACAGACGCTGACGGCGACGGTTGGTTTGAGTGCACATTTGCTACATCCGGCACATACAACTGGATTGTAAATGACGGCACACACCAAACAATCGACAACAACAACTACAGCGGCGACCAGTGGATTATTCTAAATAGCGACTGGACAACAAAGGTTGTAACAACAACAATAAATGTTAGACTTCCTGAGGGCGCAACTTGGTCACCATACCTATACTTGTGGCAGACAGCTTTGCAGACAGGCGACAAGGACTATAACCCGGCAGGCGGCTGGCCTGGCACACAGTTGGCTGACTTTGACAAAGACGGTTGGTATTCCTTCAACTTCTATGCTAAAGGCGAAGGCGTTTACAACTGGATTGTAAATGACGGTAAGGGCAACCAAACAGCAGACAATGTGGACTATGCAGGATCCTTGTGGATTACAATGCAAGACGCAACAACAGCAGCATCAGTTGAAACTGAAAAGCCTGCTGCATAAGCAAAAGCCTGCGTTATATTTCCGCAAATAAGAATATAAGTTAACAAAAACAATCCCTCGTGTAATGCGAGGGATTTGTTTTATATATCAGTTTCCGATAAACAGAAAAAATACATCGATAACCGATACAAAAATTTTTTAGAAAGCGTTATCTTATCAGCTAGTAAATATTCAATAAAAAACACCTTAAAAGTTTGTACAATAAAAGAATTTATTATTACTGGAATAAAGTGCTATAATAAAGAATGTAATTTTATAGGTATTTTTAAAATGTAATACCGAGGTTACAAGAATTTTCGTAGGAGGAAAAAATTATGACGAAGAAAAGAACTTCCCGTATGGCAGTTTGCTTGTTATCTTTAGTGCTGATAGTAACAAGTATGTGCTGTTTGGGAACGGCTGCGGCTTCCGCAGCAGGTACCTATGGTACAACAATTTATCTTCAAACAGACGACACCACAGACCCATATTTACACTATTGGGTAAATGGCAACACTTCACAGTCGAGCACATGGCCTGGTGTTAAAATGACAAAGGTAACAGGTGAAACCAATGTTTACAGTTACAAATTACCTTGTGATGTAGGCAGCCTGTCCGGCGTTATTTTTAACAACGGCGGCGGCGGAAACAAAATGACCGGTGATGTAACTAACATTACAGGTAATTTGTACAAGCTAAGCGGCTCATCAGGCTCTTGGTCTATGTACGACACAAGCGCTTTGAAGTTGTCTGTTGAAACAGATGTTGAGGCACCGCAGTATAAGGGAACAGACATTGTTATTAAGGCAGTTTCAGCCGGAGGACAGGGTACTGTAACATATACTTTCTCGGTAAACTCTCAGACAATTTATACAGGTACAAACAGCACATGTACTTGGACACCAACTCAGGCAGGCACATACACAATTAAGGTAGATGCAAAGGACACTGCCGGCAACAAAAACAGCAAGCAGATTTCTTATGAAATTAAGGACGATGCACAGGCTGTAGAGCCGGTACTAAAGGGTATTTCTACAGGTTATTCAGGACAGGTTCCTGTAAACACCTCAATACCTGTAAATGTAAAGGCATCCGGCGGTAATGTAGGTACAAACCTTCTGTTCTACAAGGTTGCTGTTACTGACCCTAACGGCAATGCAGTAAACACAGTCTACTACAAGCAAAGTAATATTCTAAACTTTACACCAACTCAAAAGGGTGATTATAAAGTAGATGTTACTGTACAGAACAGTAAAAATACAACTACTCAGAAAGCCTACACCGTAACTGTTGGCGATGGTGCATCAAGTGTAGCACCTGAAATTTCTTCATTCTACACAGGTTCGGTACAGGGCAAGGTTGGCACAGCTGTTGTATTGGGAACTGTAGTTTCTGACGGCACAGGCACACCAAGCTTTACATACACATATTCTGCAAACGGTAAAACAGTTGCTGAAAAGACAAGCTCCTCAAGAAGCAACACAGTAAGCTGGACACCAACACAACCTGGCAATTACACACTACAGGTAACAGTTAAGGATTCAAAGAATCTAACAGCTACACAGTATGTTTACAACTTTGTAGTAGTTGACGGAGATACCGAGGCTCCGACAGAAACACCTACAGAGGCACCTACAGAAACACCTACAGGTGGACAATATACTAAGGGTGATGTTACAGGTGACGGAAAAGTATCACTGGCAGATGTTGTATATGTTATGAGGTCGGTAATGGGCTATGACGGATACAAGCTGACAGCCGGAACATCCAGATTTGACGCTGCTGATATGGACAATAACGGCAAAATTAATGTAATTGATGCAGTTCTGATAGCTAGAACACTTATCTAATCGGCAGGTCTGTATTACCTATACTTAATAGGCAAGGAGGACACATAAAATGAAAATACTTAAGAAAACTATAGCTGTAATATTGTCAGTAATGATGGTAGTTACTGTTGGCATAGTTTGTGCAAGCGCAGCAAGCACTCAAACAGCCCCAGCCAGCGACGATACATCAACCGGCATTACAGTACACTACAAAGCAAAAGGCACAAGTGTACCGACAATATATTATTGGAACAGTCTTCCTAAAAACATCAACGAACCTACATATCCGGGCAAGGCTATGACAGCAGACGCAAACGAGGGCGACCAATGGTTCACATACAAGTTTGCGGATGTTACAAAAATAAATATGCTGTTTATCGAGGACGGCAAACAGTCAAAGGAACTTACAAGGGGAGCTTCCGGCGAGTTTTGGTATAAAGACGGAATTTGGTATTCCTCAAACCCTGAAAAAACCGATCCGCTTACAACCGACCTGCGTGAGGATACAATCTACTTTGTTATTACAACCCGTTTTTATGACGGTGACACAGGCAACAATGTTCACTGTTGGGACGATTCACAGGCCAATAACCCTGACAGCGACCCTGCTTGGCGAGGTGACTTTAAAGGCTTAATCGAAAAGCTGGACTACATTAAGGCACTTGGCTTTAGTGCTGTTTGGATTACACCTGTGGTTACAAATGCCAGCGGTTACGACTACCACGGCTACCACGCATTTGACTTTTCAACAGTAGACGCCCGTTACGAAAGTGACGGTGCTACATACCAAGACCTTATTAATGCTGCACACGCAAAGGGAATGAAAATTGTTCAGGATGTTGTTTTGCAGCATACAGGTAACTTTGGTGAGAAGAATTTTTGCGAGTTGTTTACTAAAAAGTATAACGATGTAACAGAGCTGGGTGACTTGGAAAAAACAATGATTCCTAACGATTATCTGCTTAATACCTATGGTTTAAAATCAGCAGAGGAATATTGGGCGCAGGCTCCGCAGATTCAGTATGATCAAAGACTAAACCTAATGAAGGATACTACCGTAACTGCTAACAACGATACTAAAAGTCCTTTAAACGATGTTAAAAACTCAGCCAAGGTTTCTACAAACGGAACTTACAACCCTAAAAACTACTACCACAACGGCTATTGGCAGAGCCTAAACTGGGACGACTGGACATGTAAATATGCTCAAATTGCCGGTGACTGTGTTGACCTAAATACAGAAAACCCTGAGGTAGCAGAGAAGCTTGTTGAGATTTACGGCAACTACATTGGAATGGGTGTTGACGGTTTCCGTATGGACACAACCAGACACATTTCAAGGCTGTCATTAAACACTATGTTTAACAAGCAGTTAAATGCCATTGGCGGCAGCAGCTTCTATATGTTTGGCGAGGTTTGCTGCAGATACTCACAAACATGGTACAGGGATCATGCAAGTGAGTCAGTTCCTTTCTATACTTGGGACGAGCCTGACACCAGCTATACAAGCAAATGGCAGTGGGAAAACACACCTGAGGCTGTAAACAACAATATGAACCTTACTCTACAGCATTGGGACGCTTATGACAACACATCAAAACAGCCTACAAGCGACAATGCATTCCTAAACGGCAACGATTACCACACTCCTGATTACAGCCAGTCTTCAGGCTTGGGTACTATTGACTTCTTAATGCATTGGCAGTTCGATTCAGCAAGCAGTGCATTTAACAGCGCACTGGGTGAGGATAAGTATTTTAACGATTCAACCTGGAATGTTGTATATGTAGATTCACACGACTATGCACCTGATAAGAATCAGAAACACCGTTTTACAGGCGGTACACAAACTTGGGCAGAAAATATGTGCCTAATGTTTACATTCCGTGGAATACCGTGTCTGTACTACGGAAGTGAGGTTGAGTTCCAAAAGGGCGAAATAATTGATGTTGGTCCTAACCAGCCGTTAAGTACAACAGGTAGAGCGTATTTTGGTGATTACCTGGAGGGTAATGTAGCTGCTACAGATTACGGCGAATACAAGGCTGACGGTACAGTTGCAGAAACACTTAACAGTACGCTTTCACAGCAGCTGATTAAGCTTAATAAAATAAGAAGAGCTGTTCCTGCACTTCAAAAGGGACAGTACTCAACAAAAGATGTTACAGGCAGTATGGCATTTAAGCGTGGCTATACTGACCCTAATTCCGGCGATAAGAGCTTCGCTTGTGTTGCAGTAACAAATGCTGCTACATTCAAGAATATTCCTAACGGTACATACATTGACGCTGTTACAGGCGACACAAAGACAGTTACAAACGGCACACTTAGCATTTCTGCTTCAGGTAAGGGCAACTGTCGTGTATATGTACTAAGCAGTAACGGCTACAAAGGAATTAGCGGTAAAATCGGCGGAACAACAACATATCTTAAGTAATTACAGACATTTTGCCGTGTACCTGCTGCTTGTACAGCAGGTGCATGGTGAAAGCTAAAACTTATTATGATATTAGAAGAATTGAAGAAAATTGAAGAAAAAGGAGAATAACGAAGAATGAACAACTTTAAACGAGTTGTTGCAGTAGTAGTAGCTATAATGCTTGTTGTTACCTGTGGCGCCATTTCAGTAAGTGCAGCCACAACAGACAACGCAAAGGTAGCTGCAAACGGCAGTGGTATTACTATACATTACTATGGTTCATCTACTACGCCAAATATATACTACTGGAACAGCTTACCTACTAACATAGACTCGCCTTCTTATCCTGGCCCAAATATGACCAGAGATACTTCTGCGGCAGGTCCTAACTGTTATACATACAGATTTAACAATGTTACTAAAATAAACTTCTTGTTTGTTGAAAACGGTAAACAGTCTAAGGAGCTTACAAGAGAGTACAATGCATCAAACAATGGTGACTGGTGGTACAAGGACGGCAAATGGTACAAGCAGGACCCATACCAGTTTGATGATTATGAGCGTACAGACTTGCGTGAAGATTCTATATACTTCATCATTACAACCCGTTTCTATGATGGCGACACAGGCAACAATGTTCACTGCTGGGAGGACGCAAAGGCAAACAACCCTGACAGCGACCCTGCTTGGCGTGGCGACTTTAAGGGACTTATTCAAAAGCTGGACTACATTAAGGCTCTTGGCTTTAGCGCAGTATGGATTACACCTGTAGTTTCAAACTGTAGTGGTTACGACTATCACGGTTACCATGCATTCGACTTTACAACAGTTGACCCTCGTTATGAGAGTGACGACACAACTTTTGAAGATGTAATTGCCGCTGCACACGACAGAGATATGAAAATAATCCAGGACGTTGTTTGGAACCACACTTCAAACTTCGGTGAAGCAAAGCTTGCACCAATGTTTGACAGAACTTACAACAAAATTCAGGACCTTGGTTCTACAGATTGTCTTAAAGTAAAAGAGGGCTCTGTTCTTCAGCAAAAATTCCCTAACTATGACTCTATGGACGGTACTTCACAGTACAAGGTAGCCAGACTTGGGGTTATGAAGGAAGATGCCAACGACACAAAGAATTATTATCACCACGATAAATCCCTAAGCTACGGTTCTTATACCGAGCAGACAGGTCAAATGGCTGATGACTGTGTTGATATAAACACAGAAAATCCGGAGGTAGCTGAGTACCTAACATCTACATACAAAAATTATGTTGATATGGGTGTTGACGCATTCCGTCTTGATACAGAAAAGCATATTAACCGCTGGACACTTAACAGCGCTTACTTCCCTGCATTTTCTGACGTTAAAAACTTCTATATCTTTGGTGAGGTTTGTGCAAGAAGAAGAGAAGCAGTAAATGAGGGCGGTTTGTCAGACTCGTGTTTCTTCTACACATGGAAAGAAACAGACAGCAGCTGGACAAATAACTGGAGCAATACAGATATGAAGTCCAACTATGACAATGCTGTTAAGCATTTTGGTAAGTACAATACAAACTCACCTGTAGAAAAGAGTAACAATGCATTCCTAAACGGTAACGATTACCATACTCCTGACTACAGCAAGGCAAACGGTACAGGTACTATTGACTTTACAATGCACTGGAACTTCTATACAGCTCGTGACGCATACAACTCAGCACTTAGCGAAGACGCTTTGTTCAACGACTCTACTTGGAATGTTGTATATGTAGATTCACACGACTATAGCCCTGACGAGTGCCAGTATGTTCGTTACAATGCCGGTACACAGGCTTGGGCAGAGAATATGTGCCTAATGTTTACATTCCGTGGTATTCCTTGTATTTACTACGGTTCTGAGGTTGAGTTTATGAAAGGTCAGCGTATTGACGAAGGTCCAAACATACCTCTAAGTAAATCAGGTCGTGCTTACTTTGGTGATTATCTTGAGGGCAATGTTACAGCTTCAGGCTTTGGTGACTACACAGCCAGCGGCAAGGTTTCTGAAACACTAAGCAGCGCACTGTCGCAGCAGCTAATTAAGCTGAACAAGATTAGAAGAGCTGTTCCTGCACTGCAAAAGGGCCAATATGCTTCTGTTGGCGAAATGTGCTTCAAGCGTGGCTATACAGACCCTGAAACAGGCGAAAAGAGCTTTGCTTGCGTAGCAGTAACAAACGGCGCTACATTCTCAAATATACCAAACGGTAAGTATATTGACGCAGTAACAGGTGATGTTAAAAATGTTACAAACGGCACACTTTCAGTAAGTGCTTCCGGTAAGGGTAACTGCAGAGTTTATGTTCTAAGCTCAAACGGTTACACAGGCATTAGCGGTAAAATCGGTAACACTACAACATACCTAAAGTAAAAATAACAATTACAATTACATAGCTTAGTTGTTACGAAAAGAAACGGTCTTAATCCTATATGGGTTAAGGCCGTTTTTAAATAGGCATATTACAAAAGTCCAAAGGCGTAAAAGCATAATGTAATAAGCCGCTGTTGTTAATTATACTAATTATCAATTAAACGCTTCAGCAAGACACTGCCCAGCGGTGATACTTGTAATGATACTTTGAGAGGGGTTTTGGCTAACCACAGTAGTTGGTTTTGTTAAAGTGATTTATTGGATTTTAGTATTAGTAGTAGAAATAAAATTATAATTAAAAGATTTTTGCTTGTGTAGGTTTTTAATTTTGATTATGATATATAGTGTTGTATTTTACAAATTGCCCAAGGGCAGAGGAGGAAGAATTTTGAGAAGAAAAGACAGACAGGTTACAAACCAAGATGAGATTATTGACATTATTAAACGATGTGATGTATGCCGTTTGGCATTGAATACAGATACTTTCCCATACATAGTACCGCTGAATTTTGGCTTTACCGTAGATAACTGCGGCACTATAACCCTTTATTTTCACGGTGCAAAACAGGGTGAAAAGCATATTTTAATCCAAAAGGACAACAGAGCAGCCTTTGAAATGGACTGTAGCCACCGGCTTATTCCGCAAACTAACGGCAACAGCTGTAGCTGTACTATGAATTACGAAAGCGTTGTGGGTACAGGAAAAATAGAATATGTTGCCGACAACGAAAAGGAAAAGGCTCTTGCTGTACTTATGAATCACTACCACACTGAGCAGAAGTATAGCTTTAATAAAAATATGGTTGACAATACAGCAGTTTTTAAGCTGACAGTACAGCATATTACTGCTAAAAGGAGAGATGGATTGGCTTAATTAGGACTTAATTTTGTGAATAATGCACAAACAAGTTGGCTTTATTTCTGCGACAAGAGTTAGTGAAAACAAATCCCCTATGGCGAAAAATGTCGAAATTTGGTGGTAAAATATATTTACAGGTAATATAAGGTAAATAATTTTAGAACAGTTTTTTTATTTATATACTTTTAGATCGGTAAAATAATTGCCGCCGAAATTTTTAAATTCTAAAGAACCGCTTGCTTAAATAAAGGCACATTTTTATGGAGAGTGGGGACGGTGTTAGATGTTGAGGCGATTTTCTGCTTTTACCGATTTCAGGTGTTAGTTTGGTTTAGGGGAACGGTTTTATGGGGAAAATTATAGGTTGTTTGGCTAAGTGTAAAAACCTTATGCTTTGCGTAGGCGTGTTGGCAGCTGCCTTTGCATTTTCTGTTGGTGCAAGTGTTTATGCTGCAAATAAACAGATTATAAATAATATGGGAGATAACGCAAGGCTTACAGTAAACGAAAGCGGTGCGTATGTTGTCAGCTACAACCACAGCAGTGTAGCTGTAAATTACATTACAGGTGAGGGTTGTGATACACGCCGTTTTAACACAGAGGGAGAAATAAAATATATTTATGTAGGTCAAAACTGTATTTACGCAATGTGCGTAAGCGGTGAACAAATCTACCTAAACTGTTATTTTTTCAGTAACGACTCGGTGTATTATTATCCCTTTAATAATGTTAAAATTAACGGCAACTATAAATTTTGCGTAAGCAATGACCGTGTTTTCTTTGCTGAAAGCGGTGAAATTTCTACAATTTTTTACTGCTACTCTGTTTATGGAGAATATCTTTACAGCTTTACTCTTGACCGAGTAACTGATTTTGCCATAAACCAAAGGGAGAACACACTGTTTATTTTGTCCCAAAGCAAAATATATACCGTTAATGCCGCAGACAATAGTACGCCATTACTGCAAATGCAGACTAATGTTATGTATTCTGAAATATATGTAACAGATAATACTGTTTTTGATTATGACGGCTGTATTGCCGATGTTGCCGCAGATGTGTTTATAGAAAGTGGTATACAGTGCGGGAAAATGAACGGCGGTGTAGTTAATAAATACTACTGTAGATATGCCAACGGCAAAATATACGGCTATGATGTAACCGGGGCTGAAAATATATTGTACAATACCGACTATACAGGTAATGCACAAATGTGCAGTTTTAATGATAATCTTTACTTATTGTACGACGACGGCACCTTTGAGATAATAAACAGCAGTGAGCTTTCCTTTCCTGTAATTCCCACAGTACCTACGGAAAATCCGACAGCTGCAACAAAACCTCCTAAAAAGCCTGTTGTACCAACAGAGCCGGGCAGTGAACATACAGCCCGTATTTTTGCGGTAAACAGTTACAGTTTAGATGCCAAGCGTTCTATTATTTGGGATATACCTGCAGGTACAACAATAGCGCAGCTTAAAAACGGAATAACAGCAACCGGCTATGATGTTGAAATATACAGTAAAAGCAATGTAAAGAAAACAAGCGGCAAGGTGGGCACAGACTGTACTATGCGGCTTAAGCATAACGGCAGTGAATACGGGGCGTATAAGCTGTCAGTCTTAGGCGATTTGACAGGTGAGGGGAATATTAGCTCAAGTGACGCCGCAGCTTTAAGCGAATATTTTATGGAAAGCACTACATTAACAGAACCCCAGCTTTTGGCGGCGGACTGCAATAAGGACGGAAATGTAACAGGCGCAGACCTTGTAAAGCTGGCAAAAAATAATTTGTAACCACTTAATGATAAATGCGTATTATGTAGTAAAAGTCTTAGGTGGTGAAAGGGTATGCGACGCCCAAAAAAGAAATGCTGTAACGGTGGCTTAATATTTGGTATTGGATTACTTATAGGAACACTGCTTCCATGTAGGTTTGTAGTAGTGATTTCCGCCGTTGTAATTTGCATATTGTCTTTATTTGCATTTAAACATTAATGGAGGTTATGTTATGAAATTTGTAGTAATTGACAATCCAAAGTTCTGGGGCTTTATTTTAAGAAAAATATACGGCATAAAAAAGCTTGACCTTACACAAAACTAAGCAAGCACATATAAACTGAGGCTTGGCTGTTTATAAAATACAGCTTGCTTTAACAATGTAACCTAGACTTTTGCAAATGTTAAGCACCGCCAAGTGTAATATCAAAAAATATAATTAGCTCATATACATAAAAACACAGAAAGCAGTTTAAACGGGTAAATGCTTTCTGTGTTTTTCATTTGTGTATTTAACTTTAATCCCCAATGTCAGTATTGGATAAATCTGCAAGCCTGCGCTGTATTTGTCTGGTGCGTACACCTACAAGCTTATCAAGGTCACTGTTTACCTGGGTAATTCTGCGTTGGGTTTGAGTAAGTACCTCTTCAAAATTGTCAAATTCGGTTTTTACAGAGTTTAGCACCTGCCATACCTCGGTGCTTCTTTGCTGTACTGCCAAAGTTTTAAAGCCCATTTGCAGACTGTTCAGCAGTGCCGCCATTGTGCTGGGGCCGGCTATATTTACTTTGTATTCACGTTGAAGTGTTTCTACAAGTCCACGGCTTACTGCCTCGGCATATAGGCCCTCACAGGGCAGGAACATAATGGCAAAGTCTGTAGTTGCCGGTGGATTTATATATTTGTTGTGAATGTCCTTTGCTTCATTTTTCATGGTAGAAATAAGGTTTTTAACTGCGGCATTTATTTCTTCTTTATTGCCGTTTTCCTGGGCTGTTAATACAGCGTGGTAGGTGTCGGCAGGAAATTTGGAATCTATAGGCAGGTACACAAAGGAGTAGTTGTCGTTAGGAAGCTTTATAGCATACTCTACAGGGTTGCGTGTGCTTTTGTTGGTTACTACATTTTCCTGATACTGCTCAGGAGAGAGTATTTCTTTTAGTATAGCGCCTAACTGTATTTCGCCAAGCATACCTCTTGTTTTTACATTTGAAAGTACCTTTTTAAGGTCGCCTACTCCGGCGGCAAGGCTTTGCATTTCGCCTAAGCCCTTATATACCTGCTCCAGCCTTTGGTTTACAAGTGCAAAGGACTGCGTCATTTTGGCGTCAATAGTTTTTTGAAGCTCTTTATCAACAAGGTTGCGCATTTCGTCCAGCTTGCTGTTGTTGTCACGCTGAATATATTCCAGCCTTTTTTCTACAGCTTCACGAATATTGTTTAACTGTATTTCGTTGTTGCTTGAAAAGCCTGATAAACGGTGTTCAAGCTGTTCAAGCCGCTTAATTTGTGCATTGTCGCTGTTCTCTTGCTTTTCGGCAAGCAGTTCAGCCATATTTTTAACCGAATTTGTAACCGTGGCATTCATTTCTATGCGGTTGTTTCTGTTTGTTTCGTCGATATAGGCTTTTATGTCCTCTGTGTTGCTGGCGTGGTCAGGCTTCTTTTTACTGTTTATGATAATTATTATATTTAAAATAAGTATTACAGCCAGCAAGACCATACATATTGCAATAAGTAGTACATCCATTTTTTATTACCCCACTTGTTTAGTATAAAACAAGTATATATTTATGGGGTTAATTAGTCAACCGCTTCTGGCGTGGGTGTACCATTAGTTGTACAGCTGAATAAAGTTTCTATTACCTTGTCGCAGTTAGGCGGAGAGTACAAAAAGCTGTCCATATGGTTACCTGTAAAATAATATTTTGGCGGTGCCGGTTTATAGCGCTGTTCAAAAGTATCTATAATAATCAGCTTAATCTTCATACGCTCCGGTATAATGTTTTTAATGTATACGCTTGCCTGACTTCCCGGGGTAATGCCGTCCTTTATTTCTGCAAGACCGGCTATATTGGGGGTAAGCTCTACAAAAGCGCCGTATTGTTCAACTGTGCGTATAATGCCGGCTACTGTTTCGCCTACGCTGAAATTGCTTGCGTTTTCCTGCCAAGTACCCAGCAGTTCCTTGTGGGTTAGGCTTATTCTACCGTTTTCTATGCTTTTAACAACTGCCCGAATATCCATACCTACGCTAAAGCGTTCCCGTGGGTGGTCTATTCTTGATACCGATATTGTGTCTATAGGAATCAGCGAAACTATACCACAGCCAACATCGGCAAATGCGCCAAACGGCTCCAGGTGCGTTATGCGGGCGTTAATAACATCGCCGCTGCTAAGGCTTGCTATGTACTGCTGCATACACCGCTGCTGTGCTTTACTTCGGGATAGTATAGCAACAGTTGCTCCGTCTGTATTTTTCTTAAAATCGGTTATAATAAAGGAAACAGGCCTGTTTACTCTGGAAATAATGGCAATGTCACGCACCTTGCCCTCTTTAATTCCAAGAGCGCCCTCCTCTCGAGGGATAATTCCTTTAATACAGCCCATATCTACAATTAAATTGTGCTCGGCGTCACATATTATAGCCCGTGCCTCAAGTATTTTTTCTTCAAAAAATGCCTCGTTTAAGGCGTTTATCGACTTAAAGCATCTGGCGTTTTCAGGCTTTTCTATGAGAATTCCCTCAGGATAAAATTCTATCATTTTCTTTCCTCCCAATTATTACAGCTAGGAAATTATATGCCGCAGTAAAAAAATTTATTCTATACTGTGGGGAAAATCCGTCCTTAAAATAATACAGGGCTTTCGGATTTTATGGCTTGTTGCCATAAATCAGGCTGTTTATTTAGGAAAAATAGGAAGAGTTTGTAAATTATCTTTTAAGTTTAAACAAACATATTGCATTAATTATGGTTTTATACTAAAATGAAGCTATGTTTTATGAAAAGAGGACTTATAAATGAAAAAAAATTATATTACAAAGATATTATGCGCAGCTATGTGCGGCGTGTTGGCTGTAGCAGTTGCAGGCTGCGGCAACGGCGGCTCTGACAGCTCGTCAAACAGTTCGTCAAACAGTTCGTCTGCAACAGAGCAGGCAACAAGCACCGCCACATATGACGAAATAGATGTTAAGAAAACCTCACAAAAGGACGCTAAAATCTATAAGGATACCCAGCACGAGGTGGGCTACCAGCTGGACAAGCCTGAAAACGGCGAGGAAGTAGCAGTTATGCACACCACCAAGGGTGATATTTCACTAAGATTTTTCCCTGAGGCAGCGCCAAAGACTGTAGAGAATTTTGTTCAGCACGCAAAGGACGGTTACTACGACGGCTTAACATTCCACCGTGTTATAAAGGACTTTATGATTCAGGGCGGCGACCCTAAGGGTGACGGTACAGGCGGCGAAAGCATTTACGGCGACAGCTTTGAGGACGAATTCAGCGACCACCTGTTTAATATAAGAGGTTCTGTTTCTATGGCAAATTCAGGACAGGACACAAACGGAAGCCAGTTCTTTATTAACCAAGCAGGAGCTGACGCATTTAAAACCAACGGCGGTTGGGAGGCTCTTGAAAAACAGTGGAAAGATCAGGCATACCCAATGCTTTGCCAGTACTACGGTACAGATAATTACAGCCAGTTTGTTTCTTATTACGGTGCATATATGCTTGATACCGACCTTATCAGCAACGAGGTGAAATCTCTGTACGAGAAAAACGGCGGTAACCCGTCATTGGACGGTGCCTTTAGCGCAGTAGACAGAGGTCATACCGTATTTGCACAGGTTTATGACGGTATGGATGTTGTTGATAAAATAGCCTCTGTAGAAACAGATACATCTAACAACAAGCCAAAGGAAGATGTTAAGATAAAGAGCATTGACATTACTACCTACCAAGGCTGATTAGTAAAGAATAATATGCCTCTGTAAGAGCTTTTGTATGTTAAATAATACAAAGGCCTTACAGAGGCTTTTTGCTTTATATCGTTAAAATTTGCTGCTGCAAATATAATTACAGCAATGTGTTTTTAGTGTAGTCAGATATAAAAAATAATATGGCTCTATAATAAAAGTTGGGGTAAGGAAAAGAGCCTACAAAATAAATTATAAAAAAATAAAAAAAGTAGAGCATATTTTTCCGGAATCCGTTAAAAT
>CADANT010000012.1 GCA_902789345.1 uncultured Ruminococcus sp.
CAGGCTTTTGGGGCTTTGGTGCGCCTGACAGGACTTGAACCTGCACCCTCGCGGACTAGAACCTAAATCTAGCGTGTCTGCCAGTTCCACCACAGGCGCACATCTATTTTTTCAACAGCTTTTCGCCGTCAAAATCAAATTATTTAATTGTTACACCGAGGTGACGTTACCTAAATCTAGCGCGTCTGCCAATTCCGCCACACCCGCATATAGTGTACCGTGTTCATTACCGAACAAAAATTATTATATTACATTTTGTTTATAAAGTCAATACTAAATTTTAAATTTTGTAAATTTGGTATGTTGTTTTGTATAATGCTGCTTATACAAAGTTATTATTGTGATAATTAGGCTTTATAAACTTATAATACAACGAAATAACCCGATATATTTGGGCTTGCGGTTTCCGCGGTTATGTGGCGAGGGTGATTGCTTAAAGCTATCTATTAATACATAATTAATTTCAAGTGTTTTTATTTTTCACAAAGGAACTGCCAACCCCTTTATCGGGCCTGTTCCGACAGGCATAATCGGCGGAATTGCATTTGTTATAGCCGCCGTTATTGTGGTATGTTTATGGATTCACAACACAAAGAAAGGTTAAGTTCTCGGAGTTTCTTATTTTTGAGTTATATTACCGATTTTGAGTTATTTCACCGAAAACCTCCTCAACGGGCAGCTTAGCTCCCGGAAGCTGAGGCCAGGCGTCTATTGCATCACCCGATTTTCTTGGAATAATATGTATATGAAAGTGTAGAACAGATTGTCCGGCAGCAGTGCCGCTTGCATTTAAAAAATTAACTCCGTCATAGCCGCAGTTATTGGTCAAATGTTCCGAAACAACCTTTACCGTGTGCATAACATATTGCAGGGTTTTGTGGTCACAATCAAATATATTGGTGATGTGCTTTTTAGGAATAACCAAAATATGTCCGTCAACATCTTTGGCAAGATCCATTATAGCAAGTGTATGGGTATCTTCATAAACTTTCATAGAGGGAATTTTATTGTTTACAATGTTACAGAAAATACAATTATCCATCTAAATATTTCTCCTTTTAATAAACTTTATAAATAAGCTGTTATTTGTCCTTTTCAAAATTATTTTAAAATAAAACTGTAATAACACTAAACAAAAACAAAAGCCATCGCAGTTAAAAACTACAATGGCTTTATGGTCGAGGTGACAGGACTTGAACCTGCGGCATCTTGGTCCCAAATGGCTGTTTAAATATTTTTTAGCTGCTAAATAGCACTTTCAGCCATTTTCATTCCGGAGAAGATGCTCTTTGAAAGTCTTATTTCCGATGTTTCCGAGTGTTCCGAACCCGTCTATGGTCATTCATGTGGTCAGATATGTGATCTGAAAACTACAATATGTATTTAGAATTTAATAGAATAAAGGAATAACCTTTTTCTGTATTGTAACTCTGAAAACAAAAGTTTCAAATATTTTTTGTTCAAAATTTGCATCGCTATAAACAAAGATAGCTGCAATGATTACTCACAAAATTTATCAGTCATCAAAACTCCAATTATCAGAATCGCCAAAATCATCGGATTTGCCATTTTCATCTTCTATCAGCTCATTGAGAAAAGCGAACTCTGCACCTCTCTCAAAAGCGTCAATCTCACCGTCATTATTAAAATCAAATAAATCTCCGAAAATGCTGTCAAACATAATTATCCTCCTTAAAATTATTTAAAAGTAATACTGCCTGTATTCTGATTATCTACGCAGAATTTGAACAGAGCAGATTTGCTGATTGCGGCAAAATAATTGCTTTCTTCAAGCTTGTCTGCATAGTTTTTCTCAATTTCTTTGAGCGTTTCACGCAGCTGGAGCATTGCTGCAAATTCGTGCTTGCAGGTATAACTGCAAAAGCAATTGCAAAGCAGATTGCTGATTTCTCCGTTTTGATATGTAAACTCAACCTCATAAGGATTACTGCCCGTAACAATCGCTCTGCCGTGTGTGTTGTCAACGCAAATATAAACAACCTTATTTCTCATATAATAATCATATCCACGGTCAGCTATCTGAGAATCAATCCTCATATCACTCAGATTATCCAGTACAAAAGAGCTGTCGTCATTGCATACAATTACTTCATCTTCCTCATTTGAAGGAGCCTTGAACCAGCCCAGAACCTTTTTGTAGGGCAAGACAGATGAATCGAAGGTCACAAAGTGCGACAAAGTCATATGTAATTCACCCTTAAGAGTTGTATCAGCTACCGCTATAACCCGTTTGTAATCCGAAAGCTTAATCTTGAAATTGTAAGAAACATCCACAACAATGCCACGCAAGCCCTCAAGCTTTCCGTCAACAAAAACAAGGTCTCCTCTATGCAAATCAAATGAATCATTATAATAAGAAAGAGTCATATTTCTGTCAGGAAACCGAACCTGCACAAGTGATTTTACTGGAATATCAGCCTTGTTCACACGCTGTTCGTTGAGGCTTGAATTTTCTTTCTCATTACTGTTGCCTGTAAATCCTATTTTAAACTTCATAACAATTCTCCTCGTTAATTTATGTACTTCTTCTTTCCTGTTATCATTATTATATCAAAAGCATTGTACCATTATCAGGACAATGAACGGAGATTTTTTATTGACAGTAATAAATTTTATTGATAAAATTAAATCAACCTATGAAGAGTGCGTGAGAGACAAGCTCGTTGACCGCACAGCAACCTGCAATATGTAAGGTGCTAAAGCTTGACCGATGGGTGATATATTTATGAACTTCAGCACCTGTCGGCAACGATGGGTGTCTTTTCGTTCTCTTTGTAGGTGAAAAATATTTTGGAGGACTCAATATGAGAAATATAAGTGAATTATTAAATCAAAACGGAAGAGTTTATGTTTACCTGTCAAGTGAAGAAATTTGCAATAGATTTCTTCACGACACAGAAAAAGAGGGTTTTACCTTTTGTGACGGAGTGAAGCCGACAGAGCGTAAAGGTGCTGATATTTACGCCTTGAATCAGAATCGTACAATTAACTATGTAGGCTTTATCGGGTATATATCTTTTCAATCCGCAAAGAAAATCGGCAATCAAAAGCTTGTGAAAATTGACTACGAAAAATATATTTCGGCTGATTTATAAAATATACAAAAATCTGCCGAGATTTATTTAACACTTACTAATTTAATCTTTTTATGAAATTGAATAATATAAAATAAAGTTTTCTGTTTATAAAAATCTGGGTAGAAATAAAGATAGCGCGTGTTAAAAGTATATGGATGACGCAAATTATAAGCTTTCCACCTCACTGCTACTATCAAAAAGGTTTATGTATTGATTGCAAGGCTTTTGATTTTAACAGACCAGTAGGAACATATTCAGAAACGTTGCAATATTGACTTTGGTTCACCTCTAAACGAACTCTGCAAAATTGAAAAAACTTTTAGTGGGATCGTTCAATAATTATTAGTGCAAAATAGGAATGGAAAGATTTGAATAATTCAACTTATATGATATAATAAAAAATAAGTGGAAGTGGCAGAGGATCTGCCTTAACTGTATAATAAGGAGCAAAAATAATGAGTAGTAGCAATAACAATGAAGTAATTAGTGAGGCTAAGCCTCATACTGTTAAAAAATTTGAATTAATTGAGAGATATGTAGAAGAGTGGATGCATAAGTTGTTGAATTATGATAAGTGTGAGAAACTAATTTTTATTGATTGTATGTGCAATAGCGGAGAGTATCATGATGTATATGGAAATTCAGTAATGGGAACAGGGATAAGAGTGGCTGATAGTCTTTATAACGCTTCATTCCAATATCCAACAAAGCAAATTCATGTTTTTTTGAATGATATTGATGGCAGAAAAACTGACCATATAAAAAATTTTTTACCAAAAGACACTGATAATTTCAAGGTACATATAAGCACAATAGATGCAAATGAACTTTTGAGAAAGCTTGGGCCAGGTTTGATGCGTACAAAAAATACACATACTCTACTTGTGTACGACCCATATAAGGCTGATGTTGATTGGGAAGCTGTTATGCCCTTTTTCAACACTTGGGGAGAAGTTTTGCTTAATCATATGGTTTCTGATTCTATAAGAGCAGTAGCCGTAGCAAAAAAACCAGAAACAATAAAAAGATACGAGAAAACATATCAAACCGATTTTACAAATCTTGTTCCTTTTGGCAGCAATAGAAAAGCCTACGAGGAGCAAATAGAAAGTATAATGGCAAGCATGAGATTAAGAAGGACTAGAGAATTTTATATTGCTGCATATCCATTTTTCAATAGAGCAAATTCTGTTGTATATAATCTAATTCATTATACTAACAATCCAAAAGGTTTTTCTTTGTTTAAGAAAGTAGCTTGGCAGACATTTGGAGGAAAATCGTCAGCAAAAAATACACACGGGAGTGAAAATCAGCTTACTCTGGATTTATGGGGTGATGGAACTCCTAAAACAGTTGTGGATGAGGACTGCTATTATATCAAGGATATTGCAGACTATATTCAAAGTAAATTTGAGAGGCAGGATAATGTTCCGTTGGATAAAATCTGGGCTGTATTGGAAGAACACCCAGTATTTCCGTCAGAAGGATTCCGACTTGAAATAAAAAATGAATTAAAAAATAATCATGGAGCTGTTGCCGCTGGTAGAACTGCGCTCAGTTTCAAAGGCAGGAGATAAAACAATGAAGCAAGTAAAGGGATACATTACAAGAAAATCAATGCTTTATGTCACTGGCGTTGAGTATGGAGATTATACCATGAATCATGTTCAGGGATGTGCGCATGGCTGTCGGTACCCTTGTTACGCATTTTTAATGAAGAAGAGGTTCGGACAAATCAAGGATTATGATAATTGGATTGAGCCGTACCTCGTTTCTAATACGCTTGATTTACTCGATGTAGAAATTCCAAAATTAAAAGATAAAATTACATCTGTTCAGCTTTGTTTTTCCACAGATCCATTTATGTATCAATACGATGAAATATGCGAGATGAGCATTGAGGCAATTAAAAAATTGAATGCATCTGGTATAAAATGTATTATTCTTACTAAAGGAGTATTACCAGAGAAATTAGCAGAGCTTTCCGATGAAAATGAATATGGAATAACCCTTATTACACTAAGTGAAGATTACAGAATGAAAATGGAACCTTATGCAGCACCCATCAATGCGCGTTTGAATGCTTTAAGAAAGCTACACGAACTTGGTAAGAAAACATGGGTAAGTATGGAGCCATACCCCACACCGAATTTAGTTAATCAAGATTTGCAAGAAATTCTAAGAGCAGTTTCATTCACAGATAAAATAATCTTTGGTAGAACAAATTATTGTAAAGAAGTAACCTCTTTTAGCACTCATAAAGAATTCTACAATTTAAAGGCAGAAGAAATTATAACATTTTGTACAGAGAATAATATTGATTATTATATTAAAGAGAAAACTATCACGGAGGAACAATGGTGAGATTAGTTTTTTAGATAGGTATGCCGTTTGATGATTATTTATTGGGTTCAAAAAATAGTCCGTATCCTTTGGGCATTGAAAATACACTAACTCAAGATGACACAGATATTGTTAACAGATATAGAAATTAAATAATCGTGGAAGAGATACCATAAGGGCGGCAATATCTGGATTAGAGTTATCTGATAATTTAACAAGTGATTAAAGCCAGCCACAGGGAAACTATCCCTTGTAGCTGGCTCTTTTTTAATCTGCAGTAATTTCAATCTGCTCATATTGAACACGATTTTTAACTAGGTAATCAAAGCTGGAATTGATACGTACCTCGTCGTGTGAAAGAAGAACATATTCCCAAGGTTTACCTCCATTTTCAGCATTCCAATCGGTTACGGCTTGGCAATATACCTTGGCTGCCTTTGCTTTTTGAATGACAGAGTCGTTTTTTAATTCATTGCTTGCCTTTGTCTCTATCATGTAGATTTTATCGGTGGTTTCTACAATAAAGTCAGGCTCATATCGGCTTGTGCCGCCCGGTCCGTAGTAGATTTCAAATTGTTTTGCTGACGGTCTCATCCATTTTAAGACAGATTTATCATTTTCAAGAACGATTGCAAAGTCACGTTCTGTTCCACTATCGAATTTATAAAGTGTATGACAGGCTTTCTTGAATCCATTGAACACCTTACTCCTTACTTCGCCGGCAGGAATATTTGCTCTAATGTCATATATTTCATCTGACTTGAACTTTCCGCCGAAACCAGTTTCAATACGAGAAAAAGGACGCATTTTTGTAGCTCGGAAGTTGATTTCTTCATGATAAAAATGGTCATTCATCTGTGCGTAAATAATATCAGCAAGTGTTTTTTGACGATCCCGCATAACCTTTTCGACTTCTTCTTCGGAGAGATATGAGAGAAAGTGTTGTTTTACATCGTTTAGCAAGGAATAAATAAGGTCAGCACAAGAAGCATAGTCTATATTATCATGCACTATGATATGACGAACGACCTCGTTCTCAGCGGTATCGACCTTTTCAATAGCTGAACGATCAGATTCCATTTCAAATGTTTTACCACCTTCTTGCAATTCCGTACCAAGGAGCGTATCATCGGAAGGATGCCAGTTAAGACTTCTTGTATCAAGCGTAAAATCAGTGAATCCTTGCTTTACTTCCGCAAATGGCTGTACTACCGTCTGCGGTATAGGAATAACTCGGTCGGTTAATTCCTGAACACAGGTCTCTATAGCCTTTTCAACAATTGCTTCCAGATCTTCCGATTTAAATCCCATCTCTGGAAACTGTCTTATTGTTTCTGCTATGACGGTGTTCTTTACAAATATACGTGTTTTTTCATCGTGTACAGCATCAAAGGTCTTTACCTGCTTGTTTAAGTCCATTACAGATTTAGATGTATAACTTGCTACGAATTTTGCTACCTCCTGAACTTTTTCCTGTGGCTTTTCTTTTCCAGTATTCTTCTTAGATTCATTCCGAAGTATAAATGAGAGTTGTTCAGTAAAGCTAAAGTCGGTAGTGGCAACTTCATATGAAGAAGGTAACTCAACTGTTTCTCGTTGATCATTATTATACTCAACTTCGGTTTCATTGATGTAATATACCTTACGTACAAGGGATTCAGGGTCATTGGCAAGGTTGATAATAGCTTCATACTTATCGTGGCTAACTATGGAAAGGCGGTCAACTTCTTCGACTCCAGTGCGCTCACCGTAAGGCAGCCGAAGACCTCTCCCGATAGTCTGTTCTGTTAAAGTCTCTGACGCCGATGCACGAAGAGGGATAATAGTATAGAGATTGGTTACATCCCAACCCTCTTTCAGCATATTGACATGGATTACGATTTCTATCTTATTATCGAGATTCTCCAGTTCAAGCAGTTTCTGAATATTTTCATCCTTTTCGGTTTTCTTCTGGTCGGAATGTATCTCCATAACCTTATCAGCATAATATCCTCCAAAGAAATCCTTGGATTTAATATATTCCATGAGTTGCTTTGAATGGTCAGTATCTCTTGCAACAACAAGAACAAAAGGCTTTACAATAGGTCTGTCATTGCTACGAGCATAGACCTCAAGGTGACTCTTAGTTTCTTCGTGAATTCTAAGACCATCATTAAGCTTTTCATGGTCAAGTTGTTCCGGGGTATATTCTTCCGGCTTGAAATTCTTGCGGGTAAATACAGCAGGAACTTTTACATATCTCTCATCTTTCAGAGCGTGTGCAAGGCTGTATTCATATACTACATTCTTGAAAGGGATTGCTTTAGAACCTTTTTGTATTTGTGGAGTAGCCGTTAGTTCTACGCCAAGGATAGGTTTAAGATCGTTGATAACTTCAAAACTTTTATCGGCATGATAGTGATGGCTCTCGTCCATGAAAATACACAAGTCATTTAGTGATTGTAGGTACTCAAAATATGAACTGCCAAGTACTTCATTCAAACGCTTAATACGGGCAGGCTTACCATCCTTGCCTTTGCTTTCTGCATTAAGCTTTGCTATGTTGAACACATTTATAGTCACATCATTAGAAGTAAATTCCATCTGACGGAAATCTGAATAGTTGTCACCGTCAATGATTCTCGGAGGCTTCGCAAAAAGGTCAAGTCCTTTAAAAACATATTTGCTGCTTGAAGGGCTACCAAGGTCTGTCTTCAGCTTATTGTATATCGTTAGGTTAGGCGCCATCACGAAGAAGTTTTTTATACCCTTTTCATAGCGGAGATATGCAATACACGCCCCCATCAGTCTTGTTTTTCCTATACCTGTTGCAAGAGCAAAGCAAAATGATGGAAACTCACGTTCAAAGCTGCTGAGCGTTGGAAAAAGGCTGTGTACCGCATCAAGTTCCGCTTCAAGATCGGGTGTCTTTGAAAGAGAAAGTACATCACACAGTCTTGCAAATATTTCAAGACTTTCATGCTGGGGCTGACGGAGAGCAAGGATATTGCTTATGTATTTTGAGTGATAAGTGTAGAACTTATCGGTAAAAGACTTTTTCAACATTCTTCATCCCCCCATTCATCTTCATCAATCTCAGGCGGATTAACAATGTTCAAATCATAATTGTCAACGCCAAACTCACACTTTTCAAGTACTGACCGTGGTATCTTACGGACATTAATATTGTCGTATCTCTTACTCAGACCATTGTCAAAAGCAGGGGCACAAACAAGCAAGTTTTCAAACGGGTCAATATCATCGGCTATACTGTCAAGCATCTTAGAATCAAGGTACTGTGTTGTAACATAGATAAAGCTGTTATCTTGGCTGTATCCCTGTTTCCAATAGACTTCTGCGCTTGGAGAATAAACAAATCCGTTGATTTTTGCAACTGCCGCCGCAAGCATTGTTGGATTATATTTATCAGAGAATACTGAGTTGCCGTATTTGTCTTTTACAATCAGTGTAGGTGCAAGCTCGTAAAACTTATAACCGCCACCGCCTCTCCAATTTACCAATTGGCTGATACCAGTATCATCATTTCCACAAATCACTTTATCTAATCTTACTTTACTTAGAGAATAACAATGATCACCAAGTTCGATTCCTATCCATTTTCTACCCATTTTTTGTGCGACAGCAACGGTCGTACCTGAACCTAAAAATGAATCCAATACCAAGTCCCCTGGTTTAGTACAACATTCTAAAATCCATTTAATCAATCTTTCAGGCTTTTTAGATGCCTTCATTTTTACATTACCTTCAATATCAACACGAGACATATCCTTATAAAAGCCATCCCACCAATCACCAACTAAATTTGTAATTGTTTCTTTTTTTTGAACTTTCCCAGTTTCGTCAACACAATCTATAAATTTGACTTTGTCTGCCAATGAATATATTTGATAATAATTACCAGATGAATTCACTCCGATATAATATGTATCGTTCTGTGAAGAGTGATATTCTATAAATTGATTATCAGATAAATTTATATTGTCTATGTCGATTGAAGGAACGTTTGAATCCTTACGAACAATTCTGTTTTTATTTTCCATAATAAATTTCCGTACATTTTCAGAATTTGAAAACAAAAATCCTATTGACTCATTATTATTTTTCAAATTATATAATTTGTACAAGTCAATAAATTTTGGATACATAATATCCTTCAAAGGACAATATTCACCAATTTTTATTGTGCTATCTGGGAATTTTGTTATCCATTGATAATAATTAACAGGATATTCATTACATTCTTCATATATTGGATTAATTTTCGGTGCTACACTTTTATAGTAGCATAATATATATTCGGTGTTTTTAATCATTCTTTTATCTGATGCTTTTCTTTTCATTCCTGCAGAATGAGACATTCTTACAGCTATTTGACCTAAACAATTATTTCTTATAAATATTTCATCCATAAGTACTTTTAGATAAGCCATCTCATCAAAGCCGATTTGAACAAAAATTAATCCATCATCTTTTAAAAGATTTTTTAGAATCTGTAAACGATCTCTCATCAATCCTAACCAAATAGAATGCTCTAAGTTATCATCATAATGTTCAAACGCAGCACCAGTATTATATGGTGGATCAATATATATACACTTTACTTTTCCTGCATACTCCTGCTCAAGAGCTTTCAAAGCAAGTAGGTTATCGCCGTGAATAAGCATATTTTCTGTGTTTGGGTCGCCATAATCTTTGGACGGTTCATGGAGTAGTATTCGAGGCTCAACCTCTGGCTGTTCATTTTTTCCTATCCAAGTAAGTTCAAGTTTTTGCATTCAATTTACCTCCGTTTACACGATTTCAAATGAAATGGTCATGATATGCTCAGTGATGATTTTTCCTTCTAATTTCTTTCTGATTTCTTCCTGTAAAAGCTCATTATCTGCATCAATTTTATCCTGCTGAATATAAAGGTCACGTTGCTTTTCCTTGCGCTTTTTTTCAAGCTTATTTATCTCGTCTTTTAATGCAAGCATCTCGTCAAGGGGAAGATTGGTGCTGGACTTAAATTCCTTTTTCTTTGCGGCTATCTCTTTGCGCATTTCTTTGATTTCACGCTCTAAACCGTCCTTGAGTTCCTCTGAGTAAGCGTCAAGCTTTTCACACTCCTCAATATAATATTGCTTGTTTGCATTTTCAATTTTGGTACGCTGTGCCTCAATTCGCAGATTTCTTGCATCAATAAGTTCTGCTGTTTCGGGTGGGCAATCACCATCAATAGCACCCTGCAATTCAAGAAGTCTGTTTACCAAGTCATCATCCATAGTAGTATCGTCTTCTGTGATAATTGTGTATACTAGATGTTCTTCTTCGCCAATACCGTCATATGCTATTTTATCTATCGATAGTACACCCTTTAGCCCTGGATGCGTATCAAAGAAAGATACTCGTCTTGATGAACCTGTATTGTCGAATTTGATATTGACAGGCTTAAGTTCATATTCCTTAGCTTCTTTAAGCCATTTTTGGAATAAATTATCTTCTTTACGAAGGAAGATATCACCTTCCGCTTCGGCATCTTTCCATTTTAGATTATAAATTCTCGTATTTCCATCATCTTCGGTACAACTGAAACGCCATTCATTTAGCGGTTCAACTCGCTCTGCACCATGAATGAGGAAGAAGTAGTACATCCATTGGCTAAACTTGTCAAGGCTTGCTACGGTGTTCTTTTGACAGTCAGCGAGACGATTGGCTACATCCTCATCAAAATTTTCAAGAATGGACTGCCTTGTAGCTACCATCTTATCATTAATCTGATCAGCAAGTTCTTCTTGCAACTCGTCAAACTCACGTTGTATGTCTTCCTGTGTTTTGCATTTTTGATATATTGCTGCAATACGCTTTTCAAAGTCAACTCCAGATTCTACAGAACCAAGCACTTCATCAGACGAGCCAAATACACCACTGAAAAGCTTGAACTTCTGGTCAAGAAGCTCATACACTCGTCTGTCAGCAGCGTTACGGTTATTTAGGAAGTTAATAACTACAACGTCATTCTTCTGACCATATCTGTGGCAACGACCGATTCTCTGTTCGATTCGTTGTGGATTCCAAGGCAGATCATAGTTTACAACAATACTACAGAACTGAAGGTTGATACCTTCTGATGCGGCCTCGGTACCGATAAGGATACTTGCCTCATCTCTGAAAGCTTCAACAATTGCAGCTTTTATATCCGCAGTGCGTGAACCGGATATTTTGCCATCATCCTTATGACGCTCTTTCCATTTATTGTATATTTCCTTTGAAACTTCATCATTGTTCACCCCATTAAGAAATACTATTTTGCCTTCATACCCATTATTTGAAAGAAGATTAAATAAATAGTTTTGAGTTCTCTTTGACTCGGTAAATATGACAGCCTTTTTCTGACCACCAAGTTCTGCAGTTTTATCAAAGCCTTGTTGTAGGGCTAACAGAAGATTATTGCCCTTGGCATTTGTAGTTATGCTTTTTGCAAGCACAGAAAAGCCACGAAGCAATTCCAATTCATCTTTAATGCTATCGTGATCTCTTTTAAGTTCTTCTTCAAGTATACCGTTAGCCGCCTCTTCTTCCTCTTCGTATTCTGAAAAGGTATCAAAGTCATCAAGATTGAGTTCATTTTCGTATCCAGCTATCAAACCCTCAAGACGATTGATTAAAGAGTCAAGTGTTCCACTGATTGCAAATGAGGATGATGCCAATAACTTACGAAGAACCATGGTAATAAGGTTTCTTTGACCCTCTGGGAGAGCATACAGCTTTTCAGTCTGTAAATATGCCGATATATTGTTATAAAGAGTTTCTTCATCTTTAGTTGGAGAGTATTCCTGCAGTATTGCAATTCTGTTTGTGTAGCTAACATATTCCGTTACCTGTGAGCGAAGCGTTCTCTTGCAAAAGTTCTGTAATCTTGCTCTAAGAGAACGGTTGCGCACAGCAGTATTGGTAACCGCTATATACATTTCACGGAAAGTCTTTTCATCGCCAAACACATGGTCATCAATCAAACTTGTAAGACCATATAGTTCCATGAGGTTATTTTGAAGTGGCGTAGCTGTAAGCAAGAGTTTCTTTTTTGCCCCTTGCAGTGCAAGTTTTAATTTCTTTCCAGTTACATTGTTGCTTTTATATACATTTCTAAGTTTATGTGCTTCGTCCATGATAACTAAATCCCATGCAACATTATGTAGCTCTATATCTTTTCGTGCGGCAAAATTATATGAACATATTATCACTTTATCAGTAATATCAAAAGGATTTGACTTACCTTCTTTTTTAGCCTTATTAAAAGTAGTCGATTCCATAATTACAGAGTCAACAAAAAACTTTTCACTTAATTCTGAACGCCATTGCGTACGAAGAGAAGCAGGAGCAATCAAAAGAATATGTCTTTTGCGTTCTGACCAGAACTGCGCAAGAACAAGACCTGCTTCAATGGTTTTTCCAAGACCTACTTCATCAGCAAGAAGTGCACCGTTACTTAAAGGAGATTTCATAGCAAATAATGCAGCGTCGACCTGGTGTGGGTTTAAATCAACTTTTACTCCTGACATTGCAGAAGCTAGTCCATCAACAGTTGCATCAGAACGCTTTAATGTTATCTGTTCAGCAAAATAACGGGCTTGATGTGGGGTATAATTTTCCATTTAAGCACCTCAATTTATCTTCGTTTTTGTAATTTCCATAATGTCTGACACATCACAATCTAATGCCAAACAAATTTTTTCAATTATTTCTGTGTTTACATTTTCGCTTCGTCCTAATTTGGTAATCGAGGCTGCGCTTACTCCAGACAATCGTTGCAAGTCTTTTTTCTTTAAATCTCTATCTATAAGGAGTTTCCATAATTTTTTGTAACTAATTGCCACCAAAGAACCTCCTTTCTTTTAGGTCGATTTTTCCACAATACAATATAAAATATATTATATCATAATTAGTGTAAAAAGCAATATTATTAGTGAGAACACAGGAAAAATGCTGAAAATATTAGATAAAGGGTATATAAACAGACACATAAAATTTACGATTTGATTTTATAAACTTGCTTGACAGAATCTTGAACAGTGTATTACAAATACATAAGTTAGCGAATACGCAAAATGGTAATAAGGAGAGAATAATACGGGAGAAGATTTTTGTAAATCTATAAATATGAGAAGAAGAGAACAAATACAAGGCATAGTGGATATACTAGCTCAGGAACCTTGCCTCTACTATAGAAGTTGCAGTCATAAACGATTTTGAGCATATTCGCATCAATCTTCGAAACCAGATTAAATACATACTGTACTAAGCAAAAGCAGAATTTGTCCGTGAGATTGTGGACTTGATGTGAATGCGGCTAAATCAGCCTTTGCAGAATATTTGAACAATGTAAATCTTGACAGTAGGCAGATTTATTTTGTCAATCAGATTGTTGAATATATTGTTCATAACGGTGTAATGAAAGATCTTTCGGTATTGCAGTGATCACCCTTCACTGATAAAGGCAGTATAGCTCAGGTTTTCACCGACTTGAGTGTATGGCAAGGAATCCGCAGAATAATTGAACAAGTAAATTCTAACGCAGTCGCAGCGTAAAAATAAAGTATTAACTGGACTTTCTCAAAGTTATGTGGTATATGTTTGTGCTGCGAAAGGTGGCATAAACTATGGATACACTCGAAGATTTATACTATGGGAACTTGTTTCCACACGAAAAATGCGCTAAGCTTGATGATGAAATGAAAGAGTTACTCGGGTTGCTCAACAGAAACGAAGAAAAGCTCACAGCAACTCTTTACGATGAGCAGAAAGAAATCTTTGAAAAATACAAGGACTGCTATCGGGAAATTTCTGAAATCTGCGAACGGCAATCCTTTATCACTGGATTTAAGCTTGGCGCAAAGATAGTCATTGAATCAATGACCTGAAAGAACAACAGCAAACAGGAGATCACGTGAAATGTGATCTCCTGTTCTTGCATTGTTACATATTCAAAATCTGCGTCGCAGAAAACAAAGATAAGCGTTGAAACCGCTGAAAAGTTTGTGTTTCCCGTTTGTATTTTAATGCTTCCTATTCCTGTTTTGGAAGCAACTCTCCATCCAATTGATAAAATCTTCCTCTGTCAGCTTTCCATCAATACATTCATTTCTTTTTGTCATAGCCTCATACTTCCACTTTTTAAAATCCTTTTCAAGAATGGTATGAGCCTTAACTCTGGCGGAATATCTCTTGTAATATTTGTTATAAATCTTAATGGCGGCGTTGTCCGCCGTTTTCTTTTTATAATTTTCAAGTGCCATAATATCCTGACAGTTCCGAGTTTCACCCTCGGCAATTCTGTCGCAGTAGTTTGTGTTGTAGTTGCCTTTCATAATAAAATACCTGCCACAACGTTTGCACTTTCTGAAGCGAATATCTTGTTCAAGCATTTTCGTAAATTCAAGTTCAAGTGCTTTCCTGATGTTTCTGAATTTATAACTTGTGTTAGGGGAGATAGGAAAACGACAGAATACTTCCATTTTGGCATTACTTAAATTATATTTCTTTTGAAATTCCTTATGCTGTTCCGTCGGCTCATATTCATTCATAATTCTGCTGAGAAAATCTTCTTGAGATAAATGAATCGGCAAGATTTTTCCATTGGGATTGCTTCTGCTGTAACTAAAATACTCCTCTCTCTGAATTGTCAGAGGCTGATTATGAATTATTTTGTAAAGATAATACCTTTCAGCCGGCTTGATTTTCTCCATTACCTCCGGATAAAAGTCCTCGTCAAAACAGAATTCTATTAATTCCTTATACTCATTCTGTAATGTAAGCAGATAGTTGTAATACCACTTGAGACCTTCAACAGGTAAGTTTTCTTTCAAAAACACCGGAGGACAAATAGCTGAGTATAAAGACGCATTTGCTATATTCTCAATGAAAAGTTTGCTGTTTGTATATCTAAAGAACATTTCAACATTTTCCTGATTGCAGTTGTATATTTTTTCGGGTTTTTCATTAAATTCAATGTGCCTTTTCTCTTCGCTGTTTTTAATGAAGTTGTCAAAAGCAGAAACAAATCCGTAGCTTTCTTCAAATGGTGTTTTAAAGTCTGCATAGATAAAATCAAGTATTCCCTCACCTATTTGCAGGTTAATGACAGCACCGCTCAGCACATTATGAAGCGGCTCTTCTTTTTTAATTTCATATTCGTCCATAAGGTCTTGAAAATACTCGTCACACTCATCCCAGTCAATATTATATTTTGCAGAGAAATGTTCTCGCAAGGCTTTGTTTTTCTCTAAGCCTTCAACTCTACTCTGTTCATAATCAGCAATATCTTCATCAGACAAAATATCAGGACGAACCTCTCTGAGTGAGCGTTCAAGTTCTTCAAATTCATCAATAGCGTCCTTCATAGACAGGTCTTCATTAACCCTATCAACTTTGATTGAAAACAATTTCGAGTCCGGATCGAATGATGCAAAGTTAATGAAGAAATCATAGTACACATAGCTGTTGCTTTGCCTTGCAAGATTATATTTTTCGTAATCTGTATGTTTATATTCCGAGTAATCTTTTTTCATAATCTACTCCTCATTTTAGAAAATCTAAATTCTTTTAAAATTAGATAATTAACATCACTCTAACTAAGATTATACAATTCTATTGTCTGACTGTCAATTTTCTGTTATTTTAAAATCAGAGGTGATGAAGATGAAAGAAAATTTCTATAAAAGCTATGACGAACTGCCGTTGATGTTATCAGTGCTGGAAATTGCAAAAGTGCTTGGAATATCAAAGACGAGTGCGTATGATCTGGTCAGGTCAAAAGGCTTTCCTGTTTTGAAAATTGGTTCAAGGCTTATAGTGCCGAAAGATAAATTTCGGAAATGGGTTGAGCAGAACATAGGAGGAAGCATTTGAAATATAATTCTATAAATAATGCAAAACATTACTTCACTCTGCCGAATGAAATATTCTGTATCGGCTTATCCTCCGGAGAAATTGCCGTGTACAGTTATCTTTTAAGGTGCGAAAACAGAAAAACATATCAGTGCTATCCGAGCTACCGCACAATCGGACATGCATTGAAAATGAGTCAGAATACGGTCAGGAAATATGTTCAAAGCCTTGAAGAAAAGCACCTGGTTGAAACTGAAAAGACGGAAGTCTACACAAAGACCGGACAAAAGAGAAACGGAACATTGCTCTATACTATCCGTCCAATCACCGAGGCGATAGATTACTTTCACAGTGAGCAGTTGAGGAGAAACGTATAATTTCGAGGAAATTATGAAAAGCAGGTTAAAGTGAGGCGTCTCCCCACGGGTTTACATCAGACGGCAGAGCCGACTGTTATGCGGTTTTGCAGTATGTCAAAAATCAAAATTTGAGGTGTCTATCAAAAATGAGCGAAAATAAGAAGAAATATGCCTATTGGATGAAACCTTCAATGGTAGAAGAAATAACAGAAATGCTTGATACAGCAAATGCAACTTCAAAAAGTGATTTTGTCTGTCAGGCGGTTAATTTCTATATTGGTTATCTTCATCAGCAAAAATGTATTGATTATCTTTCTCCTATCCTTGCACAAACCATAAAAAGTGAAATTGAAAGCGTTGAGAAAAATATTTCCGAAATGCTGTTCAAGGTGGCTGTAGAACAAGCAAAGCTGAGTAATATCGTTGCAGCAACAAATCAGATTGATAATCATTCGTTGTCAGCACTCAATAAGCTTTGTTCAGAAGAAGTCGCAAGGAACAACGGTATCATAACATTTGAAAATGCGTACAAATTCCAACGAGGTTAATAAATGTCGAAGATTATTTTTACAAGCCGATATATAAAAAATCCTGCATCATCAAATGCAGGTAAGCTGATAAAATATATGGGCACTCGTGAGGGCGTTGAGAAACTACCGAATGGTATTGATTACTCCCCCGCTACCAAAAAGCAAAATGATTTGATATGTATTGCACTTAAAACCGTTCCGGAGTCTTGGGATTATCCTGAGATGAAATCCTATCTTGAAAATAAGACAAAGTCTAATGCAACAGAATTTCTCAACGAATTTCTTGAACGCAATGCTGACAGGATAGGCGGTGTTAAAAAGCTGGTGAACTATTATGCCGAAAGACCCGGTGTTGAGAAGTTAGGTAAGCACGGATTGTTTTCTCAAACTGATGAGAAAATAAATCTTGATGAGGTAGCGGATAAAGTTTCAAATCACAACGGAATTGTGTGGACTCATGTCATAAGTCTTAAAAGAGAAGATGCCGAAAGGCTAGGCTACAACAATGCAAATGCTTGGAAAAGTTTAATCAGAAGAAACGCTCTTGAGATTGCCAAAGCTCATAAAATAGAGCCAAGCGACTTGCAATGGTACGGAGCATTTCATAACACAACGCATCATCCGCACATTCATCTTATGATTTACTCAAAGTCAGGACAAGGCTATCTCACAAACAAAGGCATTGAAAGTATGAGAAGTGCATTAGGCAATGATATTTTCAGAAATGAGCAGTACAAGCTGTTTGAAATGCAGACAGAAATCCGTGACGAGCTAAAAAACGAATTAAAGAATGTAATTGATGATTTGCTTGAAAATATTAATAATGATTTTTATGTTTCCGATAAAATGGTTAAGCTGTTCAGAAAACTTGCTGAACAGATCAAAAGTTACAATGGAAGATTGATGTATGGTTATCTTCCTAAATCAATCAAAGAAATCGTCAACAATATTGTAGCGGAACTTGCAAGGGATAAAAATCTTGCAAAACTCTATTCAAAGTGGAATGAAATCAACCGAGAAAAACTGTCGCTGTACTACGATAAAGAAAAGCTCGATATACCTCTTGAAGATAACAAGGAGTTCAGAAGCATCAAGAACTATATTTTGAAGTCGGTTAATTTGATATCACAGACAATGCCTGAAAATGAGATTGATAAACCTACTGTTAAACAATCTGTTTCAGGAATAGTCCTTACGCTCGCAAAATTGATTGCAAACAGTTGCAAGCATAAACGAGCAAAATTATTTGGTCAGGTTGATAGCAAACTGAAATCCAAGCTTGAGGAGAAAAAGCTTGCTCATGGTCTTAAAACCGACAGAACAGTTAATCAGAATGAAATCGAAAATGATGAAGAGCAGGGATTTACAATGTCAATGTAATCCCTTGATTTTTTTAACATTTGGTCTGGATAATCCGAAAGACTTGTGATATCCTGTGTTGCTGAAAGAGGTGATAATAATGGCAAAAAGGAGACCATCCGGTGAGGGTGCAATCAGGAAAAGAAAAGACGGTCGTTGGGAAGGCAGAATCGTTGTCGGTCACAAATCAGATAACAAGCCTATATTCAAATCTGTGTTTGCAAAAACACAAAAGGAATTGATGCCAAAACTGCACAAGCTGATTGACGAATACAGCAATATTGAGCTTTCAGAGGACAGCAATATGCAGCTTGACAAATGGCTTGATGTATGGCTTGAAAAATATGCAAAACCGACGGTTAAAAACTCAACCTACAACGGTTATAAAAATGCGCTTAAATATGTCCGCCCTTACCTTGGCAAGAAGATATTAAGGCAAATTACCACTTCGGATATTCAGAAGATGTATAACACTGTGAAAGCTAAAGGCAGGAAAAAGCCAAAATCTGATGCTGATACTTCTCTGTCGGATTCCACCTTAAGAGGAATACATATGGTACTGCATCAGTGTATGGATTCGGCTGTGAAAAATCATCTGATTTCAAAAAATCCTACGGATGGAACAACAATACCTAAACGCAATTACAAACAGAAACAAATTCTTGATGACAGTCAGCTTGGCATATTCACCGAAGCGATAAAGTATTATCCGGAATGGTACGACTTCTTCTACACAGAAATTACAACAGGCTTAAGGCGAGGCGAAATCTGCGGATTAAAATGGACAGACCTTGACAGAGAAACAGGTATGTTGAAAATCGAACGCTCTATAACAATCGGCTCAGGAGGTAAGGTTGTAATTGGCAAAACAAAAACAGAAACAGGCAAAAGAAAAATCCTCCTGTCGCCAAGCACGCTTCATATTCTCAAAAAACGCAGTGAAAATCAAATCAGCGAATGGATATTTCCAAATCCTTTGCATCCCGAAAAACCTGTATCCCCCAGTGTTGCATACAGTAAGCTGAAAGAAATTTTGAAAAGTGCTAATCTGCCTGATATAAGATTTCACGACTTACGCCACACATTTGCAACACATGCTATTGCAAGCGGAGTAGATGCAAAAACGCTGTCAAACATACTAGGACACACTAATGCATCATTTACGCTTGACACATATACACATGTAACAACCGATATGCAGCAAAATGCGGCAGATATAGTCGGTGATTTTATGGAAGATATTTTCGGAAAGGAGCTAAAACCTTGGCAAAAAGAAAGCGAAAAAGCGGAACAGGCACAGTAAGATTGCGTAAAGACGGTCGCTGGGAAGGCAGAATCGTTGTCGGTTACAATGAAAAAGGCAATCCAAAAACAAAAAATGTACTTGCTCCGACAAAAGAAAAGTGTATAGAAAAACTAAATACTCTGCAAAAAGAGCTTGCAATAAACTTGGAGCAAAGCAACAAAAATATAAAGCCTGAAATGAAGTTTGGTGATTGGATTGACTTTTGGTACAAAAACTACTCGAAACCCAAACTCCGCCCTACAACACAGGAGGGGTACGAAAACAGCATCTATAATCATATCATCCCACAACTTGGAAGAATACCGCTGAACAAATTAACGCAAAATGACTTTCAGCTGTTCTACGCACAACTCAAAAGCAACGGACGACTCAAGGACAGAGAAAAATCAGGAAAAGGCTTATCAGACCGAATGATAAGAGCCTGCCACGCAATATGCAGAACGGCACTCGAAAAAGCAGTCAAAGAAAACCTGATTAAGCAAAATCCGACTGAGGGTTGCAAACTGCCTCCAAAAAAGGCAAAGGAAATGCAGATACTCACAACAGAAGAAATGCAACGCTTTCTCATACAAGCAAAGGAAGAAGATTTTTATGTACAGGCAATACTTGAATTGTCAACAGGACTCAGGCGAGGTGAGTTTTGTGCCTTGCAATGGGATGATCTCAACTTTGAAACAGGTGAATTGCAGATAAAAAGGCAGATCAATCGAGTAAACGGAGAGCTCAGAATTTCGGAACCTAAAACAAAATCTTCAATCAGAACATTGATACTACCGCCTTCTGTACTTAAAATTCTCGCCGACTACAAAAAGACCGTAAACTCAAAATGGATATTCCCGTCAAAAGTCAAAGAGGATTCGCCGCTTGACCCGAATTCTCTGCGGAAGAAAATGCAGAGAATATTAGAGCATGCAAACTGCAAAGTTGTAAGATTTCACGATTTGCGTCACACCTTTGCAACCACAGCACTTGGACACGGTATGGATGTAAAAACCTTGTCATCAATAATCGGTCACGTCTCGTCAGCTACAACGCTTGATATATACAGTCACGTAACAGATAGTATGCAGCTTCAGGCGGCAAAAAAGATTGAAAAAGGAATCGGCAAAAACGAGCAATTTGAGGCAAATGAATCTCCGATAGGGGAACTACCCGCCAACAGGAAAAAATCGCCGAATCAAGCGAATTTCGAGCCGTATAAAGGAAAAATCAGAAAGCCGGGCACCGGCAGTCTGTATCATGTCAGCGAAAACCTATGGGCAGGCAAATATTCACCCACAGGTGCAGACGGCAAGAAGATACAGCGAAATGTATTTGCCAAAACAAGAGAAGAATGCGAAATCCTGCTTCAGGAAATGATTGTAAAAGTTAAAGCAGAAATTGCAGAAGAAAAGGAAAGAATGAAAAATCAAAACAAGTCGGCATAACAATGCTCAAAATTTGCGCCATAGTAAACAAAGATAAGCAAAATAAAAAAATATGGTTTCGGAAAGATAGGAATTGTGCTTCCCGAAGCCTTTTGTCTTTTATTCATTCATCTACAAAGATTATTCTGGCAAAGAATAATAGAGTGATCATAAATGGTCAAAGCTGTGGTCAAGACAATAAATCAAAGCAAAAAGAAAAACCGCTAAACAGCCTTAAAATAGCTTGTTTAAGCGGTTATCCGTGGTCGAGGTGACAGGACTTGAACCTGCGGCATCTTGGTCCCAAACCAAGCACTCTACCAAACTGAGTTACACCTCGAAGTGTTAAATTTGTTTGTCCGTCTCTCGACGACTTCTATATTATATCGTATGGTATATGTTTTGTCAACAATTTTTTTAAAAAATTTATTTGACTGATTTTGCGAATAATAAACATTCTTTATGACTAGGTTTAAATGCCGCTTTTTAGGAAAATAACGGGGACATATTTTGAAAGGGTTAGAAGCCTTACGGATTTTAATGTTGGTTAAAAAATAGACTCGGCGTATATGGGCTAAGGTGATTGCTCTTGTACTCTTTGTTAGACCACCTGCTTTTGTACCCTTGGTTGGGGCGTTGGTTTTTGTGTGGGGTTGAGCAGCTTAGTTTTGTGCGCTAGGTTAAGATGTTTGTCTTTTTACCTTTGGTTAGAAAATTGTTGTAAAATGAGCAAAAATAGTTTAGGTATACTTATGCCAAAATGCAACATAACATTTCAATTTTTATTCCCCTATAGCGACATAAAATTTTTAGGACAGGCTATATAATTTTTATACAAACAAGAGAAAATTGGAGGGTAATAAAATTGAAAGAACCGGTGGTAGCAAAAGAAAAAAAGGGAATAACAGGGGCGTTTTCATCTAAAATAACAAAGGCAATTTTGTCACAGCTTGTGTATTTTGTGGCAGGCTTTATGCTTTCGGGAGGGGCTGTGTTTGGCTCATATTCACCATTTGGTGCGTCTTTAGCGGCGGCGGTGCCTTTTAAGAGGCTTATTGCCACTACCATAGGCTCGGTTGCAGGGTATTTAATTATTACCCCCGGCAGCAGCTTTAGGTACATAGCTACAGTGCTTGCTGTGGGGGCTATCAGGTGGACATTAAGCGACTTGAAAAAGCTTACCCAAAACATATTGTATCCTATACTAACCGCAAGCCTGCCTATGTTGGCTACAGGTATTGTGCTGGCGGCTGTGGGTAATTATCAAATTAACCTAATTATTATGGCAGTTATAGAGGCGCTTTTGGCGGCTGTGGGAGCGTATTTTTATTTTAAGACCATTAATATTCTTAAAAGCACCCGTGGGATAACCTCCCTTAACCAACAGGAGCTGGCCTGCTTGGTTATGAGCGGATGTATTTTACTGCTTGCATTGTCGTCAATAGGCTTTGGCGGAGTTTCGCTTGGAAGAATTTGCGCCATCATTGTAATAATGCTTTGTTCCAGATACGGCGCTGTAAGCGGTGGCTGTATATCGGGCGTGGCTACAGGCGTAATATTTAGTATGGCTGACAATAACCTTACTTTTTTGGCGGGAAGTTACGCCTTTGGCGGAATTATGGCAGGACTTTTTTCATCGGTAGGCAGGGTTGGTACTGCTTTGGTGTTTCTGGTGTGTAATCTTATAATGTCCTTTCAATCTCAAGATGTTACGATGATAATTGCGTCAACCTACGAGAGTGTTATAGCCGGTGTTATTTTTATGCTGTTGCCAAAGGATTTAGGCAATATAGTGGCACAAATTTTTACACCGTCGGCAGATAAAACCCGTTCCGAGGGTTTGCGCAAAAATGTTATTATGCGTCTTAGCTACGCTTCAAAGGCACTTAAAAATGTTTCCCAGTCGGTAGACAGTGTGGCTGACAAAATGAAAGAGCTTTACTCATATAACATAAGTAATGTGTTTGCAAAGTCGGTGGAAAGAGTATGCTGCGGCTGTGGTTTAAGGTCCTACTGTTGGGAAAGGGATAAAGAAAAAAGCCGAGTCGATTTTGAAAAAATGACGCCTGTTATTTTGAAAAAGGGCAGTTTAACAGCAAAGGACTTTGGGGAGTGCTACAGTAAAAAATGCTGTAAGGTGCCTGAACTGGTGGAGGTTATAAATAAAAACTACGATTCATATATGTCGTACTTGTCGGCGGAACGCAGAGTAGGCGAAATACGCTCTGTGGTGGCAGGGCAGTTTTCCGGTTTGGGAGAAATTTTGCAGGATATGGCAGATGAGTTTGAAAACTACAGTCAGTTTGACACAGCTGCTTCCGAAAGGGTTAGCACAGTGCTGAAAATGCAGGGCTTTACACCTATGGAGGTTAGCTGCAGAACAGACCGAATGAACCGTATGACTGTTGAAATGGAGGTGCAGGACACCGACAAGGGGCTTATTAAAAAAGCACAGCTGGTTAAAGAAATTTCAAAGGCCTGCGGCAGATATATGGATACTCCCTGCATAAGTATGGTGCCTAACAGGTGTCGCATACAAATGAGCGAGCGTGCTTTATATGATGTGCAAATAGGCAGTGCACAGCACATTAGCGGCAGAGGCAGATTATGCGGCGACTGCTACAGTTACTTTACTGACGGCTTAGGCAGAATGGTGGCGCTTATCAGTGACGGTATGGGTACAGGAGGCAGAGCGGCAGTAGACGGCAGTATGGCTGAGGGAATAATGACAAAGCTTATAAAAGCAGGCTTGGGCTTTGACTGTGCACTGCAAGTGGTTAATTCCGCCTTAATGGTAAAGTCCGGCGACGAGTCCCTTGCTACCCTGGATATTATATGTATAGACCTGTTTACCGGTATGGCGGACCTTATGAAAGCCGGTGCGGCGGCAACATATATAAAGAAGGACGGTGTTGTACAAAGGGTAGATTTTTCATCATTGCCTGTGGGAATTTTAACCGATGTTAAGCTGGAGCACAGAACCCTAAGGCTGGGAAATGACGACTGGGTGCTAATGGTATCTGACGGTGCCGTTGTGTCAGGGGACAGCTGGATAATGGATATTATCAAGCACTGGAAAAGCGGAAGTGCACAGGAAATGGCACAGGTAATTATTACAGAGGCAAAAGAAAACCGTAACGACAACTACGATGATGACGTTACGGCGATAGCTATGAATTTTATGAGTAATATTAAGGATTAACGGAAACTGTTTACCTAAACAGAGCGTCATACGGCAGGCCAAACCATTCCCTTACCCAAAAGGTTGGTAAAAATATTAAATTGGTGTTGGCGTTTACAGCACCAATTTTGCTGTCTATACCCAGCTTTCGTGCTATAAGCAACGCCCTTGCCTGATGAAATCCGTCAGAAACAATAGCAATGTCTGTGTTTGCACCTTGCTTTTTTATTATGTCGTAGGAATACATTAAATTTTCCTGTGTGTTTGTGGCAGACTCCTCAAGGAAAATGCGGTTTTTGTCTATGCCGCTTTCTGTAAGTACATTGTACATACACTGAGCTTCTGTAATGTTTGCAGAGTTGCCCAGTCCTCCGGTAGCAACGCATATGGCACCGGGGTTTTCATCTAAATAATTTTTTCCGGCTGTAATGCGGTCGTTTAGCATAATGCTTGGTCTGTCGCCTATTACCTGTGCACCCAGTATAATTGCAGAGGCATTTTGACTTGGCGCAATGCTTGCACAGATTATCATAACAGTGCTTATTACAAGTCCGTACAAAAAGAAAGCATAAATTAAAAATCTGCCCAGCTTCCATAAAATTTTACTAAATGTTTTTTGATAAAATTTGTCCCGTATTTTTTTAAACACAGGCTTAAAGACAAAATAAACCGCAACAAGTATGCTTACAGTCATACCAAACAGGTTGTATGGGTTTAAAATGCCAAAAGTAATAAACGGCAGCAAAAACCACACAAACATTCCACAGCCCAATACTGCCATTATTGTTCTAAATATATTAAAACCTACAGAATATTTGCTGTTGTTTTTAACAGGCTGTTCTTGATTCATAATGAACACCTCAATACTGTTTTTTGTTGATTTCATTCTATACACCATTAAAATGCATTGCCGATTTTTTATCTATTCGGTTAAAAAATCTTTGCTTTTAATGGCATTATCTAACATTAATTGTACAAAAATATATTCTTATTTACAAGTATAAATTAAAAAAAGTCACCCATATTTTGGTATGACCTGTTAAGCAGACAGATGCATATCATTAGCTAAGGGTGACTTTTGTGTTTTTTTATAACTGTGTTTTTATATTGCTAAATAATGAAGCTTTGTGTTAAAAGCATTCTGTATAGAAGTCAGAAAGTTTACTTGCCTGTTGAGCCGAAACCGCCTGTACTGCGTGCAGTATCGTCCAAAGCTGTAACCTCTGTTATATTCGGCATGCATACAGGAATTACCACCATTTGTGCAATTCTGTCGTTTGGCGCTATGGTGTAGCTTTTATCGCTTGAATTTTGCAGACTTACACATATTTCACCACGGTAGTCGCTGTCAACAACTCCCACACCGTTTGAAAGTGCTATGCCATATTTTATTCCCAAGCCGCTTCTGGCAAATATAAACAGACCGTATTGGTTACTCGGCAAGGCAACTGCTATGCCTGTAGGAACAGTCACACGCTGACCTGCTTCTATAGTAACAGGGCTGTCTATGCAGGCGTGCAGGTCCATTCCTGCCGAGCCGTCGGTAGCTCTTGTAGGGATAATTGCGTTCTCTTTCAGCTTTTGTATTTTTATATCCATTAATTTACCTCTTTGTGGCGGAGCACCATTTGGTTTACAAGGGTTGTATGTCCGTTTGTATTATAAAACGCCCTTGTAATATAGGCCTCGAGTGTGTCCGCCGTCTATTTTACTTTTATTTTTAACAGCATTTAGTGCGTTTAGTTTTTCTTCTGTGCTTTCGGTGGTAAACATCATTGTGTAAAAGTCAACATTTTCCACTTCTCTTAAACGGTCGCCCATATAAAGTGGAACGCTGTTGAATATCTGTGTACAGCCGCCGCTGCATTTGTACGGAAAGCTAATGTCTTTTCGGTCTGTAATGTACCCCATTCCGCCACATTCCTTACAGCTTTTTGTTGACGAGTTTACACCGGGACAGTTTCTGGTTAGCATAAGCGGCAATCTGCCGTATATTAATGCGCCTGTTTTTGCAGTACCGCCCAGCGCTTTTATTTGCGCCAGGGTAAGCTCAAATGAGGCAGTAAGGTCGGTAATGCCAAGTGATTCAAAAAAGCAAACGCTTTCTGTGTTCATTACATTCAGTCTAAAGCTGCCGTGTATGCTAAAACCAAGCGCCTTACAAACAGGTATAGCCCCCAGGTTATTTACAAGTATATGCTTTACACCTAAAGCCTTTGCCTTTAGCAAACGGTTTTTAATTTGTTCCTCTCTGCCAAACATACCGGCAGATATTTCTATGCCTAAATTAAAGCCTTGAAGCAACAGCTGTTCTATAACCGCCGTAGGTGTTGTTTCAGGCACAAATACAAGTTCACACTTTGTAAATTCCTGAGGAATGTTCCAGTCGGAAAACACTGCCCTTAGGGGAATGTTTTCTTTTTGTGTTCGTGTGTTTGTAGTGTGAAGTGTAATTTCCAAAGGCTCTTCACGGTGGTATTTTGACATTCTTACATTTGTAAGCTGATTTAGTGCTTCTCGTCTTAATTTGTTAAGGGACGACAAAGGCAGTGTAACACCGCTGTCAATGTTGCAGACCACTATGTTTGTTTTGTATGGCGTACCGCCTGATTTGTACAGCTGTTCTTTTGCCTTTTCATCGGTTAAAGGCTTATTTACAGCCTGCTGGCACAGCTCTCCCTGTACTGTTGTACAGACAGATTTATCATCGGTTAAAGCCGCTTTAAGTACCGCCGGCTTGTCCTTTTGTAATGTTAGCTCCATTTTAACAGGAATATGGCTGTACTCATTTTTATAGATGCTGTGTATTTGGTTAAGCACCTTTGTTGTGGCAGATATTACATCCTCTTTTTGGCGTGTACCAAACATTGAGGCACCTCTGTTTGCAGTGTAGTAGCCGTCCGTAAAGCCTGAGCGTGAAAAAACGCTTTGCAGGCGGCTGCAGCTTTCTGCGGTAGCTGTGCCTGTATCGTAAAACTGTCTGGAAACATTTACAGAGGCGGCTACATATTCCGGGCGTTTCATTCGTCCCTCTATTTTTGCAGAGGTAACGCCTATGGCGTTTAGCTCACGCAAATGCTGTAGTATTGACATATCCTTTAGGCTAAGGTCGTGCCCTGTGCCACCCTCTACCATAAACGGAAGTCTGCAGGTTTGGGCGCACTGACCACGGTTGCCGCTTCTGCCTCCCAGTACAGCGCTAAAGTAGCATTGTCCCGACACGCACATACACAGCGCACCGTGTACGAAAACCTCTAGCTCTATACCCGGGCAAGCCTGTGCTACCTGTGTAATTTCTTCCTTAGACATTTCCCTTGAAAGCACCACCCTGGTAAAGCCCAAGCTGTACAGCAGTTTTGCACCCTGCGGGGTGTGTACGCTCATTTGTGTTGAACCGTGTAAATGGAGCTTTGGCATAGCTTTGTGCAAAACAGAGGCAAAGCCTACATCCTGCACAATTATTGCGTCAATTTGCAGTTTGTAGGCTTGCTGTGCCATTTGTACGGCTGATTCCATTTCGTCGTCGGTTATAAGGGTGTTCATTGTCAGATACAGCTTAACGCCCCTTTGGTGGCAATACTCCACCGCCTCTTTAAGCTGTTCATAGTCAAAATTTTTTGCAGATGCTCTTGCTCCAAACCTTGTAGAGCCTAAATATACAGCGTCAGCGCCTGAACGAACGGCCGCCACAAGAGCCTCCACAGAGCCTGCCGGTGCAAGAATTTCCATTTTATGTTTATTCTGCTGTGCAGGGGTGTTGGTGTTATTATTAATTGTACTCACAATAATTTAACTCTTTTCGTTAAGTAAATTCATAAGCTCTTCGTCAGTAACCACATCGGCAAATTCGTCCCTTGTAAAAAGTCGATCTTGCACGCCGCTTGCTTTCTGCCCGGTAACGCTGTTAAGCTTTGTCGGCGCAGCCTTTGTGCTTGTTGGTGCCGGTTTTGTATGATTATCGGCCACAGCAGTGTTTGCTTCCGGCTTGGAAGTTTCTTCAACATATGTTCCTGCTTTCAGCTCTGCTATTACACGGTGCAGTCCTGCCTTTTCTTCCTTTAGCTGTTGGTTTTCAACAAGCAGCTTGTTTAGCTGCATAGTTGCATCTCTTGCTATAGATTCGCAGTCGTCGGTTTTCTTTATAAGCTCTCTTGTTATAACTTTTTCTTTTTCCAGCTGGTCACAGTAGTTCAGTGCGGCTACTATTGTTGCCATTTGTACAGATAGCTTTGGGTCGCTGTCTGCCAGGTGCTTTATTCTTTTGTCAACAATACCGGCTATTTTCTGAATGTATTGCTGGCTCTCGTCTGCGGTAATTAAAAATTGACTTCCGCATATTTTGAGCCTTACCTTGTTTTTCTTTTCTTCTTCACCCACAGTTATACCTCCTTGTTTTATATTTTGCTGAAAACCTACTTCTTATAGATATACAAATTTATTATACAACATTTTTAAGGATTGTAAAAGACTTTATAAGCATTTTTACAATTTTTCAAAGTTTTTGACGATATTAGGGTATTATAATTACCGTAAGCAGTTACCGCTAAATTTAAAATGTAGCTATTTGAATAAAATATGCTTGTAAAACCATTCTCAGTTTGGTATTAAATTGGAAAATTTTCACTTGATATTAAAAATATTTTGTGATAAAATAATTAGAGATTAAATAAGTATTAGAAGTAAGGAGTGGGAAGTAAAGCAGCCCGCTCTTTTTATTTGTACAAAAGCAGGAGAAGCAGAATTTGAAAGGAAGTGCGTTATGGCAGGTAAAAACACAGTAAATGCCGTATGGGATATTGTAGAGCCTTATGTTAAGGCGCTAAACCTACAGCTGTGGGACGTTCGCTTTGTAAAAGAGGGTGCCAACTGGTATTTAAGAATTTTTATAGACAGTGAAAACGGTATTACCATAGAGGACTGTGAGGCTGTAAGCCGTGCTGTTGACGAGCCGCTTGACATTGCAGACCCTATTGACAAAAGCTATTGTCTTGAGGTTTGCTCACCGGGTATAGAAAGAGAGCTTACCAGACCGGAGCATTTTGAGCAGTTTATAGGCGCTGATGTAATGGTTAAAATGATACGCCCTATAGAGGGTGTAGGCAAGGAGTTTAAGGGTGTGCTTGCTTCTGCCGACAAACAAAGCTGTACAGTAACTACAGACAGCGGAGATGTTACCTTTAATAAAAAAGACAGCGTCTGGGTAAAGCTTGACGACTTTAATATGTAATTTTGCTATAAAACTAAGAAAGGTTGATTTTAAAAATGGATAACAAAGGGCTATTCGAGGCCATTGCACAGCTTGAAAAAGATAAGGGCGTACCGTCTGAGTATATGTTTGAGCAAATTAAAAGAGCTATCGAAATTGCGGCAGGCAAAAACTACGGCAATGACAATGTAACATTTGTAATTGATAAGGACAATTATATTTTTGACGCTTATCTGCAAAAGGAGGTTGTTGAAGAGGTTTTTGACAACAACATTGAGATTTCCGAAGAAAAAGCAAGAGAAATTAACCCAAGCGCACAAATAGGTGATTATGTAGGGGTAAAAATGGACACAATGGCATTAGGCAGAATCGGTGTTAATGCCGCAAGAAATGTTATAAGACAGGGTATTAACGAGGGCGAAAAGAGTCAGATTATGCTTGAGTTCCAAAGCAAAATCGGCGAGCTTGTTACAGCTACCGTAGAAAGAATTGACCCACGCACAGGCAACGCTACAGTAAGAATAAACAAGTCTACAGCTGTACTGCTTCACGGTGAGCAGGTAGACGGCGAAATTCTTGAAGAAGGTCAGAAGATAAAGGTTTACATTTCTGATGTTCAAAAGAGAGAAAAGGGTGGCCCAAGAGTTTTAATTTCAAGAACTCACCCTGAGTTTGTAAAGAGAATGTTTGAAACAGAGGTTCCTGAAATTTATGACGGAATTGTTGAGATTAAGTCTATCTCAAGAGAAGCAGGCTCAAGAACAAAAATTGCCGTATGCAGCAAGGACGACCAGGTTGACGCTATAGGTGCTTGCATTGGTACCAGAGGCGCAAGAGTAGGTACTATTGTAGATGAGCTTAACGGTGAGAAAATTGACATAGTAGAGTATGACGAGGACCCTAAGAAGTTTATTTCGGCTGCACTTTCACCGGCAAGCGTTATTAAGGTGCAGGTTGCGGCAGACGGTTCAAAGTCCTGTCGTGTAACAGTACCAGACAGCCAGCTTTCACTTGCTATCGGCAACAAGGGACAGAATGCAAGACTTGCAGCAAAGCTGACAGGCTGGAAAATTGACATTCGCCCTGAAAGCGGTTTCTTTGGAGAAGAAGAGGACGATTTTGTACCGGCTGACGATGATGCAGAGCTGCCTGTTGATAACGCAGAGGATTTTGAAAGCGACATAGAAGAAGCAGATACAGACAGTTTACAGCAGACCGTTGAGGACACACCTGAAAACCTTGAAGAAAACCTTGTAGAAAATGAAGAAATTGCAGAAGATGTAGACAGGGAGAAGGATAAGGAAATTCAAGACGCAGTAGACGCTATATTGGGTTTAGAGTCTGACGAGTAATATATTCCCAAAATACTTTTGCATTAAACCGTGAAAGGCAGTGGTTAAGTGAAACAAAAGAGAATACCTCTAAGGAAATGCACAGGCTGTATGGAAATGAAGCCTAAAAAAGAGCTTATTCGCATTGTAAAGGCACCGGATATAAAAGATGAAAACGGTGAGGTTTTGCAAAAAGGCGAGGTTTCTTTGGATACTACAGGTAAAAAGCCGGGCAGAGGTGCATATGTGTGCCACAGCTTGGAGTGCTTGCAAAAGGCACAAAAGGCACGCCGCCTTGAAAGGGCCTTTGCCTGCAAAATTCCCGACGAGGTTTACAGTCAGTTGGAAGAAGGTATGAAGAGCCTTGAATAATAAGCTATTGTCCTTTTTGGGATTGTGCAGAAGAGCAGGTAAAATGACCATAGGTAACGATGCGGTTATAGAGGAAATAAACAATGGCGAATCCTGCTTGGTGCTGTTAGCCGGTGATGCGTCACAGCGTACAGCAAAGGAAGTTGCCCTTGTGGCAGAAAACAATAATGTAGAAATACGAACCCTAAGTTGCAGCAAGCAGCAGCTAAGTCAGGCACTTGGCAAGCTTACAGCTGTAATTTCAATACACGACGCAGGATTTGCAAAGAAGCTAATGCAGTTAGCTGACAATGAATAAGGAGGTAAGTTGCTTATGATGGTAAAATATAAATTGCGTGAGGTCGCAAGCGACCTTGGTGTAGCTAATAAAGATGTTATAGATGTTTTAAGTAAGTATTTTGGTGGTGAACCTAAAAAGCAAACAGCTGTACTTACAGAAGAGGAACTAAACATAGTATTTGATTACTTTACACAGAAAAATAATATGGAAAGCTTTGACGCATATTACGCTGCCAACGGCAGTGCAGACAAGAGCACTGAAGATAAGGCCGGCGAAAATTCAGACAAAAAATCTGACGGCAAAAGAAAGCCACAGTCAAAGGACGACAAGCAGGGTAAAAAGCAGGACGGCAAAAATACAGCTGCAAAGCAGAATGTAAAGAAGCAGGACAGCAAACCACAGGCACAGTCAGACGATAATAAAAACGACAACGGTAATGTTCAGTTTAAGAACAGAAAAGAAAGAAAAATTGTCGATACCCGTCAGGTAGTTGTTGATGTAGAAAGATACAACGAAAAGTATGACAGACTGGCAAGTGAAAAGATTAAGAGTGAAAATCAAACTGCACACAAGCAGAAGATTAACCAGCGTTCACAGCAGAGAAATAAGCAGAGAAGAGGCAAAAGAGAAACCGAGCAGGAGCGTTTAAACCGTATTGCTATGGAGCGTAAAAAGAAGCCTATTACTGTTTCTATTCCTGAGGAAATTCAGGTTGGCGAGCTGGCTCTAAGGCTAAAGGCTACAGCTGCCGAGGTTATTAAAAAGCTGATGATGCTTGGTGTAATGGCAAGCGTAAACGATACTATAGACTTTGACACAGCTTCACTTGTTGCTATGGAATTCCATGCAAAGGTTGAAAAAGAGGTTGTAGTTACAATCGAAGAAAGAATTATAGACGACAGCGAGGACGACGACAGCAACCTTGTAGAGCGTGCGCCTGTAGTTGTTGTAATGGGCCATGTTGACCACGGTAAAACCTCATTGCTTGACGCAATTCGTCACGCCCATGTTACAGCAGGCGAGGCAGGTGGTATTACACAGCATATTGGTGCATACCGTGTTAATATAAACGACCGTGAAATTACATTCTTGGATACACCTGGTCACGAAGCATTTACAACAATGCGTGCAAGAGGTGCAATGGCTACGGATATTGCCATATTGGTGGTTGCCGCAGACGACGGTATTATGCCGCAGACTGTAGAGGCTATTAACCACGCAAAGGCTGCCGGAGTATCTATAATTGTAGCAATTAACAAAATGGATAAGCCGGGCGCTAACCCTGAGCAGGTTAAGCAGCAGCTTACAGAGTATAACATTGTTCCTGAGGAATGGGGCGGCGATGTACCGTGTATTCCTGTTTCTGCAAAAACAAAAGAAGGTCTTGACGATTTGCTTGAGATGGTTCTGCTTACAGCCGATGTTATGGAGCTAAAGGCTAACCCTGACAGAAGTGCAAAGGGTGTTGTAATTGAGGCAAGGCTTGACAAGGGCAGAGGTCCTATTGCATCTATGCTTGTACAGAACGGTACACTGAATGTAGGTGACATTATTGTAGCAGGTACTTCTGTAGGCCGTGTAAGAGCTATGACCAACGACAGAGGCGAAAAGGTTAAGCACGCAGGGCCGTCATACCCTGTTGAGGTGTCTGGTCTAGGCGAAGTGCCTACAGGCGGCGACATCTTTAACGCAGTATCTGACGAGCGCCTTGCAAGAGAGCTTGTAGAGCAGAGAAAGGCAAAGGCTAAGGAAGAGCTGTTTAACGCACAAACAAAGGTTACACTTGACAACCTGTTTGACCAAATGCAGCTGGGTGAAATTAAAGAGCTTAAGATTATTGTTAAGGCAGATGTACAAGGCTCTGTAGAAGCAGTAAGACAGTCTTTGGAAAAGCTTTCAAACAACGAGGTAAGAGTAAATGTTATCCACGGTGCAGTTGGTGCCATTAATGAGTCCGATGTTATGTTGGCAAAGGCATCAAATGCTATTGTAGTAGGCTTTAATGTTCGTCCTGATGCAGTAGCACAGGCTACAGCTGAGCGTGACGGCATAGAGCTTCATATGTACCGTGTAATTTATGACTGTATAGAAGAAATTGAGCAGGCAATGAAGGGTATGCTTGCACCAAAGACAAGAGAAGTTGAGCTGGGCAAGGCAGAGTGCCGTAGTGTTATTAAGATTAAGAATGTTGGCTTTATTGCAGGCAGCTATGTACTTAACGGCAAGGTTGAGCGTAACGCTATGGTGCGTGTTGTTCGTGACGGCATAGTTGTTGCCGAGGACACAATGTCTTCACTTCAGCGTTTCAAGGATTCTGTTAAAGAGGTTGCGGCAGGTTACGAGTGCGGTATAGGACTTGAGCATTTCTCTGACCTTAAAGAGGGCGACATTCTTGAGGTGTTCAAAATAGAAGAATACAGAGATTAATTACCCATAATATTTATACCCAACACTGCAAAAGCAAAGGCTTACAAAAAGCCCGGTGTATTTTAACAGTGCTTGGTATTAACAGGCGGACAATAGAAAGGTTTTAAATAACCCTCTGTAGTCCGCCAATTTTGAATTTATAATAAACATTGCTTTCAGACTTTAAAGGTATTATATACCTGTTTAAAAATGACTAGCAATTTATATAACAGAAACAATAATATATATAAATATTTACAAGGAGAAGAAATATGGCAGGATATAAAATGGACCGTACTACAGAGGACATTAAGCGTGAACTCACAGCAATACTGCGTGAAATGAAAGATCCTCGTGTAAGCGACGCATTAATAAGCGTTGTAAGGGTAGATGTTACAAACGACCTATCGTATTGCAGTGTATATGTAAGCTCAATGTACGGTATGGAAAAAAGCAAAGAGGCGGCAAAGGCTTTGAAAAATGCAGCCGGTTATATACGAAAGGAGCTGGGCCACAGGCTAAAGCTGCGCCATGTTCCGGCACCGCTGTTTTATGCAACCGATTCAATAGAGTACAGTGCGAATATTAACAGAATGCTTTCAGAGCTTGATATTCCCGAAGAGGAGGAAGAAGATGAGGAAAACCTGTAATTTAGCCGAGGTTGCAGAATTTTTTAAAAGCAACGACTGCTTTGGTATTCTTACACACCAGTTTCCGGACGGCGATACCCTTGGTTCTGCTTACGGTTTGTGCAGTATGCTTCAGCAATTGGGTAAAAAGGCAAGGGTGCTTGTAAACGGCGGCAGACCTCCTAAAAAGTTTGCGTATTTAGAACAGCTTGCACAGCCGCAGGATTTTAATGTTGAAAATTATGTAAGTGTAGATGTTGCCGACGCTAAGCTTTTAGGTGAGCTTGATGTATACGCAGAGCAGGTAAAGCTGGCTATAGACCACCACAATACGCACAAGCCTTTTGCCTGGGTTTACTATGTAAACCCGTTAGCTTCCAACTGCGAAAACATAGTTGAGCTTGCAGGTGAGCTGAATGTAACCATTACAAAGGACATTGCAGACGCCCTCTATACGGGCATAGCCACCGATACAGGCTGTTTCAGATATACAAACACAACTTCAAAAACTCACACCATAGCCGCACAGCTTATGGACTGCGGCTGTGACGCCGCTAAAATAAACAAGGCTATGTTTGAAACAGTGTCAAAAAACAAAAAGGCCTTAGAATCCTATGTTATTGGCAATATGGAGTATTTTTGTGATGACAAAATTGCCGTTGCACATACTACAAAGGATATACTGAAAAAGTTTAATATTCCTGAGGACGAGGTGGAGGGAATATCGGCAATTCCACGCACTATAGAAGGCGTGCTTATAGGCGTTACAATAAGGCAGAAAAACGATACCACCTATAAAATATCGGTAAGAACAAACGAGGGCATAGACGCCAGTGCCATTTGCAGTCAGCTTGGCGGCGGCGGCCACAAGGCGGCGGCAGGCTGTGCCGTAGACGGAACTCTACAGCAGGCAAAAGAAGCTGTGCTTGCCGTAGCTAAAAAGTATATTGAGGAACAGTGAAAATATGGACGGTGTAATTGTTATAAATAAGCCGGCGGACTTTACTTCATTTGATGTGGTAGCTGTGATGCGTGGTGTGGCAAAAACCAAAAAGGTAGGACACACCGGCACTCTTGACCCTATGGCAACAGGCGTTTTGCCGTTGCTCTTTGGCAGTGCCACAAAGGCACAGTCCCTTTTGCCCGACAGCACCAAGGAATATGAAGCGGAGTTTAAGCTGGGGCTTACCACCGATACTCTTGATGTATGGGGTACGGTGCAGAGTGAAAAGCCAGTAAATGTAACACAGCAGGATATTCAGAATATTTTGCCGGAGTTTACAGGTGATATTTTACAGCTGCCGCCAATGTATTCCGCCGTTCAGCAGGACGGCAAAAGACTTTATGAGCTTGCCCGACAGGGTATTGTTGTACAGCGTGAAAAAAGGCAGGTAAATGTAAGCCTGTTACAGCTGTTGGAATATAACGAGAATACACATACAGGCAAACTGCGTATAGCGTGTTCAAAGGGTACATATATAAGAACGCTGATAGACGACATAGGCGCAAGGCTTAACTGCGGCGGTATAATGACATCACTATGCCGTACAAAGGCTTGCGGATATACCCTTAATGACGCTGTTACCCTTGAACAGGCAAAACAGCTGGGAAACGAAGGTGCCCTTGACTCTGTTTTAAAGGACATAAGCATGCTGTTTAATGTGTACAGGCAGGTTAATGTTTCACTGCCACAGGCAAAGCGCTTTTGCAACGGAGGTCAGCTCGATTTGTCAAGGCTTAGAATAGGCAATCTGCAAGATGCAGAGGTGCTTAGGGTATACACATACGAGGGCAAGTTTATAGGCTTAGGTAAGGTTGAGCAGGAGAAAAACTGGCTTTCAATATACAAGCTGTTTAATTTTATATAGAACGGCAAATAATAAAGTAAGGGGCGAATGGTATGAAAACAGGCTTAGTCCTTGAGGGCGGCGGCAAAAGGGGAATTTATGCCGCCGGTGTGTTGGATGTTCTGTTGGAAAACGATATATGGGCAGACGGACTTATAGGTACTTCGGCAGGCGCAGTAAACGGCTGTTCTTATGTTTCTAACCAATATGAACGAAATTTAAGATACAACATAAGGTTTGCAAAAGAAAAAAAGTATATGAGCATTTACTCATTAATCACAACGGGAAATGTTGTAGGCACTGACTTTGCTTACAATATTTTGCCCAACAAGCTTGAGGTGTTTGACTACGATGCCTTTGAAAAATCGCCTGTAGATTACTATGTTACTTGCAGTAATGTAGAAACAGGCAAGGCAGAGTACATACAATGTAAAAGCCTGCGTGGCAAAAATATGGATTATCTAAGGGCTTCTGCATCACTTCCGTATGTTTCGCAAATTGTGGAAATAGACGGTAAAAAGTACCTTGACGGCGGAATATGTGACAGCATACCCCTAAAGGCCTTTCAAAATATGGGCTATGAAAAAAATCTGGTGGTTTTAACACGACCAAAAGGTTATATAAAAAAGCCTGAAAACAACCTTTTGGCTAATTTGTACTACCGCAAATATCCGGCATTTGTTACGGCACTTAGAAACCGATACGCCGTTTATAACAGAACATTAAAGTACATAGAGCAACAGGAAAAACAGGGAAATATTCTTGTTCTTCGACCAAGCAAAAGCATAAAGGTGGGCAGAATGGAACAAGACCCAAAGCTGCTTAAGCAAATGTATGAGCTGGGCAAAAATGACGCCAGACAAATACTTGACGCTATTACATTGTTTTTATCTAAATGATTTGATATTATCTTTAATAATTATATAAAAAACCGGGCAATATAAAAACTTTTTTATAAAAAGCGTTGAAAATTAACCTTTTCTAAAGTATAATAAAATTGGCTGTAGGCTTTTATTATAGCGTAGCTATACTTAATATAGATTATAGGAGGATACTATGGACGAGGATAGAAACAACCTTAGCGAGGAGGAACTGCGCCTTAGAAAAAGGCAGCAGGAGCGTCGCATAAAAAGGAAAAGAGAAAAAGAAAAAAAGCGCCGCCGCAATAGGATTATTCTTATTGTATTGGCTATGGCCGTGATTTTATTGTTAGTGTTTGGCATTGCCTCCTGCGCTTCAAGCTGTGTCAGCAGAAGTGAGAAAAATCAGCAGGGCTTAAACAACAACGCTACAGAGGCAACCCAGGTAGCTACTGTGGCAAATATTGCTACCCAGCCTACACAGGCTGTACAGCAAACCAGCAATACCATTAAGGACAACGGCAAGGACGGTTACGAAACCGATTCCGGTATTTACATTTGGGACAACAAGGCTTTTGAACAGTTTTACGGTACTGAAGATATGGCAAAAACCTATGCCAACGCCATTACACATTACAGACAGCAGCTTGACAGCTCCATAAATGTATATAATTTGGTTGTACCTACACACATAGCCTTTGGATTGCCTGACAGACTGAAAAGCGCTGTTTCAAGTAATAATCAGCAGGACTACCTAAACAGTGTGTTCAGCACCTATGGTTCCGACATAAAAAGTGTAAATATTTATGATACTATGGACCAGCATAAAACAGAGTACGAATTCTTTAATACCGACCACCACTGGACAGCGGACGGTTCGTACTATGCATATGAGCAGTTCTGTAAGGTGGCAGGTGAAACTCCTGTAGACAAAAGCTCGCTTACTTCAAAGGAAATAAACGGATTTGTAGGTTCTCTTTACACTGCAACAAATGTTGAGGCACTGAAAAATAACCCGGATACAGTTAAATACTACGATATGGGCGAAACCTACACTATGTATTTAATGCAGCAGGGCAGTACTGAATTTACAGAGCTTGACAATATGTATTATGAAGACGCCGCTGCGGGTTCAGAAACCTACGGTGTGTTTATATGGGGAGATAACCCTGTTACTAAAATTGTAAATGCAGACTCAAAGAACGGCAAAAAAATTCTTGTAATTAAAGAATCATACGGCAACGCCTTTGTACCGTGGCTTGTAAACAACTACGACGAGGTTCACGCTATTGACTTCAGACATTACGACGGCAATGTGGTGTCCTATTGTAAAGACAACGGCATTACAGATGTATTGTTCCTTAACGGCGTAATGAGCTCTGCCAGCAGCTTCCAGATTGACAGTATGAGTTCACTGTTTGCTTAACAGCACACAACAGAATAAAACAACAGGCTTACAGAGTATTATATATTCTGTAAGCCCTTATTTTTTGTAATTTTTTATAAAAATATATGCTATGCTTTGTTAATAATTCATTAAAAATTGTTTGACAAATATCTGTTGACTTTGGATATTTATGGTGCTATAATTGTTCAGCACTAAACAGTTAAGTAGTAAACATTACAAAGGAGGTGTTATTATGAGCGACAGTAAATTATATGTTGAAGACCACTCAAAGGCAGGTAAACTGTTAAGATCTATAAATAATTTTTTAATGAGGGTGACCATTCAGCAGGGAAAAAAGCTGAATATCGACCACTGCACCATGATGCATGGTTGGATTTTGGGGTATTTGTGCCATAATAATTCCAGGGATATTTATCAGCGTGACATTGAAAAGGAATTTGCGGTAACCCGTTCGGCAGTAACTGCTATTGTAAAGAGTATGGAAAATAACGGGTATATTAAGCGTATAGAGGTTGAGCACGATGCAAGGCTGAAAAAGATAGTGGTTACGGAAAAAGGAAGAGAAATGCATAAAATTATAGTTGCAAGTTTACAACATATTGACAGTCAAGCTTTAAGGGGAGTGGATCCTGAGGACTATGAGGCTTTCATTCGTGTTGCAGGCATAATAAAAGATAATCTGCATTCTATGTTATAAGGGTGCGTTATAAATATATTAGAAATATACTAGGAGGATTATATGTTTACATTATTAAAGAGTGTAAGGGAATATAAGTGGGTATCTATAATTACTCCAATTTTAAAAATTGCCGAAGTAATTATGGAGGTGCTTATTCCCCTGTATATGGCAGACCTTATCGACTATGGTATAGATAAGGGCGATATGGATTATGTATGGAAAATGGGCTTAATACTTGTTGGTTTCACTATATTGTCATTTACCTTTGGCGTAGTGGGAAGTATTACAGTGTCAAAGGCGGCAACAGGCTTCGCTAAAAACCTGCGTAAGGATATGTTCTACAAAGTGCAGAATTATTCCTTTTCAAATATTGACAAGTTTTCAACCTCAAGTATAGTAACACGACTGACAACCGATGTAACCAATATTCAGAACGCTTATCAAATGTCATTGGTTATAGCGGTGCGTGCGCCTATAATGTTTATAGTAGCTATTGTAGCTTCATTTACAATTAATGCACAGCTGGCGTGGGTGTATGTAGCCTGCGTGCCTATTATAGCTGTTGTAATGTTTATATTCATAAAGGTAGTAAACCCTATTTTCCGCAGAGTGTTTAAAACCTACGACAAGCTGAATAATGTTGTTCAGGAAAATGTAAGAGGCATACGAGTAGTTAAGTCTTTTGTAAGAGAAGACTACGAAGTAAAGAAGTTCAAAGGCATATCGGGAATTATATTTAAGGATTTTGCAACGGCAGAAAAGCTTATGGCAGGAGCTTCGCCTGTTATGATGTTTTGTTTGTACGGAAGTATCATCCTGATTTCATGGTTTGGTGCAAGAATGATTATAGCGTCAGGCAATAACCCGCAGGTTGGCTTTACTACAGGTCAACTAATGAGCCTTATTACCTATGCTACACAAATTCTTATGAGCCTAATGATGGTAACAATGATTATTATTATGCTTACTATGTCAAAGGCGTCTATAGAGAGAGTTTCAGAAATATTGAACGAAGAAAGCGATATTCACTCTCCTGAAAATCCTGTAACAGAGGTAAAGAACGGTGACATATCATTCG
>CADANT010000013.1 GCA_902789345.1 uncultured Ruminococcus sp.
AACGAAATGCCGTTTTCTGTAATAGGCATAACCGGTGTGTACACAGAGAAGTCGGATGTTAAAAATGTAGCCGGTCTTACAGGCTCACCTATTGAATATAAAGACGGCAGCGGCAATGTTTTAAGCCGAATGTCAATGAGTGGTGAGGGTGCTGTCAAAGAAGATGATAGCAACTGGCAGTATAATGACGGTTATTACCCACAGCTAAAGGTCTTTATGTCGTCAGACACCACAGTAGGCAATATTAATGATACACAGGTGTCGGATGTAACAAATGATGTAAAGTCTTCTGTATTCTATGTAGGTGAAGCAGAGGAAGTAACCGAGACAAAGGAAGACGGCAATGTATACATTACAAAGCCGGCAACACACCCTGTAATGTCCTTGGCAAACAGTAAGGAAAAAATATATGAAAACTACCAGCCAAATACCAATGTGTATGCGGCGGAGCTGGCAAGCGTTTTGATTCCTTACAGATATTCACAGGCATCAACTGCCACAGTTAAGCTTAGTCACTGGGACTACAAAATGAACACAACCGACGGTTCACTTTCAACAGATAACGACTGGGCGTGCGGAGTAGCCTCAAACCAACTAAAACTTAACTCGGATACAGGCTATTTTGAAAATACATACACCGGCTTGTCCTCGGGTAAATATTCCTTTAAGGTACAGGCAAACAGCTCAATGACCTACAACTACGGCTCAAACCGCTTTGACGGTCAAAACTGTGAGCTGAATATACCGGTGGAAAACTGCTCGGCAAGAATTATGTTTAAGTACAACGGACTGCGTTCGCAGGATTACCAAATCTACGCTGTGCTTGCAAATTCCAACGGCGAACCAATAGACGAAAACGGCGCAAAAACAGTAGACCAAGACGGAAACCCGGTAGAGAAGAAAATTCTCTTGGACGGTACGGCAACAGATGTAAACCCGGATGTTTGGACGCTTGTAGGTACCTTGCCGAATTCCACATGGAATGTAACAGACGCAAAGTATGACTTAAAAATAAGTCCTACAAATTCAAGTATATATACATATACCTGCGACTTTACTCCAAACAAGGATGAAAGCGGAAATTATGTAGAAACAGAATGTCAGTTTAAAATAGCAAAGGACCACGCTTGGACAGAAAGCTACGGTATTGCAGGCAAGTCTGACAATATGAGCTTTAAGTACAACCAGCCGTGTACCGTATACTTTGAGTTTAATACAAAAACTCATATAACAACAGTAAAGGCAACAAGCGGAGAGATCTACAAGGTGTTTACCGAAAAGTCCACAGAGTATGACTTTGACGGCTTCTCGGTAATAGGTCAGCAGTCCCTTACAGGATATAACTGGCTGGAATCCGGCAAAGAGCTTGAAGCGGCAACAAAGGGCAAGCTTGTTGAAACCGAAAGCGGTTCCGGTATATATAGGGTTTCCTTTGACAATGTAAAAATGGGTGCAAACTACGCCTATAAAGTCATAGAAAACGCTGTGGACAGCGGAGGAAATAGCTACTTTAGCATAAAGAGCCACACAACAAATCCAAATGCGTTATGCACCGTTACATTTACCTACAATTCCGCTACCAAAGAAACCCATGTAAGTGCAAAGGTGTGTGGCGACAGTACAGAGTACGCAAGCCAAACAGTAGATGTAACCAGCTTTTCTGTAATAGGCTCTGAAGAGCTTACAGGCTATTTCTGGTTGGGCGACAAGGACCACCCGGCTGACCAGTCAGAAGAAGCAAAGGAGCAGTACAAAAAGGATGCCGCCAAAGCAGGCCTTATGACCTATGATGACGCTTCCTCTCTTTACCGAAAGACCTATAAAAATGTTAAGAGAGGCACATACGCCTTTAAGGTAGGCGCAAACGGCTCTCTTGATATGAGCTGGGGCGCAAACGAAAGTGACGAAAACTACACTTTCTCCCTAACAAAAACAGCCGATGTAACCATTAGCTTTAACAGGGAAAAGCAAACGGTTTCCGTTTCAACCACACCAACAGACGCTTTGGATGTTAAGCAGTATGTTGTTACAGGTACTAAAAACCTAATGGGCGAAACCTGGGATCTTAACGAGGCTGTAATGACCTACAACGAAGAAGCAGGTGTGTATGAATACACAAAGAACAATGTTCCGTCAGGTCAAAACTATGCCTTCAAGATAATTGAAAAGGGCATAGACAGCGGAGAAAATATTTCGTTCTCACTTGCAGACGAACAGACTGCATACAATATTAAATTCACCTACAATCCGTTAAACGGCGCTGTAACAAAGCAGGCCTTTAACATTGAAACCGGAGAAGATGTTTCAGACTCGGTAATTAAAAAGGTGAGAATTACCTCCTATTCAGTGCTTGGTGAAAAGGGACTTACCGGATACAACTGGTTGGGACTTACAGACAGAGGTACTCCGGGAACAGCAAGCGACGAAAACGCTGCGTCAGACGCAGGACTAATGACCTCAAATTCCGACGGTACATATTCAAAGACCTTTACAGGAGTAAAGGTGGGAACAAACGGAGAAACAAAAACATATCCGTTTAAGGTAGCCGCAAACGGCAATTGGGATTCGGGTATTTCCTACGGTGACGAAAACGGCGGTAACTATATGCTTGTGCTAAACGGCGACAAGTCGGGAGTTACCGAGTGTGATGTAACAGTTACCTTTAACCCAAGGAACAGTAAAATAACTGTAGAAACCAACCCGTCAGACTGCAATGTGACAGAGGTTGATGACAGTAAATTTGTATGGTATGTAGTGGGTGACTACAACTTGGTATCCTTTGACGACTTCAAAGCGTCAAAAAAGGTTTACGATACAGTTCGTGATATTACCTCTGCATTTACCTTTACCACCGGCAGCAATACCGGCGAAAAGGGAATATCCTGGAATATTAACAGTCAGAAAAATGCAGCAAGCCTGTTTTATGACAGAATAGGTCAAAACGGCTTTACTCTTGACTACGATGTTGACGGAAAGCAGTCAACCGGTACATTTAATACCCCGGTTGTAGACTTGTCGTTAGATATTGTGCAGGAGGGCGAAAGCAGAATAGCAGACTACAAGTGCCAAAGCTTTATGCCTGGCAAGCAGTGGCTGACAATATCCTCCTACGGTACAGGCGGAAGCAACCAATATATACAGTGGATGAACGACTACAAGGTATATACTGAATACAAGGAAAACCTTGAAAAGTTTAATCAAGCCGCAGAGGTTTACTACAAGGTGCTAAGTCCTGTTCTTTCTGATAAGACACCGGAGGCACTTGTTGGATATATGGAAAATATAAAAACAACAGACACCTCCCGCTACAATGACCTTGTAAATGACTATGGCGACATTTTGTCTATGTACCGGTTGGTAAGCACCCCGGTAGAAGACCCGGGAGTTGCACCGGTGGTAACGGACCAAACAATTGTAGGTATCAGAAATATACGACTTATTCCTACAGTATATCTTGAAGCCGGAAATGACGCAGATGTGTCGGTTTACGAAAGTGACAGCAACAGTCAGTCAGCAAAAAATATTGTAACTTACGACAAAAACGATTCGTCAGATGTTACCTTTACAAACATAGACGGCAGCTTCTCTTACTATAACTTTGCATTTACTGCAGGCTATGCAATTACAGATAAAATCGGTCTTGGAATTTACGATAATTACTCAAAGCAAGATATTCAAGGCTACGATTCCGGAAAGCTAAGAGAGCAAAATGACGCTCAATATCAAACTACCGGACAGTATTATGCTATGGCGTCTGTATTAAATGAGAAAGTAGCATATTCGGATAAGGATTCCGATAATAAGGGACTGAAGCCGGATAAACTTGTAAGGCAGTCGCTGATAGGCAGCTCGTATAACTATGTAGGTGACGATACCTCCGACAACAGCCAAAAGCAGTGCGGTCAAACAATAGTAAAAATATACCGTGTAAATGAAGACGGAGTAAGTGCCAAGGTAAGTATAGACAGCACAGCAAGCAAGTCCTCAGAAGAGTATGCGAACTATATGAAGTGGACAGGACAGCAAAGCTTTACAACAGACGACAGAGGCAACTACGATGTAACTTTCTACTGGACGCTTTCAGACGGTAGGTACTTGTCCGATACAAAGCATGTAACAGTAAATGTTTTGCATCCGGGAATTTCCAAGAGTGTAAACATAGCCTATTCAGAGGCAGGCGACGATGAGATTACTTACACAGTAACATATACAAACTCAGAGTTTTCATCGCCGATAACCTTTGGAATTCTTGATATTCTACCGTTTAAGGGAGATACAAGAGTAGGCTATAAGGATGACAACCAGGGAACAACAGGCTCAGATGTACGCTTTAACCTAAAGTCAATGACAGTAAAGCAAAGCGGAACAGCAACCATTAGTGGAGTTTACTACTCTCAAAGTGATTCGGTACGGGATTGGCTTACAAACGGAAACAGAGAAGCTGCGCAGAACCTTAATGTAGGAAATGACGGCAAAGTACAGGATACAAGCGGTCAGTGGAATAACATTATAGGCTCAACAGGCGGCCGAGGAACATATACCCCGAATGCAGACAATGTTACGGCAATAGCAGTAAGCGGAGTTCAGCTGGGAGTTTCCGAAAGTATAACAGTTACAATCACCCTGCAGTATGACGGCGTGCAGAATGATTTATATGTAAACAACGCATTCTTTACAGCTTCGGATATGGAGGGACATAACTTGTTTAACGGTTGTTCAAAGCCTGTATCAACAAATGTTGTAGGAAGAAGCATAAACGGTTATGTATGGCTGGATCAAAACGGCGACGGAATCGTCGGAAAGGATGAGCAAAGATTTAAGTCAGTAACCGTATCCCTGTATCATATAAATGATGAGGGAAAGTTTGTTGATACCGGAGAAAGTGCAACAACCGACCAAAACGGATATTACAGCTTTACAAACCTGTCTCAGGGAGAGTACAAGATTGCAGTAGAAAAGAACAAAAACCCACACTTGGATACGAACACCGAGAGTTATTTGTTTGGCAAATTCACTCCAACTAAAAAGCTGCTGGAGGCAAAGGCAGAGAGCGTAATCGGTTCAAGAAACCTTGCAGAAGCAGAATTAAATGACAACTCGGAAATAATATCATATTTTATCCAATCAGATATGCCGACAGCATTTGAAATATATCGCAGAATTTATACAAACAATATAAATGCAACCTGTGATAACTGCAGTTACCAAAAGAGCTATCTGAATATTGGACTAACAACCCCATTGTGTTCAATCACTCTGTACAAGAGAGGCGAGGATGATGAGCTTCTAAACGGAGCAGCCTTTAAGCTTGAAAAGTACAATAAAGAAACACAAAAGTGGGATGAAATAAAATATGACGAAGAGGGCTATGCAGTAAGCGACGACATTGCCGAGGGTACAAGCAAGTTTGTAACAGGCGAGAAAATGCCTGACGGAACCCAGGAAAAAGGAAAGATTTATCTTCCGAACCTGCCGGAGGGCAAGTACAGACTTACAGAGGTTGGAGCAGCCGAGGGTTACGCACCGTTACTTGTAACAGTGAATGCCGAGCTGCCATACAAGATAAAGACCTCTGAAATTGAGGGCTACAAGGCCGACTCGTTGGTAAAGCCGTCAGACCTGACAAAGCCTGACTATACAGACGGCGAATACAGCTACTACCGCAATATAACCTTTACAGTAAAGAACGCAAAGGATATTAACGGAGATTTACCGCTGACAGGCTCAGACAGCTTTATAGAAAGAAGAGGGAGAACGCAAAGTGAAACATTTGTAGCACTCAAAAGCAACCATAGCGTTAGAGGAGCTACAAATGCTCATACTCCAACAATTCACAAATAAAATTAATCAGGAGCAAGTTACTTGTAAAGGGTGGCTTGCTCCTTGTCTTACCCCAACTTGTATGGTAGAGCCATCATTAATGTAAGGATTTATTTAGGGCTTCTTATTGTAGTTGTGCAAAATGGTAGATGAAAAATATACAAATATATAATGTGTTTTTGCTTACCTAAAGGACACAATATTCTTGACAATAAATTATAAGGGATTATAATAATTGGTAGCACCACTATTGGTGCTACCAATTATGCATTGAGGGGAAATAAAAATGAAGTACATTAAGCAGTTTCTGATTATTCTTGCCATATCCTTTGTGGGAGAATTACTTAGGTATTTAATTCCTTTGCCTATACCGGCAAGTATATACGGAATGGTTATACTGTTTGTGGGATTAATGACAGGATTAATAAAGCTTGAAGAGGTAAAAGATGCAGGAAAATTTCTTATAGAAATTATGCCTCTTATGTTCATTCCGGCAGGAGTGGGGCTTATGACCAGTTGGGGAATTTTACAGCCTGTTTTTCTGCCAATATGTATAATTACTGTGGTTACGATTATCACCGTTATGGTTGCCACAGGCAGAATTTCTCAGTGGATTATTAGGAGAAGCAAGAAGAGAGGTAAATTTGATGAATGAATTTTTTCAAAGCTCAATGTTTGCCGGCGTGGCATTAAGTTTAATTTCGTACCTTATAGGAATGTTGCTGAAAAAGAAATTTAAACTGGGCATATTTAACCCTTTGCTTATAGCTATTGTTGTTTCGATAATTGTTCTTTTAATAGGCAAGGTTGATTATAAGGTTTACAATCAAGGCGCAAAGTATTTAAGCTGGCTGCTTACCCCGGCTACTGTATGCTTGGCAATACCGCTATATGAACAGTGGAGCTTACTTAAGAAAAACTTTAAGGCAGTGTTGTTGGGGCTTGTGGCAGGTGTTGTTACAAGTTTAGGTACGGTTTATGTGCTCTCTTTAATTATGGGGCTTTCACATAAGGATTACGTAACGCTGTTGCCAAAGTCAATAACAACGGCTATTGGTATGGGCGTTTCAGAGGAGCTTGGAGGTTATGTAACAATTACCGTTGCAGTTATAATTGTTACAGGTGTTTTGGGAAATATGATAGGCGAGTTGGTGTGTAAAATATTCCGTATAACGGAGCCAATTTCAAAGGGACTTGCTTTTGGTTCGGCAGCTCACGCCATAGGTACGGCTAAGGCTATAGAAATAGGCGAGGTTGAAGGTGCAATGAGCAGTCTTGCTATTGCGGTTTCGGGAATACTTACGGTTGTGCTTGCCTCTGTATTTGCGTATTTTATATGAGGTATAAAATGATAAATGAAAGTACATCGTTAGAATATGAAAAGGCTATTAATTATATCTACAGTCTTATTTGTGACGGAAGCCTGAAAGTAGGAAGTAAATTGCCTGCCGAACGGGCTATTGCCGAGAAGCTTGGTATTGGAAGAAATTCTACAAGAGAGGCACTAAGTATACTCCATGGAATGGGTATGATAACCAGAGTGCAGGGTTCGGGAAATTATGTTTCTAAAAATGCCGGCAGTTCTATAAAGCAAATAATTACCGTAATGCTTGCATTAGGTACAATAACAAAGCAGGATGTATGTGAATTTAGGCGTATTATGGAAAAATCGGTATGCTCTGTGCTTATAAATAAGAGCTTTTCCCGGCAACAAGAGGAACATTTCAGGGAATTGCTCAACGAAATGAAAATTGCCCAAAGTAAAAGGCTTGTTGAAATTGATAAGGCATTCCACGATTCACTTATTTTGGCAACAGAAAACACGCTGTTTATCACCGTTATGGAGGCTGTAACTGAGGTATACAGAGAATGGATAGATATTGTTTTGAAAAAAGCAGATAAAGAAAATAAACAAAAGCTGTTTCAATGCCACAGTGATATTTTTGACAGTATATTAAATAAAGATACAGAAATGGTCATTAACGCAGTTGACAGACATTATGATTTAATAGAGGAGATGCTGTAAATGGTTATTACAATAGCGAGGGAATGCGGTTGTGACGGAGACGAGGTAGGAAAAAGGCTTTCTGAGAAATATTCAATTCCGTGCTATGCCAAGGCAGAGCTGATAAAACTTGCAAAGGAAAAGGATATATACGACAAATACCCGTTTTTCTTTGGAGAGTTGCCGGTTGATGTTATGATGAATTCTATGGCAGAGGATTTCCAAATGCGTCTTTATAAAACACCCAAGGAGGCATTGGCAAAACTGTTGGGGGAACAAAGCTGCGTGGTAATAGGACGAGCCTCTGATTATGCCTTTAAAGACCGAAAGGACGCGGTGCGTATTTTTCTGTGTGGAGATAAGAGCAAAAGAGTACAGCGTATAGCCCAAAAGCACGATATTTCCGAAAGAAAAGCACAAGCTGTTGTCGAGCAAACTGACCACCGTCGAAGCGGTTACCATAACTACTATTCCGGTGAGCAGTGGGGCTATGCAGGCAACTATGACCTATGCTTAAATGAAAGCCATTTAGGCATAGACGGTGTAGTGGATATGATTGCCGCATATATAAAAACAGTAGGTATAAAAAAATAAGTCTATCATCAGTACCGTTTCAATCCTTTGATGGTGTTGATGTGTTTTCCTCAATGCAGCAAAAGGCTGCAATACTTGGCTACGGATTGATTAAGATCATGCATTTATTGACGGGAATAAGCGTATTGGCGTTCATGCTATGCTTGTGTTTCTTGCACTTAACAATATTGAACTTCGGTACACGCAAGAGGAGTTGACTGACATGGTTTTAAAAATTGCAGAGTATGAAATTTGATAATTTATTACAGTGGATTATTACCCACCGGTTTTAGAAAAGGTCACCTTTACAGGTGACCTTTTCATTATATTTCCCAAATTATACTGAATTTAATATAGCAAGGGGGCAGAGGCTTATTTAATTATCACTTGCTCAAACAACACTTAGCAATAGCTGACTGAATTTTTGATGTAACTTAAAATTTTTTTAGCAATTATTTATAGCTTGCATTTTTGTAAATACATTTCGGGTTGAAAAATTACCGTTTGAGTAAAATTAATTGCTTTTTGAGCCAAAATTTGGTATAAAAAGTATGTACGAATATGCAAAATGTTAAACTATTTGTTTGCATACTCGTTCACCAAAAGCTTTAAAAGCAAATTAATCTTAGTAAAGGAGATGTTTTAATTGATAAGAAAATTATCAAAGAAGCTGTTAGCTTCGGTTTTATCCATTTGCACTCTTATGTCTGTATTTGTGTTAGGTATTCCTACAGCTTACGCACAGGAATATTCAAATACGTCATCCGCTGTAAGTTATGTTTCTGAGCTTAAGGTAGTAAATTCAGACAGTGCAAGTAATGCAAAAAGCTCCCTTAATGGCTACACCATAATAGACCATAATTTTGATGTATCCGGAAAAAAAGCTATATACATTGGGTATAAAACCACAACTAATGTTGAGCAGGCAATTACAGGAATTGTATTTTCGGACAGTTCTTCACAGAGTAAAATAACCTACGGTGGCAGAGAATACTCACTTTTAGAGGAAGAGAATATTGTATTTGACAGTAGCGGCAAGAGCAAAAGTCTGTACCTGTACTACACAAAGGCAAAGGACCCTCACAATACCACAGAATACCTTACAGCCCTTGACGCTGTAGGTACAAAAAATTCTGCTATGCAGGGTAAGGACTACAAAACAGTAGTTAATGCAAGTACAAATATGCCGCAAAATGTTGGCGAGGCTAAGGATGGCAACAAGCTGCCGTATATATACTTGGCATACCAAAGTGTGCCGGATTTAGGCTCGGAATATCAAAAGCTTGGTAATGATGAGCTGGAGCAGAGTGTTAAAGCTATAAACGGCATAAATTATTATAATTTTGACGCTGATGTTTCAAAAAATGATTTTCTTATTCGTGCTTTGTCAGAAAAACAAGACGGCAGTAACATAAGCTCAGTGGAAAGCTGGGCACAGCTGCTTTACTCTATGATGAGTATGAAGGGTGAGGGCAGCGGCTATCAGAACAGAATAGATTCATCCTTTAAAACTATTTTCGGCGACGGACAGTACACCGACCTTGTTTCTGCACTGACAAGCGGAGCGGGTACAGAAAATTCTAAGTACGACCGCGGATTGTTTATTCAGTCAACAGGTCTAAAGCAAACCTCGAGCATCTCAAAGGTTCGTGACGCTATGCTGCAGCTTCACACCGGTTTGGTAGACTGGGACGCAAACAGTCACGACTGCAACGATGTAAACGAATTGGGTAAATATCTTGTTAAGCAGGATTTCTTTAATAATGTTACATCGTCCTCTGATGTTGTTTATTCACTGTGCAGAGTTGCAGACGATAAGGCAAAAACAGGTCACGACAAATCGGTATCCGTAATCGGTTTGGTGTTCTATAACTTTAAATTGGTTCCAATTATAGAGGACGGCAGTAATCCGGGAAACGATACGCTGAACTACAGTGATGTATACAGGAATGTCAATGAAGAAAAATCCAGTGTAAAAATTGATAAGAATGACACTGCCTCTACTGTATCATCAAGCAAGAGCTTTGCCAATTCTATGTCGTCCTCCACAACCAATTCACATTCCGACACCTTCGGCCAGACATATACTATTTCAGAAGAATTAAGCTTTAGTGCCGGCTTTGCAAATAAGGAGTCGCCTCTGAGTGTAAATATGGGTATAAAATTAAGTGCGTCTCAAGCCTTTAATTTTTCCTCAACAGACACAGTTACAGAGACTATTACGCAAACAGAAACCAATACAGACGGTTTGTCATATTCGGTTCCGCCTTATAGCATTGCGGCATTAAACTGTACATCGTCAAAGGAAAGCCGAGAGCAAAAGTACGACTGTCCGGTTGCATTAACTTATGATGTAGCTTTTGTAGGCAGCGGCTGTGAGCTGGGTGCAACAAATCTTTTTGAAACAACATTTGCATATATATCAAATTACTATGCACAGTTTGGCGGCAACGGTGTTTCAGCAGTTGACACATTAAATAATATATACAAAACTAACGGTGAAAAAACAGATAACTTTAAGGTTAGCTGTACAGGACAAAATGAGTTTAACAAGTATTCAACACAGGAATGGAGCAGTATCCTTAATAAAGACATTAACAGTAAAGAGTTTCCGTCTACCGGAGCTAAAACAAGCGACTTTATTACAAGCTGCCAGCCAATGTCTTTCCTAGGCGGTAATTTTAATTCTGATGTTTCAGCTGTTTCTTATACTTTTGATAAATTCTATGCTCTTTATCCTATAGATAAAATAAAGGTGTTTAAGACAGATGTTGCAAGTACTTCTCAAACATTGGTACAGCATATTGATATTGACAGCAGAGAAAGTATTCGACTACAGGATTACTACAATACCATTTCAGCCTATGATGAGCACAACAGTCCATGGACAAACTGGGATGCCACACAGGGCTACTGGGCTTTGGTAAGTGATGATCCGGACACAGGGCAGGAGATAATTACAAAAATCACCGAAGAGCCTGTTACAGACGGCATTGTTAAAGCATACAAGGACTCTAAAACCGGATTAATATACATAACACCGGTAACAAAGGGCAAGTCATATATTCGTTATGTGATTAACGAAAATGTGTTCCAGTATTATCCTAATGTTCCGGGTGATGCAACTGAGTTTAGCACATTGAACCTAAAATATACTACAAACGATGACATAAATGCAAAGGGCACTATTGAGATTAATACAGAAAAAGTGGCAAATCTTGAGCCTGACGCATTTAGTTCTGACAAAGACGGCAACTTGATTATTAAAACCTATGATGATTTAGTAAAGCTGTCACAACTTGTAAGAGAGGACTATGAGCTGTATGGTTCTCAAAACTATATTTTGACAAAAAATATTGTAGCTCCACAGGATTCTAAGTGGACACAGGGTATAGGCTCTGTTGCAGAGAACAAACCGTTTAACGGAACATTTAACGGCAACGGCTATATTATTTCAGGATTGAATGTTGATTCGTCAGAATACGGTGGATTGTTTGAGGAAATCGGCAAGCAGGGTATAGTAAAGGATTTAATTCTAATTGACTGTGACTATAATAAATCCTCAGAAACAGCAGGTGCTGTTGCCGCAGTAAACAACGGTACCATTGACCATTGTATAAGCGGTATGAATTTAACCTCCGGTTCAATATTTGTAGATGTTAACGGAGACGGTGTGGCAGAAAAAATAAATTCTACACAGCTTAATTCTAACATTAAGGGAGGCTTAAGCGGTGGAATAGCCGCAGTAAATTCCGGAAATATTATAGGCTGCAGAAGTGCCGGTATAGTTACAGGCACACAAGCAGGCGGAGGAATAGTCGGCGAGAACACCGGTTTGATTTACGGCTGTGCAAACACCGGCAGTATAGGCGACTCTCATTCTAATGTAAGCGGTGGCCTTGTGGGTAAAAACGCAGGAGAAATAAAATCATCCTACAATTCAGGCAAGGTAAACGCCACATCGGAAAATAACAAAGGCTCTGTTGCAGGTCTTAACGGTTATGGCAGTGCGTCCAATGTAGTTGTTGAAAATGTTTTCTATACCACTGCAAACGGTTTAATTCCTATAGGAAAGTCATCAAAATCACAGCTAAACAGCACTAACCTAAGCAAGAGCAAAACAGATATGCACAGTGATGAATTTGTTGACCAGCTAAACAGCGTATCAAAGGAACACAATATTAATTGGGTGAGAAATGAATCACGCAACAACGGCTATCCTACCATTGAATGCAGCTTTTACGTGCTGAAAACAATAAAAACAAACAGCGGTATTTCTGTTACGGCACAAATGCACCCGGAGCTTGCAGTAGAATACAAGCCTTGTGAAAGTGAAACAATTAATAAATTTACCGAATATACAAACGGAGAGAAAATAGTTTCTGCATACAGACCACTGCTTACAGACAGCAGCGGTAATGAAATGGTTACCGAATTGTGGATGCAGGGCAGCTCAACAATAAGCGTTCCTGTTTCAGACGGTAATAAGCGTTTGGTTGTTATTGATTCTGAAGGTAATGTTTCTGACTGTGACTACACATATAAAGACGGCTGTGCAGTATTTACAGTGGACGAACCGGTAAGCTTTGCCTTTACAGAGGCTAAAAACAATTCTCCAAAGGATGACACTAACCAAAATAATCAAAACAAGACCGCAGGAAAAAATACAAATGCAGTTACAAACAGCGGAAATGTTGTTGCAGTAAACAGCGGCTCTGCCGTACAGACAGGTAATGCGCTTCCTATTGCAGCAGTTATGCTTGTAGTTGTGTGTGCTTTTGTAGTTTGCTTCCTTGTAAAGGGGAAAAGGTCAAATGAATAAGGAAAGAAAAAGTAAAAAAATTATAATTATCGTAGTGGTTGCCGCTATAGCTGTTTTTGCTGCAGCCGGAATCTATGTTTATTATAACTTTTACAGTCAGCCTACAGAGGCATCTCAGGGCGTGGCAGGAAAGATTTTGCGGGACTGGGACACAGGTGCTACAGAACCCGGCACAGCAAAAAGCTCAGGAACGCAAATTCCGGGCTACAGTACTGCTGAAATGAAAGCAGGCGATACCGTACTGCATTTAAGCGTAGGTAATCCTAAAACCAACGAATGCGGTTTTTATGCTACTGTAAAATTATCAGACGGAACAGAGCTTTATAAATCCCAACTGCTTGAGCCGGGCAGTGGCCTTACAGATATTCCACTGTCAAAAACTCTTGAAAAGGGCGAATATAAAGCAATGGTTTTGTATGAGTGTGTCACTCTTGACGATGACCACAAGCCTTTAAATTCAGCTGAATCGGAATTTACGCTTATTGTCAAGTAGGCAAATATTAAATTCCGTTGATAATTAAAATTGCTTATGGCATCGGGAGTTGCACTTTCTGCGCACTTATAACCTGTGTATGTAAAATATGTATTTAAGTTTGCAAAAGGCATACACAGGTATAGGTGATACCGCTTTTAGTAGGTGTTTATTATTACACATTGTAAAATAAAATATATTTGAAAGGAATTTTTCTTATGAAAACAAAAAGTATTTTAGCATTGGCACTGGCTCTTTCACTGTCTGCCGCAGCTGTGGTATCTGCTTCGGCAGCTACCCTTACAAACACATCTCCTGACGGTTCTGCAGAGGTAACTGCAAGGATTGAGGGAGCAGGTCCGGGAGAGGTAAGCTATATTATCACTATTCCGGATAAGGTTGATTTTGGCGTTCTGACTCAGCCGTCAGACACAACAAGCGATCATTTTAAGGATGTAAGCTATACTGTAACAGCAACAGAAATTAACAATCTGCCGGAAAATAACTGGGTTTCAGTACGAGTTAAGGACGAAAATGCGGACTTGGAAAACGACCAGTTCTATATCACACAGACAACATCTCCAAACACAAAGCTTACATATGATGTATATGAAGGCTTGCCGGACGAGGGACAGGCCGTAAACACAGGTGATATGAGTGAAAACGGCTATCTGCTTACAGCCTTTAACACAACAGGACAAAAGATTGACGGTACTCTTCGTCTAAATCAAAATCAGATATACGGTAAGTCTTTAGACGAAATAGCAGGCGATTACAGCGGACATATGGTATTCCACAGCTCAATAATTACAGTATAATTTATAAAGCTGTTTATTTATGAAAAAACATAGTTTTTTAAAAGTGTTTTTTATTCTTATTGTGGCTGCGTGCCTTTTTACCGCTGTATATTCTGCAGAGGCTGTTGACAACAGGTGTCTGGGCGATACTGAGGTAGTTGCGCATATTGATACACAGCCTGCTACTGACAGTCAAGTAAGCAGTCCGGATGAGAGCAACTCGGATTCCTCCGACGGAGCTTTAATCCTTACAGGACAACAGTCGGTGCTAATATTTGTAGCTGTTTCAGCGTCTGTTGCAGCTATAGCAGTTATAGCTTTTGTGTTTAAAAGAAAAAGCCGTGTTTAAAAATTTAATCTGTTAATACAACGGTTAAACCCGACCTTACATAGTAGTGTGTAAGGTCGGGTTTTGTTTTAGCTGTTATAATTCACAATAACTGTACAACCGAATTTATTGCGAAAAATATAATTAAAATTATTTTGATTATTTAAGGATTATTTAATAATTTCTTTGATATACTCTATTTGCAAGGTTAACAATTGCAAATTATTTACATGTAAGTAGGGAGCAGGAAGTATGGAAGTAATAAGTCAATATAAGTATCACAAATATGACTTCTGTGCTACAATAGAGATATACCAAAAGGAGATTGCATATGTTTTTTGACATCTTGAAACATGATATAAAGCGTAAAAAAACAATGAATATAATTGTACTTTTATTTGTTATTTTAGCGGTAACCTTTATTTCCTCCAGCGTTAATAATCTGCTTGCCATTACAAATTCACTTGAAAATTTCTTTGATAAGTCCGGTGTAGGCGATTTTATTACCTTTGAGATAGGAAATAGTACGCCAAGTGCAAAAGAGGTTGCAAAAAATACAGACGGAGTAACAGAAATTAAGACAGAGGATTGTATTTTTGTTACAAAATGTGAATTCGGGCAGGAGGAAATCAAGAATTCGATAATAATTGACAGCTTAAAAAACAGTATTCAGACTTTTTTTGACCAAAATAATATGGAAATTTCCCAAGTAAATGACGGGGAAATTTATGTACCGCAAACGATTCTTGATGATAAAAAGGCTGACATAGGCGACAGTATTACTCTTACTGTCAACGACATCAGCAAAACTTTTACTGTAAAAGGCGTATTAAAGGATGCTATACTGGGTTCAAGATTTGTGGGTGTTAAGCGACTTTTGGTGTCTGACAGTGACTATCAATCTTTTGAAAAAACAGATAAAGCCAACTTACAAAAAATGGAAATTAACTTTATTAAAACAAACAATTCACCTGCTTTGAAAAAGAATTTGGTAGTATGCGATTCCATTCTAAACGCAGACGACCGTAGCTTGTTTTATTATACATATGTTATGGAAATGATTGTTGCCGGAGTTCTGTTAGTAGTTAGCGTATGTTTAATTGTTATTTCACTTGTTATTCTTTCCTTTACGGTTAGCTTTACGCTTAGTGAGGAATTCCGGCAAATCGGCATTATGCAGGCGATTGGCATTCCCGACAGAAAAATACGCTTTATATATATGGTTAAATATCTTGCAATTTCTGTAGTAGGTGCGGTTGTAGGCTTAATTTTATCATTCCCGTTTGGAAATATGCTGCTTTTGCGGGTATCAGGCAGTATAGTTATGACCTACAGTAACGGAGCTTTGCTGGGTGTTTTATGTGCGTTTGTTGTTGTAGCTGCAATACTTTTATTCTGTTGGGTAAGCACACGCAGGGTAAAGAAATTTACGCCTGTAGATGCAATTCGCAATGGCTCAACAGGAGAAAATTACAAGAAAAAAAGAATTATTCATTTTAATGCAAAGCCGGTACGACCTGTATTGTTTATGGCGGTTAATGATGTTTTAAGTGGAATAAAGCACTTTTTGATTATGTTGCTAACTTTTTTTGTGGGTATTTCTATGATAATGGTCTGCTTAAATGTGTCCTCCACATTACAAAGCGAAAAGCTGTTGGGTTGGATTAACATGAGAGAGTGTGACGCTGCCATTGCAACAACATCGAGTAGTAATTATATGGTTCCAAACGGCAGAGAGAAACTTAAACAAGAAATAGAAGAACTGGAAAGCGTTTTGGAAGAAAAGGGCTGGAAGGCAGATTGTTTTACTGAGGTGGCTACAAATGTGATTTTGACAAAAGGAGACACAAAGGTTAAAACTACAGGAATAGAGGGAATTAACACAGATACAGACCGGTATGCCTACATTGAGGGTACTGCACCGCAAAATAAAAATGAAATTGCCATAACTCGCACAACGGCGGAAAAGCTGAATGTGAATATTGGTGACACCGTTACATTACAAATAAATGACGAAGAAAAGGACTGTATGATTACTGCTATATACCAAACAATGATGTTTATGGGGGATAGTATCAGGCTGTATCCAAATCAGTCATATGGCTTTGAAAAACTTGTGGGATTGTTTGGTATCCAAATTGATTTTTCGGATAACCCGTCAGATTCTGAAATTGAAAGGCGTATTCAGGCGTTGGAGGACATTTATCCTGATGACAAAATTATGACTGCGGCGGAGTATGCGGATGATTGTGTTGAAGGAACCGGCGATGTGGTGCAGGGCGTTTCCAATATGATTTTGTTGGTGGTTATTTTAATTGACATTTTGGTAGCAGTGTTAATGGAAAAGTCATTCTTAACGAAAGAGCGTGGAGAAATTGCTATGCTTAAGGCAATAGGTTTTAAAAATAGTTCAATCATGGTGTGGCAGGCCCTTAGAATAGGAATTATTATGCTGCTTGCAGTGTTGCTCTCAATTATATTTGCAAATCCTATTGGACAACTGACTACAAGCGGAATTTTCAAAATGATGGGTGCAGAGAATATTATATTTGATACTGACATCTTAAAAACATATGTTATTTACCCGATTATTGTTTTTACAGCAACAGTATTTAGTGTATTTATATCTGCACTAAGCATTCGCAATATTAGCTCAAACGAAATTAATAGTATAGAATAAGGAGGACAAAATGGCTATTTTAGAGGTAAAGGACCTTTGCAAAACATATATTACAAATAAACGCCAAAATAATGTTCTGCGTAATGTTAATTTTACAGTAGAAGAAGGAGAAATGGTTGCCATAATGGGCCCCTCGGGCTCGGGTAAAAGTACCTTGCTTTACACTGTTTCGGGTATGGATTCTATGACTGCCGGTCAGGTGAACTTTAGAGGTAAAGACATTTCAAAACTTAACGGAAAGAAGCTTGCAGAGCTAAGGCTTAACGAGATGGAATTTATTTTTCAGCAAATGTATATGCTAAGAAATCTTTCGGTAATTGACAACATTGTATTACCTGCCCGCCAGTCTAAAGCAAATACATTGTCTGCTAAAGAAAAGTTGGAGCGTGCCAAGGAGCTGATGCGTAAGCTGGGTATTATTGACATAGCTGATAATAATATAAATGAAGTATCAGGCGGTCAGCTTCAAAGGGCGTGTATTTGCCGCAGTATGATAAATTCACCAAATATGATTTTTGCCGATGAACCTACCGGCGCCTTAAACCGTGCAAGCTCTAACGAGGTTATGCAGGAGCTTAGCAAAATTAATAAAGAGGGTACCACCATTATGCTGGTTACTCATGATACAAAGGTTGCCGCCGAGTGTAACCGTGTTTTGTATATAGTTGACGGCAACATTAATGGGGAGTATACTGTAACTCAAGGGGATCACAGAAAGCGCCAGCGCGGACTGAATAACTGGCTGCTTGAAATGGGATTTTAGCTTTAGTATGGAGTGTGAGGTTTATGGCAGATATTCTTCTTGCGGAAGATAATACCGAAATGGCTACATTGCTGTGCGATTTTCTGAAAGCGGAGGGATATTCCGTTGTACATTGTACAGACGGTGAAAGCACTGTATCTGCTTTTGAAAACAACGGTGCCAGGCTTGTTATTCTTGACATTATGCTTCCAAAGCTTGACGGATTTGGTGTGTGCCGCAAAATTCGGGAAAATTCAAATACCCCTATTATAATTGTCAGTGCAAAAACAGAAAAAGACGATAAACTAAACGGCTTAATTCTGGGTGCGGACGATTATATAGAAAAGCCCTACGATATTGACATTCTTCTTGCCAAAATAAAGGGCGTCTTTGCCAGGCGCTATCAGACAAGCTTTATCTCCGACGGCTTTATAAAGCTTGATAAAGGAAAGCGCAGGGCGTTTGTAGGCGAAAAGCAACTTGACCTTACACAAAAGGAGTTTGATTTGCTGCGTCTGTTAGTTGAAAACAGTGGTAAAACACTTGATAAAGACTATATTTTTAATGAAATTTGGGGTTGGGAAAGCTTTTCAGAACTGCAAACCCTTACAGTACATATTAAATGGCTTCGGCAGAAAATAGAAGACAACCCTAAAAAGCCTACGCATATTGTAACAGTCTGGGGTGTGGGTTACCGCTACGAGAGGTAAATAATGAAAAGCTATCTTAAATTGTCTATTGCTGTTTTTCTGCTTTTAACAGCGGTATTAATCGGTGCAAATTTAATTTTTAATAACATTGATAAGGGTGACACAAGTCGCCCTTATCGTGTTGAAGCCCAGAGAATTGCCAATAAAATTGAAAACGGCGAGGGATATAACCTTGATGATTACCCTACAATTACAAAGGTAGAGAAGCTTACAGACGGCTTTTCAAGCGGTGACAGAGACTATCTTGTTAAGGAAATTGACGGTACGCTTTATCGGTTTGATTACTGTTATCAGAACGATAATTCAACGGTTATTCTTGTGTTTAATTCTTTCTATTGTATGGCGGCACTTGTTGTTTTGGGTTTGCTGTTGTTTATATATATAAAAATTATTCGTCCCTTTGAAAAAATCAGGGATTATCCCGTAAGGCTTGATAAGGGGAACTTAACCGTTCCGCTAAAAGAAAACAGAGAAAAATATTTTGGTAAATTCCTATGGGGACTTGATTTACTGCGTGAAAAGCTGGGAAGCCAGAAATTATCCCAGCTTGCACTGCAAAAGCAGAATAAGACAATGGTACTTTCTCTTTCGCATGATATTAAAACACCCCTAAGCGTAATAGAGCTTTATTCAAAGGCATTGGAAAAAGATTTGTACAGTGACGAACAAAAGAAAAAAGAAATAGCAGTAAGCATAAACTCCAAATGTGAAGAAATCCGCAGCTATGTAGACGGTATTGTAAAAACAGTGGGAGAGGATTTTCTGGAATTGGAGGTTGAAGCAGGCGAATTCTATTTTTCAGAATTAATAAAGAGAATAAAAGACTTTTATGCTGATAAACTGAATCACTTAAAAATTGATTTTTCTATTGATAACTTTTGCGATTGCATTTTAAGCGGAGATTTAGAACGCTCTGTTGAAGTTCTGCAAAACATTATAGAGAATGCCATTAAATATGGTGACGGAAAATTGATAGCACTTACTTTTTCTGACGAAGATGATTGTAGGCTAATACATATCAGCAACAGTGGCTGTACCCTAAACGACAGCGAAGTGCCCCATATTTTTGAAAGCTTTTGGCGTGGCTCAAATGTAGGTACTAACAGTGGCAGTGGTTTAGGTTTATACATCTGCCGCACTCTTATGCGTAAAATGGACGGCGATGTCTATGCCGAAATACGAGACAACACCATTACAGTCACCGCCGTATTTCCAAGGGTATAAACATAGAACATTTAATAATTGCAATTATAACAATTACCAAAGACTTAAAACAGAGGCAGAGTATATACAAAATATAACAGCGGGTAGGGTTATATCCCATCCGCTATTTTTTATTACTGACTTAGCTTATATTGGCTTAAAAAATTGTAGACACATATGCTGTCATATGTTATAATAATTGTGTAAATTATTGTGTTTTAATATATACTTCGCACAAATAAAGTGATGACAATGTTAGAACAGCTATATAAAATATTTGCTGTTAATTATGGTAAACAAAGCAGGCATTGTAGTATATAATTTAATGGTTTTGCAAAGCACACAGGCTCTCGGCTATGTACCGTTATATGCCGAAAAAACAGCAAGGACTGTAGGAAAGTGTGAAATCGGTTTATTAAATATTAATATTATGATTATAATGAAGCGTTAATCTGCACCCTTATGTAAAACCGAGGGTGCAAGTAATAGGGAGGCATATTATGAATTTTAAAGAAGTGAAGTGCCGTAATTGCGGTGCTAAAATGAATGTTGCAGAGGGTGCCACAAAAATAAAATGTGATTTTTGCGGAATGGAGTACATCCTTTCTGATAATAAACCTAGGTACAACCCTGTAAAGCTGATTGATTGGGGCGGCAGAGGCGTTATTTTCAAAGCTTATATACCTAAGGACTGGAATTACAAGGTAACTAATGACGGCTCCGTATCTATTTTAGAGCCGGTTTGTAAGGGTTTACAGCTCGATTCCCCGGCGGATCAACACCTTTCGTTTTTCCCTGAAGCTTATTATAAAAACTATACTCCTGGGCAGAATATGACCGGCCCGGGAACATTTGCCAAAGCAGAGGATTATGCTGTAGACGGTTGGTCGCTGGTTTGCTGGAGGCGCCTTGTAAATCCTCAACAATATGCCGCAGAAAGGTTAATGAAGATATACGGTAATATTTGTAATTTGCAGCTTTCGCCTGAGAATGACGATACACTTAAACAGCAGTGCCAAAGCTTTCCAAACGAAGCGGCCCGCAAGCTCGAAAGACCGGTTTCGGCAGGCTTGTATAAATATAATGTTTCATTTTCTGCCTACGGCAGGGCGTATAAAGGGTGCTTTGCAACAGCAATAGCTGTAACCAACGATGCAGGAAACAGCCAGCAGGTTAATTCAGGCAACGGATTTTCAAATATGTTTATGGGTGGCTTTGGAATGTTTGGCGGAATGATGGGAGAGGCTAAGGTTAAGTCGGACTGGGGCAGAGCCTTTGACATAGCTATTGCAGTGCCGGCAGGGGACAGCTTCGACTGCAATGCCCTCTTACACAATTTTATACGAGAGCTTCAATACGGCCCGGTGTATTATGCACTTCAGGACGAGGAATTGCGCAACGCAAATCAGGCAGAAATGTACGGTATGATGACTCGCCAGCAGAACGCAATACGGGCATCTCAACATATTTCACAAACTCTGTCCGAAACTTCCAATATCGTAAATTCTGCCTGCCAGGAGCATAGCCAACAGATGGATAGAATTATCGACCATAGCTCTGACGGAATAAGAGGAGTTAACAGATTTACAGATTATGGTGGCAACAGCTACCAAGCTGATGTGGCTTATGAACATATATACCGTAACGGAGATACTTTTGTCGGCTCAAAGGACGGCTCTTTGGAGCTTGGACCACAGTGGGAGGAGTTAAAAAAGGAATAATCTCTGTTTGGATTTATGGTATTAACAGCAGTATTTGCGGCATTTACAGTTTCAACTTTATACAGGCTTTATATTTTCTGCAGCAAATCTAAAAAGTTTTTCTTAAATAATGTAGACAAAAATTAATACAGAATATTAAAAACATAACATTGCCCACAGTTTCCTGTTAAGAGTAGGAACTGCGGGCAATGATGCTTCTTAAAAAACTTCCTTTTAAGCTTTTTATTTTGGTTATTGCTTGAAAGGAAATTTTTTATTTATAATTTATTTTATAGGCTTTTTTGCTTTAACTCTTATTATAGAATAGAGCCGCTAAAGATTATTTTACTTTACGCCTCTTTCTGACACAGCCTGCGACAAGGGCGGAGGATAAAATTGCAAGCAGTGCGGCAGGAACAACAATGTAGCTGTTGCCGCCTGTTTTTGGAGATTTTACTGTACTTGAGGTGTTTTGAGATGCATTGCCACCTGTAAGCTTAGGTATTGTTACAGCTTCTTCTTTTAGTCCGCATACTGTACACTCAAGGTGCTTAACCCCTGTAGATTCATTTGTAGGGTTTTGGTCAATTTTCCACTCAAGATTGTGAGTATGCTCTGTAGGTGTAGTTGTATCATCTACGGTTACTTCAACTACCTCCTGACCTGAGCCGCTTCCCGGTACGGTGTTAGACGGGTTTTCTGCCGGCATAACCATAATAAAGCTGTCACAGTATTCCTTAGGAATATAGGTGTAGAAACGGCCGCCGTCTGACATTCTGGCAATAACGCTGTATCTATTGTTAAGCTGCATTTTTTTATCACCGCCATGCCGCCATTCAACATAGCTGCAGTCCTTTGAATTTAAAAGTACATCTGCTACTGTCCAGTATTCATTTGTGACCTGACCGAAAATAGTTTTTGATTGTGAATATACGGTTTTTATGTCGTTGGTAACGAACATCCAGTCCATAGAGCCTTTACTTTCTTTCGGCTTGATAAAATCACCGTTTTCTGAGGAGAAGAAAATATCGTATAGTGAAACCTTTTCTGTTGAGCCTTTTGGGTTGTAGTCGTTATAAATATCTCTATAATACTTTTCAGATAATGCTTCGTAGGTTTTTTTGTTTTTATCCGTGTACATATAGAACGAATCCCAGTGCTTATTGGTTTTTCTATCGCTAGGGCATTTAAAATCGTTTGGGCCTGCGTTAAGGTAAGGCAGGGTTTGCTTTCTTGCCTCTCTGCAAAGGGTTATTTCGTGCCCCGGAACCTGGTAGCGGCGTAAATTGTCGGGTAGTTGTGTAACGGTTGTTTGCTCTGCAAGCTCTTTAATTATCTTGTTGGTGTCTAACAATGCCGTAAGCTTTCCACGGAGTAGGTTAGCAGAGCCTTCGCCGTATTTGTCTTCATATACTTCAATTCTTGCGTTTAGTGATGTATACATAATGTTTGCCGATGTCATATAAAGGTTAGCAAGTGATGACCAGTATTTTTCACGCATTTCGTAGCCCTGGTGTTCCCATTTAAAATGCTGTAGAGAATAATTGTTCATTAAATCCAGCGGCGAGCAGCTACCGTCTATTAAGTAAACCGTATCTTGAAGTTTTTCTCCCAAAGAAGATACCTCTTGGTCAAAATACGACTTTTCGCCAAAGTTAAGCTCTTTAATTTTTGTTGTGTCACCAATAGACCACACCAGGGTGTTCTTGCGGTTTTCTTCTATTTGCTTGTCAGTAAGACCTTCGGTGTTTTGCAAATCGGCAATATATAATTTTGTTTTTGAAAACAGAACATTGTTGCCGTTGTAATAATGGTTAATAGCATTAAGCTTTGACTGGTCCTTTACAAGCTCGCTTAGCTGGTCAAGCTTAAGCAGTGTAGTTTGATTTTGTTGATTTAACGAGTTTATAGCCGATAGAATCTGTTCTGTGTCGTCAGGCTTTGATGAATTAACCAGATTATCCAAAAACTTTTGCCCCACCCAAATTCCTATTTTGGCAGGCGTACCTTCAACCGGTATTTTAGACATAGCGCCGTTTATAATAGTGACGGTGGTTGATTTCCAGTCTGTATTTTCCGCTGCCGTTGTTTCATAAAAACTTTCGGCGGAATTTTTAATTCTGTCGTTTATAGATTCCAGGCTTTCTGTAGGCTCTTCGTCGTAAGCGGCCCCTGTAAGTATTCCTGTAGGCAACATACAAGCACTCATTATAAGCGCCATTGCTGCGGAAATTATTCTTTTTTTCATATTACCTCATCTCCTTAATAAAACTATCGGGTTTTATTTCTCTATGGTGTTGTTTTTTAGGTCATAGGCAGTTACAGTGTCCCAATCTCTGCGAATAACTACCTGTGCGGTTAAATCGGTATCATTGTAAACAATAGACCATTGTGTATTACTTGTAACATCTCCTTCCGTTGGCAGCTGAGAAGCTGACTTTAAGGCCTCCCATGCAATGTCAGTTGTGTATGCGCCTTTGTTTTTATTGAAAATTGCTTCAATTTTTTCGTAGCGTTCCTTACCGTGACCGTAATTACCGTTTTTCTGGTTAGGCAAAACCTTATCGTTGTACATTTCAAAGAAATTTGTAACTGTTCGTACAGGAGTTGCAACAAGCTCTCTTGTTTTGCTGTCACAATCGTACTCTACAACTCTGCCGTCACCGGAAGCGTCGGTAATGTAAAAGTGATAATCCCTGCCGGCACTTGCAAGCATATCGTATTGCTTTAGCAGTTCAACGGCCTTTTCGGTAGTATCTGCCTTATCAAGTACAAGGCGAATAGCCAAAGAGGTTGCGATGGTAGGCTTGCCTGTTTTTTGGTGAGTAGGCTCACTGTCAAGAGTAAGAACTGCTATGGATACACCCTTTTCGTTCATACCGTCAAGGCATACAAAGGGTGCTGTCAGGCATGCAAGCTTGCTTTTAATGCTGCTGTCGGCGGCGTTTGCAGATATATTGTCCAGTGCCGCAAATGCTACCGACTTGTAGCCGTCCTTTGGGGTACAGTAAAGCAGCATAGACGATGAATCGTTTTTAAAGTCATAGTTTCTGCCCATAAGTACATTGCTGTCGGTATCTTTAATAGAGAATGCACTGCATCCGAAGTCCGGTACATCCATATGTATAGGCAGCAGCGGCAGTGATTCTTTAACTATAGCGTCCACAAGGGACTGTGTGTCGTCAATACCGTAATTAATAACATTGTCAAGGTTGTAATCGTACTTAATATCCATACGGTACAGGTTGTATTCGTCATAGTTTGTTATTTTCTCAATAGTTGATATGGTTTGGAATCTTGTAAAATATATGCATACAAATGTGATTATTGCAGCAAGTAGAAGTACCAATATAGATACAAGAGCCCATATAATTACCTTTTTCATATTATATCCTCCGTTCTGTTTTTACTTTGTAAGTGAAAAGTCAAATTTCATTGCCAGTGATTTAAACAAATACTGCATAACCATATTTGCAGTATTTTTTACATCAATATTCATTATATAGCTTAGCACCGCTTGTTGTTCTTCTTTAGGTACGGAATATGCACCCATACTCATTGTTAAAAAACGCTCAAGCTTTTTTTCAAGAGTAAAATATATGTCGCAGGGCCTTGCCATATATCCCCGCATAATTCCTGCCGAACCTATTTCCAGCTCGTAAAAATCACTTTCGCTGTAGTTAGGGAGGTAGGAACCGAAAATTTCGTACAGCTTCTTTGATGTTTGCTGATGTATATATTCGGCTGTTTCTTTGTAGGTATATGCTTCAATATAAATTTCACGCAAATTTTCGTTTAGCTCTGCAATGGTTAGCTGAATAGCTGTTTCTGTTGCATAAAGCATAACGGCGTTTGCGGCAGCACCTGTTTGGTCTATAATTTTATTGGCAAAGTCAAACTGGTTTTCAAACATAAACTGAACAAGCTCCATTAATACGCCGTCTTTTGTGCGAAAAATGTTTTGAAATGTGCCGGCTGACACATCTGCAAGAGCTAAAATTTCTGACATTGTGGTTTGGTTGTAGCCCTGCTCTATAAATAATTTTACGCAGGCTGAAAGTATTCTTCTTTTTGCATTTTCGCTGTCGTATCTTCTTGCCAATAGACATTCTCCTTTCTAATTTATAATTGGATTACAAACCAATTATAACAAACTAATAGTTAATTTTCAAGCATTTATTATAATTTGTTTAATTTTATCTATAAAATTCTAAATATAGGCGTAATATGAGAGACTATGTCGGCTCTTGAAAAATGCCGGTTTATTGTGGTATAATGTAGAAAATACAGTGTTGAAAGGATTGTTCGGCAATGACATATAAAGAAAGTTTTATTAAGTTTATGGTTGACAGCGGTGTGCTTACCTTTGGAGAGTTTACTCTAAAAAGCGGTAGAAAGGCACCGTATTTTATTAACGCAGGTAACTACAAAACAGGCGCACAGCTTGCAAAGCTTGGCGAATATTACGCAGAGTGTATAAAGGACAACAACATTGATGTTGAAACCCTGTTTGGCCCGGCATACAAGGGCATACCTCTTGCAGTAAGCGCTACAGTTGCTTTGTTTAATAAGTTTGGCACAAGTGTAAACTATTGCTTTGACAGAAAAGAGGTTAAAGACCACGGCGAGGGCGGCACATTTGTAGGCAGAACTTTAACAGATGGTGAAAAGGTAGTTGTAATCGATGATGTTATGACCTCCGGCAAAGCTTTAAGAGAGGTACTGCCAAAGCTAAAATCAGCTGCCGATGTTAATGTAACAGGTATGGTTATTACTGTTGACCGTATGGAAAAAGCCCTTGACAGCTACAAAAGTGCAGTGCAGTCAGCATATGACGAGTTTGGTGTAAAAGTTTATTCTATTGTTACCATTAAAGACATTATCGGCGCTATTGAAAGCGGCGTTATTGAGGGTAAGGAGTATTTATACTCTATGAAAAATTACCTGGCACAGTATGGTGCGCAGTACTAATATAAATATTTAGTTGCTTTTTAATTGAAATATTCTAACTACTGCAAGGGCAGACACGGTTATATCCGGTGTCTGCCCTTTTTAGGTTTTAAAAAATTTCCCGATTAAATATTTCTGTTTAAAAACCGGCGGTAAATGCAAGCACAAAAATAAATTAAAAAATAAAAATGGCAAGATTTATCTTGTGCTGTAGTTTAATTTATTTAAACTTCGAAACAAAGCTATGAACTGTCAAGTTGTAAAATTTAATATAAATAACCCCGGTTAATAAAGCCTGTTGGTAGTCAATTTACAAACTTTAGCATAAATTACATAATGAACTTGCAAAATTCTGCAGCAAGTGCTATAGTTTACCCATACCAAATAGAAAATACATCTTGATTATGCAAGTTAATTAGACAAAGGCGTCACTTTTAGAAGAATCGCAGCTATTATATGCGATAAACTTTAAAGTGACTTTTTTGTTTACAGAAAAGCTTTTTCCTGTAGATATGTTTAATTAATTTGTGCTACAGCCCCTAAAGGCTTGATTTTCTTATGGTATAAGCAGTATGGGCTTAAGCCCAAAAAATCAGCGACAAAGGCGTCACTTAAAAATGTTGATAGGTCAGCATTTTGTGAGTGACGCCTTTATCATTATCAATTAATTAGGAGAGGATAGAAATGAAAAGAACAATCAAAAAAGTAATGGCAATGGCAATGGTAAGTTGTTTAAGCGTAACAATGCTTGCAGGCTGCGGAGGTTCAGATACTTCGACCTCATCTAATGAAAGCAGTTCAGCCGCAACTACGGACACCGCAAATAAAAAGGTGCTTAGGGTAGGTATGGAATGCGCCTACGCACCGTTTAACTGGACACAGTCAACAGAAACCGTTTCAAACGGTGACAAGGCTGTAAAGATATATGGCCAGAACACATATGCCTACGGATATGATGTTATGGTAGCTAAAAAGATAGCAGACCAGCTTGGTATGGAGTTAGAGGTACATAAGGTTGAGTGGGATTCAATCGGACTTGGAATGGATTCAGGAGAATATGACTGTATTATAGCCGGTATGGGTAAAACAGCTAAGAGAGAAAAATCCTACTCATTTACAGAGCCTTATTACTACAGAGATAACTGTATAGTTGTAAAGGCAGATTCAGACCTTGCTTCGGTTACAGGCTTATCGCAGCTAAAGGGCAAGAATGTAAAGGTAACTACACAGCTTGGTACAGGCTGGGTTGATTTGCTAGACCAGATTCCGGACGGTGTGCTTGGTTCAAACTACGAAACAACCGGTGAAGTATTTATGGCGGTTTCAAACGGAGTTGCAAATGTAGCTGTTATTGATGTACCTACAGCAGAATCAGCTTTGCTTACAAATAAGGATTTAAAGATGATTAAGCTGGACAAGGACGACGCCTTTAAGAACGACCAGGAAATGACAAATGTTTGTATAGCTACAAGAAAGAATGATACAGAGCTTAGAGATAAAATTCAGAAGGCAATGGATGACATTGGCTGGAACAATAAGGACGATATGGACAAGCTTATGGAAGAGGCTATAGCAGCTCAGCCGGCGGCTTAAACACCATAAAAATATGACAACTGGTTCTGTGGTTGCCTTTACGGCAGCCACAGGTGTTTAAGAAAGCTTTTAGTAAAGGGGAGAATAAAGTATGAATTTTACTGATCCTAGTAACATTTTAGAATGGATTGTATATCTTGCCAACGAATACAAGTTTATGTTCCTTGAGGGACTATGGACTACATTATATATAGCCGTAATCGGTACATTTTTTGGTTTTATTCTGGGCTACCTGGTAGGTATGGTTCAGGATATTAAAATTAACAAGCAGGACAACATAGTCAAGCGCATTGTTATGAGAGTAGTTAAGATTGTCTGCGTAGTATATGTAGAAATTTTCAGAGGCACACCAATGATTGTACAGGGTATGATTGTTTACTACGGTATGCTTCAGGCAGATATTAAGATTTCTCCGGCACTTGCAGGTATTTTGGTTGTAGTATTAAATACCGGTGCATATATGGCAGAAACAGTAAGAGGCGGTATAAACTCCGTTGATAAGGGACAAAAAGAGGGTGCTTGGTCACTTGGTATGTCGCCTATGCTTACAATGTTCAGAGTGGTGCTGCCGCAGGCATTTAAAAATGTTGTACCTGAAATGGTAAATACATTCCTTACAAACCTAAAAATGACTTCAGTGTTAAATGTTATAGGCGTGTCGGAGCTGTTCCTTGTTGCAAAAACAGCCGGCGGTACATATTACAAGTATTTCGAGGCTTACCTGGTAATTGCCGTTATTTACTTTGTAATTTGCTTTGTACTAAACCGCTTGTTCCTACTTTTGGAAAAGAAGCTGGCAAAAAAGAAGGCCTATACACTTGCAGTGGAATATATGGAAGGTACAGCATAAGGAGGGATAGGTTATGTCAGAAAAAACAGCCGCTAAGGTTATTTCTATAGAAAATTTAAGCAAGTCCTTTGGTGACCACCAGGTTTTGCGTAAAATTGACTTTGCTGTGGCAAAGGGCGAGGTTATATGCATTGTAGGCTCGTCAGGTTCGGGTAAATCTACTTTGCTTCGCTGCATAAACAAGCTGGAGCAGCAAACAGACGGTAAAATTTACTTCAACGGCAAGGAGGTTGAGGAAAAGCAGAGGGAAATAAACGAATACCGCTCCAGGGTAGGTATGGTGTTTCAGTCCTTTAACCTTTTTGAAAATATGACGGTTCTTAAAAACTGTATGCTTGCAGTTACAACCGTACTGCACGAATCAAAAAAAGAAGCATTTGAAAGAGCCATTAAAAATTTAAAGTCTGTAGGTATGGCACCGTACATTAACGCCTATCCGTCACAGCTTTCCGGCGGACAAAAGCAGCGTGTCGCCATCGCAAGGGCACTTTGTATGAATCCTGAGGTACTGCTCTTTGACGAGCCAACCTCAGCCCTTGACCCTGAAATGGTAGGAGATGTTCTGAATGTAATGAAGGAGCTTGCCCATACAGGACTTACTATGATTATAGTTACACACGAAATGGCATTTGCAAGAGATGTTTCTACACGAACAATCTTTATGGACAGAGGCTATATTGTAGAGGACGCACCTCCGCATGAGCTTTTCTACAGCCCAAAGAACCCACGAACACGAGAATTCCTTTCAAGATTTTTAAAGGATCAAACAGAAAAAACGGAGGCTGTGGCAAATGGATAATATTGTTATTACTGTTGCCCGTGGCTTTGGCAGCGGCGGCAAGGAAATTGCCTCAAGAGTTGCAAAGGATTTGGGAATATCCTGTTATGAAAACCGAATTCTTACACTTGCCTCACAGCTAAGCGGACTTGATGAGGAGCTTTTTAACGAGGTAAATGAAAGGGTAAGAGAAAAAGGCGGCTTTGCGGCTTTTATGAAGGGCTTGCCAAGAGCCAGAAGCTACATTACTAAGGGCAAGTTTGTATCGGACGATACACTGTTTGAATACCAAAGGAAAATTATAGAGGAGCTTGCGGCAACTCAGTCCTGTGTAATAGTAGGCAAATGTGCCGACTGGATATTAAGAGGCAAGGACAATGTAATAAGCCTTTATATTGAAGCACCTCGTGATTTCTGCCTAAAACGAACAATGGAGCGTATGCAGGTAAACGAGGCTGTGGCAGAAAAAAACATAGTTCAAACAGACAAGTACCGTGCCAACTACTACAAGTATTACACAAAGGGCAACTACTGGACAAACCCTATTAACTACGACCTTACCCTTAACAGTGAAAAGGTTGGAGTAGAGCAGTGCGTAAAGCTGATAGAAAGCTATGTAAAAATAAAGATGGACTATCTTGGAATAAAGAAATTATAAGCTTTGGAGGAATTTATTATGAAACTCAGTGAAACAGGACTTACAGCAGAAGAACTAAAGGGCTTAGTAAAGAAATATATGATTGAAACCTACGAGCGTTTTGACTTTATTGCCGAAACCGGAAAGGGTATGTATTTGTACGATGAAAAGGGCAATGCCTACCTTGACTTTTACGCAGGTATTGCGGTAAACAGTACCGGCAACTGTAACGAAAAGGTTGTTGCGGCTATTCAGTCACAGGCGGCAGATTTGATTCATACCTTCAACTACCCGTACACAATTCCGCAGGCATTGCTTGCAAAGAAAATTTGCGATACTATCGGTATGGACAAGATTTACTACCAAAACTCCGGTACAGAGGCAAACGAGGCTATGATTAAGCTTGCCAGAAAATATGGTGTGGACAAATATGGCCCTGCCAAATACGAAATTGTTACTGCTAAAATGGGCTTCCACGGCAGAAGCTTTGGCTCTATGTCGGCTACAGGTCAGCCTGACACGGCAATTCAAAAGGGCTTTGGTCCTATGACGCCGGGCTTTAAGTATGCTGAGTTCAATAACCTAAAGGCTTTTGAGGACGCAATTACAGAAAACACCATTGCAATTATGATTGAGCCTGTGCAGGGCGAGGGTGGTGTACACCCGGCTACCAAGGAGTTTATGACAGGCTTAAGAAAGCTGTGTGACGAGCGTGGTCTACTGCTTTGCCTTGACGAGGTACAGGCAGGCTGGTGCAGAACAGGTGAAATTATGGCGTATATGAACTACGGCATTAAACCGGACATTGTATCAATGGCAAAGGCTATGGGCGGCGGCTTGCCGATAGGCGCTATTTGCGCTACAGACGAGGTGGCAAAGGCATTTACAAGCGGCTCTCACGGCAGTACATACAGCGGTAACCCTGTAGCCTGTGCGGCTTCACTGGCGCAAATAGGCGAACTGTTGGATAGAGATTTAGCCGGCAATGCAAAGAAAATGGGCGAATACTTCAGGAAAAAGCTAAGAGAGGTTGTTCCTCATGTTAAGGATGTTCGTGGTTTGGGACTGTTCGTGGGCGTTGAATTTGAAGACGGCTACAATTCAGTAGATATTAAGCACGAGTGCTTTAACAGAAAGCTGATTGTTACGGCCATAGGCAGTAACATTATCCGTATGGTGCCGCCGCTTATTCTTACAGAGGAGCACTGCGACAAGGCGGCTGAAATTATTGCCGAGTCGGTAAAGGCACTGGAAAAGTAATTGTAAATTAAATTTTATTTAATACACAGTCGCAGGACTGTGAGCTTGGGGCAGGCAGAGGTGAATAAAACCTTTGCCAAAGCCCCAATAATTTTTTAAAGGCAGGTAGTTTTAATGGATTTTAATTATGCACTTCCCGTAAATCTTATGTTTGGCAGTGGAAAGTCGGAGCTTGCAGGCGAGGTATGTAAGAATTACGGCAAAAAGGCATTTGTTGTTACAGGCGGCAGCAGTACAAAAAGGTCGGGACTTCTTGACAGGGTAGTGTCAAGGCTGACAGAAAGCGGCGTAGATTCTGTGGTTTTTGACAAGGTTACACAAAACCCGCTTACCTCTACGGTGTACGAGGGGGTAGAGCTTGCAAGGGCAGAGGGCTGTGATGTTGTTTTAGGAGTAGGCGGCGGCTCTATTATGGACGCAGCCAAGGCCATAGCCTTTTGTATGAATAACGATGGGGATATATCAGACTATATTTTTGGGTTAAAGCAGGGCAAAAAGGCTGTTACAATTATTTTAATACCTACAACCTGTGGAACAGGCAGTGAGGGTAACCAAATTGCGGTTTTAACCAACCCCATAACAAAGGACAAAAAAGCACTGTACACTATGAATATTTTACCCACTGTTTCTATTATTGACCCGCAGGTTATGAAAACTATGCCGAAGCATATTCTGTGCTCGGTAGGCTTTGACGCCTTTACGCATTCACTAGAGGCATATACCTCCAAAAAGGCAAATCCTCTTACAGACGCACAGGCACTGTTGGGTATTAAGCTTATTGCAAGGAATTTGCCAATGCTTATGGAAGGCTATGACAACGACAGGGCGTGGGAGGCGGTCAGTCTGGCGGCTACATTAGGCGGTATGGTAATAGGTGTTGCCGGAGTTTCTGCGACACACGGACTGGAGCACCCTGCCTCCGGCTTAAAAAATATTGTGCACGGCAGAGGCTTGGCGGCACTTACGCCTATTATAGTTGACCGCTTAGCACCGGCACTTCCGCAGAAGTTTGCAGAGGTTTCTAAAATTTTGGGCGGCAAAGACGAAACCGACTGTGCCGACAGCATCAGAAAATTCTTAAAAGCCATTGACCTTGATGTTAAGCTGGGTGACCTTGGTATTGTGCAGGACGATGTTCAGTGGATGACAGACAACTGTATGAAAATATCCGCCGGCAATCTTAGTAATGCACCAAAGGTATTCAGCAAAGAGGAGGTAGCAGAAATCTACAGTTTGGCTATATAAATTATAATGTATACACATACACATCTATATGTGTATGAAAAAGGCTGTTATTATGATATGCACCCTTAGCAAACGCTTGGGGAAATATCAGTATAACAGCCTATTTTTTGTTGTTACTGTAAAATATAAATATATTTTAATAAACTGTCAAAATATATTTAGGCAGTTTTTCTTAATACGGTGTTTAATATTGCAATAAATGAAAAAATATTAATAATATTACGCTAATGCTTAATGTATATTATAAATTATGTGGGCTGATTGTGAATGATTACTAAAAAATTACGGTGTTCTATTGTAAAATAGTAAGCTTTATGGTATAATGCTTGCAAGATGAATGTCTTGCAGTCTGCGATTACAATAAGCGTATGCAGTACCTAATTTGTCATCGCCGAGGCGACATAAAAATAAATATAGTATGATACAATATTTTTAGAATAAAAACTGTGGCAGGGTATGTGTTTACTGGAATACTGCCCTATGTGTTTGGAGGTATATAATATGGGACTATTTCCTTTTAGAAAGAAAAAACAAACACCGGAAGAACGGGCGGAAATGCTGTACACCGAGGGAATGACATTAATTACAAACGGCTATTGGGACTCTGCATTTAATTCCATTTCAGAAGCAACCCAGCTTGGACACCGTGGAGCTATGGGACAGCTTGCAATGATGTACATATTTGGTCAGGGCTGTGAGCCGGATTGCGGCAAGGGAATTGACCTTTTGCGAAAATCAGTGGAGTTAGGCAATTTGTTTTCCTGCTATGCGTTTTCTGTGCTGTGGGACCATAATGTTGAAGGGATTACCGCAGAAGAGGCTAAATCAATGTGCGAAGTTGCCGCCAATGCCGGTATGCCGGAGGCAATAGAAAGATTAAACAAGGGTTTTGATACAAAGAAATAAAGATTAAAAATGCCTTAAAAGAGCACATTAACAGAACCATACAGCATAAACCGCTAACAGGTCAGGAGGTACATATGGCATACACAGAAAAAGATGAAAAGCGACTGGTAGAGTTATTGCAGAAAATTGAGGACGGGAAAGAGCACGAATATTCAGCGCCTACATATAAAGACACTCCGTATTTAAAGGTAATGCAGGATATTGTCAAAAATCATCTTGATACCGAACAGCCTTACGACAAGGACACACTGACTGACAGTATATCTGTACTTAGGTATTTGGCAGGTTCGTACGAAAAAATGTGCCGAGTGCTTTATGCCGAAGAAATGTGCAAAAGGGTATTGGAACTACAGTCAGAGCTGTATAACCGATATTCACTTACAGAGGATGGCTGTGACGATGATTACTACAGGGCGCTAAGACTTCGCAATTACTATAAAAAGGATACCTGTGAAGACTTGTCTAAACTAATGTCAGAAATACTGCCGGAAAACAGCCGTATAAAAATTGAAGAAGAGGTTTCAAAAAACTATCCTTCTATTAAGCGTGACCCTATTGAGTTAAGCGAAAAATATTTGTCGGTTATTGATGAGGTTGAACGCAAAATGGACGAGGCCGGGGCTGATAAAATGCACACCTTTGAGAGGATTGATTTAAAAGCCAAATTATTAAGTGAATACGGCGTGTTTTGGAGGTCTGAAATAATTATGAATCCAAAAGTCCATTTTGATTAATAAAATCTAGGTATTAATAAAAATGCTTGTTTTATATGTAAATTTATGTATAACTGTATGTGAACAGGAATTTTAAGACAGGTGAAGAAAATTGAGCAAGAGTTTAATACAGGAATGTAAGTTATATATGAAAAGGGGAGGTGCAGATACGCAGACAGAAGCAGAAAAACTGTGCCAGCCAAACTTCAAGTTAATGGATATTGATGCCGGCGAGGTGGATTTTTATTTGCAGTTTAACCGTAATCTCACCTTTAACGAAAGGCTTTTTCTGCTTATTGACCGTACAGAACAGCACGACAGTGACATATATAAAAAAGCCCGCATAGACAGACGCTTGTTTTCTAAAATCCGCTGTAACGAGAAGTATATTCCAAGTAAAAAAACAGTAATTGCCCTTTGTTTGGCTCTGGAGTTAAGTCGTGATGAGGCAGACCTGTTGTTGTCTTCCGCCGGTTACAGCCTTTCACCTGCCAACGACTATGACTTAATAATTGCATTTTGTATTGATAAAAAAATATATGACTTTTTTGATATAAACGAGGTTTTGTTACACTTTGGATTTGATGTTTTTTAGAAAGAAAACAGTTCATTAAATATCTACGGTTACTATGCCAAAGGAGGCAGACTTATGAGTAAAAGTAAAAAAATGAGAAAGCTTATAAAGGCCGCAAAATCGGGAAAGCCCTATGCTATGTATCAACTCGGTATTTGTTATGAACTGGGCAGAGAGCGCCCTCAGGATATGAACGAAGCGGCACAGTGGATAGCAGAAGCCGCACAGTTATGTTATGCTCCGGCTGTGGAGTGGATAAAGGATTATGGCTTTGACGACAGCGCGGCTGTTCAGGCAGAATCATAAATACAGGTGCTTTAGTTATTTTTATCGGTTGACAATTTTAAATAGTCCTTAATGTAAAACGAAAGGAGATTAGAATATGGCAGAGTATTATCCAAAAGGATATAAAATTCCCTTAGCCAACGGTTCTTATGCGGAAATTATCCAAAAGCTTGGCGAGGGGGGACAAGGTGTAGTTTACCGTGTTGCCATAGGCGGTAAGGAATACGCCCTAAAATGGTACCATAAGGGAGCCGTGCAAAACCCAAAGAAATTCTACCAAAATCTTGAAAATAATGTAAATAAGGGCGCTCCCACAAAAGCCTTTTTGTGGCCGCTGTACCTTACCCAGCCTGTAGACGGCAGCTTTGGCTATATTATGGAGCTTCGTCCAAAGAATTACCGTGAATTCTCTGATTTTCTTTTAGCTAAAGTTCATTTTCAATCCCTTTCGTCAGCGGTTAATGCGGCACTGAATATTACTAACGGGTTCCGTGAGCTGCACCGCAACGGTTTTTCTTATCAGGATTTGAATGACGGCAACTTTTTTATTGACCCTACAAACGGAGATGTTCTTATTTGCGACAATGACAATGTTGCACCATACGGTGAAAGCTTGGGAATTGCAGGAAAGGCCAGATATATGGCGCCGGAGGTAGTTCGCAACCTAAAGCGCCCCGATGTTATGACAGACCGATTTTCTTTGGCTGTGGTGCTGTTCCGTTTGCTATTCCTTGACCACCCTCTTGAGGGAAAGCGTGTTGTGGAGGCACCTTGCCTTACTGAGGAGCTGGAGCTAAAGTATTACGGCAAAGACCCTATATTTATTTATGACCCTACAGACGACAGTAACAGACCGGTGCGTGGAGTTCATTCCAATGCTATAAAATTCTGGCCGCTGTATCCGCAATTTATTCAAAATAAATTTATTACGGCGCTTTCAAAAGACGCTATGACAGGTAAAACAACCCGTATGACAGACAATGACTGGCAGCTTGCCTTTACAAGACTTCGTGATACAATTATCACCTGTCCTTGCGGGTCGGAAACCTTTATTAATGTTGCAGGCGATGCAAACTGCGTCAACTGTGGCAAGAAAATACCAAAACCTCCTGTTCTAAACTGCCATAATCATAAATATGGTTTGGCTTTGTTCCCTGGTGTAAAAATGTACCGATGTCATATTGATAAAGATAGTGACGATTTTACCCAGGTTATAGGCGAGGTAGAACGCAATCCTAAAAATCCGGCAATGTGGGGACTTAGAAATGTCAGCGATATAGTGTGGAATGTAGAAACACTTGACGGTACCCTTAAGCCTATTGCCAAGGGTCAAATTGCCCCTATAACGGCAATAAAAGCAATTCATTTTCCAAACAGTATCGGAATTATAGAATACAGTAAATAAAATTTTAAATTCGGAGGAAATTACAATGGCAGGTATATACGAAAATGCGGTAAAGGTTGCACGCAGAACTATGACGCTATTCTTTCTGGTGGATACATCAGGCAGTATGGACGGAAGCAAAATAGGAACGCTGAATTCTGCAGTAGAAGAGGTTATTCCGGAAATTTACAAGCTTTCAAGCGATAACGCAGATGCAGCAATTAAAATTGCCGTACTTGAATTTTCAAACGGTGCTCGTTGGATAACGCCGGCACCTATGGATGCCGCAGATTTCAGGTGGAATCATCTGAATGCAGACGGTTTAACCGACTTTGGTGAAATGTGCAAAATGCTGAATGAAAAGCTTTCCCGCAAGGCTTTTATGAGTGATGTGGCAGGTTCTTTTGCCCCGGCAATTTTCCTGCTGTCCGACGGTGAGCCTACCGACGAGTACCAAAAGGAGCTTGGCAGGCTTAAGGAAAACAACTGGTTTAAAAAGGCCATTAAAGTAGCTGTTGCTATAGGTGACGACGCCAACAAAGATGTTTTGGCTGAATTTACCGGTAACAAAGAAGCCGTAATTACAGTTCATACTCCAGAGGCCCTTACAAAGATGATTCGTTTTGTTTCCGTTACAGCCTCACAGATAGGCTCAAAGTCCAGCGGCGTAGGCAAAGGTGGCGTGGACCAGGCAACCAATAAACAAAATGATACCATTGAGGCTATTAAGACTACCGTTGCAGAGGATCCTGTAGGAGGCGTAGAAATTGCAAACACCCCTGTTTCCTCTGAAAATCAGGAAGATTGGGATTGGTGATTAATATGTACCGCAGCTTTCATTTTACAAGCATAGGTGCGTCCCACATTAAAAAAGGAACGGTTTGTCAGGATTATTCTATGAGCATAGAGGCGGAAAACTATACGCTGGCAGTTGTTTCAGACGGCCACGGCGGTGAGGATTATTTCCGTTCTGACAGGGGAAGCCGGTTTGCCTCAGAGGCCTTTTGCTGCTGTGTAGAAAATGCATTTGCACTTTCGGAGGAGGAGCCAAAGGAACATTCAACAGAAACTTTTCTGAAAAACAAGGCCAAAAATTTTGCCGATGCACTGAATGCGTGCAAAACAGACAAGCAAATTGGCGAACAAATGCGTTGGTTTATGCGCAGTGTGGTAACTAACTGGAATATTCTTGTGGATGAGGATATTGCCGCAAATCCTTTTACAGAGGAGGAAATGGCAGAGGTGTCCCACAAGGCTAAGGCTCGCTATACAAAGGGCGAAAAGGTACAGTCTGCATACGGCGCTACACTTATAGGTGTGGTGGTTACCAAGGACTTTTGGTTTGGCGTTCATATTGGCGACGGAAAATGCGTTGTGTTTGACAAAGTGGGAGCTGATTCCGAGCCTATTCCGTGGGATGAGCAGTGCTTTTTAAATATTACAACATCTATATGCGATTCCAATGCCGGCAGTGAATTTCGCTATTTCTTCAGCCGTGAGCTTCCTGCCGCCGTATTTGTAGGCAGCGACGGCATTGACGACAGCTTTACAAATGAAAGGCATTTGCATAATTTTTACCGTGTGGTAATGACCTCCTTTGCCGACGAAACAGAAGAAAAGGCGGCAAAGGCACTTGCGGATTATTTACCAACCCTTTCGGCGCAGGGCAGTGCAGATGATATGTCTGTAGGATGTATTCTTGATATTGAACATATAAAGGATAATGCAGTTTTATATGAAAAGAAAAAGGAGCCTTACCTGAAAATATACCGTGCAGGTAATTTGGGGGCGCCGTCGGTTTCTGACGATTATATACAGAAAAAAGAAATTGAAGCAAATGAAGGGGTAGTGCGCCTTGATATGATTGGCTGCTACGGCTTTCAAAAGGGCATTATGGAGCTGGAGATTTTATCTGTTGAGGACAGCACCGTTACAATTTCGGCAAACGGAAAACAATACAAGCTTACGCCTGAGGAAAGAATAGAAATAGTAGACAGTGATTTATCGGACGGTATAGGTCAATATGATACATTAATTATCCAATGTATTATGAAATAACCGTTAATTAAGAAATATATTGTATTTATACAAAAAAGTAAAAGTGCGATGACTTAATTTTAGTCATCGCACTTTTTAATATATGATTCGTTTAAAATAAGGAGTTTTAGAAGTATACAGCGGTATAATCTTATTATGCTATCAGCCTGTGAACAGCACTGTATATTTTTTGCGCTATGTATGGGTTGTTCATAGTATATAGATGTATACCGTCTACACCCTGAGCAATTAGGTCAACAATTTGGTCAATAGCATATGCAATGCCTGCGTCACGCATAGCAACAGGATTGTCGCTGTATTTGTCCATAATCGCCCTGAATTTTTTAGGCACTGTTGCACCGCACAGGGTAGCCATTCGCTCTATTTGCTTTTTATTTACCACAGGCATAATTCCGGCTTCAATAGGCACATCAATACCGGCTAAACTACAACGGTCCCTAAAGGAATAGAAGTAGTCGTTATCAAAAAATAGCTGTGTCATAAGCTGGCTTGCGCCGGCGTCTACCTTGGTTTTCAAATGGTGAATGTCTTTAATTTTGCTTTCGCATTCAATATGCCCCTCAGGGTAGCAGGCGGCTATAATATTTACATTGCTGTGCTCTTTTATGAAAGAAATTAGGTCACAGGCATATTTAAAGTCACCGCTGCCGTCATAATCTTGGGGAATATCCCCTCTAAGGGCAAGTATATTTTCAATACCCTTATCTTGAAGTTCACCCAGTTTTTCAAGAACATCGTCCTTTGTAAGGCCTATTCCCGGTAGGTGGGCAACGCTTTCTATGTGATATTTGTTTTTAATTTCACTTGCTATTTCAAAGGTTGCATTTCGGTTTTTGCTTCCGCCTGCTCCGTAGGTAACGCTTATAAAGTCAGGTGAAGTATCCTTTATCCCCTCCAGGGTATCGTAAATAGTGTTTATAGGCGAGCTTTTCTTTGGAGGAAAAACCTCAAAGGAAAGCACAGTTTTTTTCTTGAATAGTTCGTTAGTTTTCATTTCGCAATTCTTTTGCCGCCTCAACAAGGTTTTTAAGGCTTGCTGTTGTTTCGGCAGTGCCTCTCGTTTTTAGTCCGCAGTCAGGGTTTACCCACAGCTTAGTTTTGTCTATTTTTGTAAGCATTTTGTCAAGTGCGGATTTAATTTCAGCTACAGACGGAACTCTTGGTGAATGTATATCATATACGCCCGGACCTACCTCTGTTTTAAAGTTGTTTTCCTTTAGTGAGTCAAGAATCAGCAGGTCTGAACGAGATGCCTCAAAGGTAATAACATCTGCGTCCATATTGTCAATGGCAGGAATAATATCTGTAAATTCACTGTAGCACATATGTGTGTGTATTTGTGTTTCAGGCTTTGTGCCGCTGTGTACCAAACGGAATGCAGGTATAGCCCAGTCAAGATACTCACTGTACCAGTCAGATTTACGCAAAGGCAGCTTTTCACGCAGTGCTGCTTCGTCTACCTGAATAATCTTAATGCCGTTTTTCTCCAGGTCAAGCACCTCGTCACGAATAGCAAGTGCTATCTGATATGTGCTTTCCTTAATTGATATATCCTCACGAGGGAATGACCAGTTAAGAATTGTAACAGGGCCTGTCAGCATACCCTTCATTGGCTTTTTGGTAAGGCTTTGCGCATATACAGACCAGTCAACAGTCATAGGCTTTGTACGGGATACATCGCCCCATATAATAGGCGGCTTTACACAGCGTGTGCCGTAGGACTGTACCCAAGCCTTTTCTGTAAACAGGTAACCCTTTAGCTGTTCGCCAAAGTATTCAACCATATCGTTACGCTCATATTCGCCGTGTACAAGTACATCAAGTCCTATTTCCTCTTGTAGCTTTACACATTCTGCAATTTTATTTTTGTTAAACTCTACATACTGTTTTTCTGAAATTTCACCCTTTTTAAAGGCAGTACGGTTTTTCTTTACATCAAGTGTTTGCGGGAAAGAACCGATAGTTGTAGTAGGGAATAGAGGAAGTTTAAAGGTTTCCTTCTGGATTTTTTCTCTTTCTGCAAATTCAGGCAAACGGGTAAAGTCATTTTCCTTAATTTCGCTTACTCTTTTTTGTACCTCTTTGTCCACACAGTTTACTCTTTCATTAAACAGTGCAGAGTTGTGGGCAAAGATAGGTGAGCTTTCGTAGCTGTCAAGCTCTGAAAGCTCCTTTAGCTGTGCAAGCTCTGAAAGCTTTTCCTTGGCAAAGGCAAAGTGCTTTGTGTACTCCTGTGTAAGCTTTGTTTCGTTCTTTAATGTATACGGGGTGTGAAGCAGTGAGCAGGAGGTATTAATAACGGTGTTTATACCTGAATTTTTAAGCTGTGTAAGAGCAGAGAGGGTTTTCTTGTAGTTGTTTCTCCAAATGTTTTTACCGTTTACAACGCCGGCAAACAGGATTTTGTCCTTTGGGAAGCCGTTGCTTTCTACCAAAGAGCTTGTTTGTCTGCCCTCTATAAAGTCAAGTCCTATTGCGTCAAAGTCAAGGTCTGTAAGCTGATTGTAAATATCACGCACATCGCCAAAGTATGTTTGCAAAATAACCTTAACATTGCCTTCCTGTTGTAAAATACCCTTGTATAGCTTTGTAAACAGTTCAATGTCTGCATCTGTAAGGTCATGTACCAAATATGGTTCGTCCAGCTGTGCCCACTGTACGCCTAAGCTGTCTAGCTTATTAAAATATTGGCAGTAAGCGTCTATAATGCTGTCGGCAAAATTCTGTGCATTGCTGTTATCTGTATATCTTAACAGCTTTAGCAGTGTAAAGGCACCTGTAATTACTGGCTTTGTCTGTACGCCAAGGTCAAGAGCCTCTTTATATTCGTCAAATGGCTTTGTGCCTGTTAGGCTGATTTCTGTGTTGCTGTCAATTTCAGGTACCATATAGTGGTAGTTTGTGTTAAACCACTTTTTCATAGCCAGTGCTTTAACATCGCCGCTTTCTCCCTGATAACCTCTTGCCATAGCAAAGTATGTATCCAGGTTTGACAAACCCAGATCCTTATAACGCTGTGGAATAATGTTGAACAAAACGGCTGTGTCAAGTACATTGTCATAGAATGAAAAGTCGTTTGACGGTATAAAATCAAGACCGCTGTTTTTTAGTGTAGTCCACTGTGTTTTTCTTATTTCCTTTGCAGTGCTTTGCAGATCTTCTGCTGAGATTTCATTTCTGAAATACTTTTCGGTAGCGAACTTAAGCTCTCTAAGTGCACCTACTCGTGGGTAACCGATAATTGAAGTTTTCATTTACTTTTTACTCCTTGTTTGTGATGAACTAATTTTACTATAGCAAATAATTTCTGTAAAATACTTAAAATACGCACTTTGTCATAGCTTTAGCCTATATCAATAATTTTAATAGCATACATCTTCATTTTTGTTTCTAAGCCTAAAATTGCCTTTACCAAAGCCATTGAAATGTAAACTTTTAATTAAAATTAAATCCACACTATACATTTTACATAAAATACTGCAATGTTATAGTAAAATCAAAGGCAGTATGCAAAACAATACGACTGATTTGCAGTCTTGGTGGGGACTTTGCGGTTTTTCAAATAATGTAAAATATGTTATAATATACCATAGGTAAGCTGTTACTTAATGTAAAACACGGCTTGCTTTCGGTGATTTTTATAATTCCGTATTAATAAGCTTAAAAGGGAGGTATGCTAATGACAATAGACCTGCTACTGGTAGCAGGTGTAATTTTAGTTTGTCTTTTAGCCAGTAAATTTTCGGCAAAGCTGGGTGTGCCTACACTGCTTGTGTTTATATTTTTAGGCATGGTATTCGGCTCTGACGGAGTATTTAAAATTCAGTTTGACAACTACTCTATTGCAGAACGGATATGCTCTATAGCGCTTATTTTTATAATGTTCTATGGCGGCTTTGGCACAAACTGGCAGAAGGCAAAGACAGTGGCTGTAAAAGCGGTAATGCTTTCTACAGTAGGTGTATTGCTTACAGCGGCAATTACCGGTGTATTTTGCCATTTTGTATTGGGCTTTGGGCTTTTGGAAAGCTTTTTAATAGGTGCTGTTGTCAGCTCTACCGACGCAGCCTCGGTGTTTTCTATACTGCGTTCAAAAAGGCTTAATTTAAAGTACAACACAGCCTCACTTTTAGAGGTAGAAAGCGGCAGTAACGACCCTTGCTCATATATGCTTACGGTTATTGTGCTTTCACTTATGAACGGCGAGGCAAGCGGCGCTCATATTGTATATATGATTTTTGCTCAAATTGTTTACGGCGCTGTTATTGGTGTGGTTATGGCGCTTATAAGCCATTTCATTTTAACCAAAGTAAAATTCAACAATGACGGTTTTGAGTCTATTCTTGTGTTCAGTATGGCGTTGGTGTCTTATGCGCTGTCCTCTGTAATAGGCGGAAACGGATATTTAAGTACATATATTACAGGTTTAATACTGGGCAACAAGTCCTTTAAAAGCAAGAAAAAGCTTGTTAATTTCTTTGACGGAATTACCGGGCTTATGCAGATACTTATATTCTTTTTGCTGGGACTTTTGGCGTTCCCGTCACAGCTGCCGCAGATTGTACTGCCGGCATTGGCTATTGCGTTGTTCTTAACCTTTATAGCAAGGCCTATTTCGGTTTTTGCTATACTTACACCGTTTAAATGTCCGCTAAAGCAACAGCTTTTGGTTTCGTGGTCCGGGTTAAGGGGAGCGGCGTCTATAGTATTTGCCATAATGGCTATGGTAAGTCCGGCGTATATTAAGAACGATGTTTTCCATGTAGTGTTCTTTATAGTGCTGTTTTCAATTTCATTGCAGGGAACGCTTATTCCGTTTATATCCAATAAGCTGAATATGATTGACAACAACAGCGATGTTATGAAAACCTTTAACGACTATGCCGACGAAGTGCCCGTACAGTTTTTAAAGCTGAAAATAGGGCACAGCCACCCATGGAGGGACAAAGCACTAAAGGATATTGACCTTTTGCCAAATGTACTTGTAGCGCTGATTATAAGAAACGGTGCTCAAATTGTTCCAAAGGGCGACACAGTTATTATGCAGGACGACAATGTTATTGTAAGCGGGCCGTCACTTGATAAGGAGTTTGAGGGCTACTTAACAGAAATAAGAATTGATGCCGACAATAAATGGCTTGGAAAGAGTTTATCGGATATTAAATTTGGTTCCGACAAGCTGGTTATTCTTATTAAGCGTAACGAAAAGGTTGTTATCCCTACAGGAAGTACGGTTGTTAGGGAGGACGATGTCCTTATTATGAATCAGCCGTAGGCTTTATAAAATTACACCCTATAACTAAATAAAAATATAGGCAGACGGCTATCTTTACGAAATTTATCAGATAGCCGTCTGCCTTTTAGGTCAGAATATGCATAAAGGCGTGCAGTGCTTTTATTGCTTTTTTAGCTTGTATAGGGCCGGAATTATGTATTGCTATGCTGTCAGACTAATTAAAAGGTTTGCACTGACTATTTAGTATGCTATAATTAAATATCATATAAATTATCGGGGGCTACTGCAATGACATTACAACAGCTAAAATACTGCGTGCTTGCGGCACAAAAGGGAAGCATTACAGAGGCGGCAAAGGAGCTTTTTATTTCACAGCCCAGTCTTACGGGTGCAATTAAAGAGCTTGAAAGAGAAATGAATATAACTATATTTGACCGAACAAATAAGGGAGTAGAGGTGTCAAAAGAGGGTGAAATTTTCTTAGGGTATGCAAGACAGGTGCTTGAACAGGCAAGTCTGCTTGAAGATACCTACAAAAAAGGCACAAGCCGAAGCCGAAGCTTTTGTGTTTCTACACAGCACTATTCCTTTGCCGTAAATGCCTTTGTAGACCTTATTAAGCAGTACGGTGAGGCAGAGTATGATTTTTCACTGCGAGAAACGCAAACCTATGAAATTATAGACGATGTTTCAAGAATGAAAAGCGAAATAGGTGTGCTGTACTTTAACAGCTTCAACAAAGCCGTACTGCAAAAAATAATGAAAGCAAAAGACTTAAAGTTTACCGAGCTTTTTGTGGCAAAGCCCCACATATTTATCAGCCGTAAAAACCCTTTGGCAAAGAAAAAATCGGTTTCACTGCAGGAGCTTGCACCGTACCCATACCTTTCTTTCGAGCAAGGCGAGCATAATTCCTTTTATTATTCAGAGGAAATTTTCTGCGACATTGCAGGTAAAAAGAACATTCGTGTTCGTGACAGGGCCACCCTTTTTAATTTATTAATAGGCTTAAACGGTTACACCGTGTGCAGCGGTGTAATAGACGAGGGGCTAAACGGCAAGGACATAGTAGCTCTGGAGCTTGCCGCCGACGGCGATATGCACATAGGCTATGTAATGCACCAAAAATGCTTGCCAAGCGAGCTTGCCGCCGGGTATATATCCGCACTGAAAAAATATACCATAGCCGAGGGCTAAGCGTTTTCTTGATTTTAAATAATATTACTGCAAAAAATACTTAAAAATTCAGATATGCTTGTTAATTCAGCCTTTGACAACCAAATCGGGCGAGGGTTAAGTACCCCGCCTTACAGTGAGCAATCCGCAGTTTGATAAATTGTCGAAAAGTTTTGCGGTTTATAACCGCAAAACAGATTGATTTTTGATGAGGGTTGCAGTACGGCAAAATGAAAAGCTCTATGTGCAGGTAACGCAGGAGCTTCGTTCTCCGAAAACGGAAAAACGGGAATATGACCGTTTGTTGGAGATTCACGACAACTACCCCAAATATGTTCTCACAACGGATGAGTTCTCAGGAGGAAACTACGAGGGCATAATGACAATGCACATAGCTGACTTCCTGTTAAGCTCTGAATATTAAATAACAGAATCGTGAAATGCTCGCTTGGCAACAGGCGGGCATTTTGCTATACAGGTATAAAAAAACCACCCGCAATGCAGGTGAAATGGACGGACTTTAGTGTCAGAATAAGTAGATATTGACAGAAAAAGCTCCGTTTTGATAGAGTATAAGTGGCTACCAACCGCATAGACTCAAACGAAAATAGAGTATAAGTGGCTACCAACCGCATAGACTCAAACGAAACGGAGGACATTAGATGAATAACAAAACTAACGACACATGGGGAGGATGCAGAAACAATTGATATCGAACCGGACACAGCCTATGTCAAAGAACCGGAAACGGACACCTCAATGGATAGCGAGGATGTTATGGAAGAATCCATCGAACCTGAAGCGAACTTTGAGGTGGATATTGATGCGTCCGAACTTGCAGAGATTGCTTAGGGTGCAGAGGAAGCCGTTGAACTTATTGCAACAATTCTATAACGTTATTTACTTGCATTAAAAAATGCCTCCCACTAATTTGTTTGTGTAAATCTGCAAATTAGTAAGGAGGCATTTATTGTGAAAATTAAAGGTAAAGTCAGTCGCACATTTCATAGTACGGATAATGGGTTTATTACCGTGCATAAGAGCCAGGGCGATCAGTTTCCG